>CAMFLK010000229.1 GCA_945957135.1 uncultured Rhodospirillales bacterium
GCCCCTCGCCCAGCGCCGCCGCCGCGGCGGCCACCTGGGCGGCCGAGGCGCTGCGCGGCAGCACCCCGGCCAGGCCGGGCATGGCGAGCACGGCGGGATCGTCGCTCAGCACCAGCAGGGCGCACCCCTGGGTGGGCGCGACGGGCGGCTTCTCGCCGGGTTCGAGATCGACCACCAGCACCTCGGCCTCGGCCTCCGCGACCACCGGCAGCACGCGGGAAAGCAGCAGGTGGCGCAGCGGGTCGGCCACGCGCAGCGCGGCGAGGGGGGCCGCGAGCAGCCCACGGTTCATCATGATTCGGTCGGTGGCCTGGGTCATCGTGTCGCACTCCGGGCCCGGCCCATTGGTCGGGCGCAACGGCGACAGATTGGACGCACCGGCGGCGGGCGCAAGCGTCCCCCGCCGGATGACCGGGACATGGCTGGTTTCCCAAGCGGCGAATAGCCAGCTAATCCCCCATCGTGTCCTCGCTCCGCGCCCGGCTGCTGATCCTCTGGCTGCTGTCGCTGACCGCCGCGCTGGTGGTGGGGCTGCTGCTGGAACGGCTGTACCGCGAATCCAGCGCCGCCCAGACCGGCCGCGCCAACCAGGCGCTGGCCCAGGCCTGCGACGCCATCGCCGACCGCTACGCCTATTACAGCGCCGGCTGGGACGGCCCGGCACGCGGGCAGGAGGACGCGGCCCTGCGCGACGATCTGCGCAACGTGGTGACGGCGGGGCTGATCGGCCAGACGGGTGTCGCCGGCGGCATCTGGCAGCAGGGCGCGGGCACGCTCACCGCGGCGCCCCCGGCCGAACTCGCCGGCGCGGTGGATGCCGTGGCGGGCGAGGCGGTGGCCTCCGAGGCGACGTCCCGCCAGCGCGTCTCGGGCACCGACACGGCGCTGCTGCTGGCCTGCCCCCTGCCCGGCCCGCTCACCGGCCTCGCCGCCTGGGTGCTGGTCCGCGTGCCGCTCGCCGCCGGCTATTTCGCGCTGCGGGTCGGGCTCGGCGTGCTGTTCGCGCTGATGCTGGGCATGACCGTCTGGATCGGCTGGCTGCTGCTGGTGTGGTCCCGCCGCATCGCCGCCATGGTCGCCGGCCTCGCCGCCCCGGAGGCCGCGGCGCTGCCGCATCTGGCCCCCACCGGCGAGGCGGAGCTGGATCGCATCGTCACCGCGCTCAACACCGCGAGCGGGCGGTTGGCCGAGGCGCGGGCGCAATCCGCCGAGCTCGCGGCGCGGGTGGCGGTGTCCGAGCGCCTCGCCGCCCTGGGGCGGGTGGCCGCCGGCGTCGCGCATGAAATCCGCAACCCGATCGCGGCGATGCGGCTGAAGGCGGAGAACGCGCTGGAAGGCGACCCCGCCCGGCGCGGGCCGGCGCTGGAGGCCATCCTCGCCCAGATCGCCCGGCTCGACCGGCTGAGCGGCGAGTTGCTGAGCATGACCCAGCGCCGCGCGCCGGCGCCGGAACCGGCCGATATCGCTGGCCTGCTCGCCGCCAGCGCCGCCGAGCACCGCGACCTCGCCGCCTGCACCCTGCGCGTCGATTGCCCCGATATGACCGCCAGGCTCGACCCCGCGATGACACGCCGCGCGCTGGACAATCTGGTGCAGAACGCCATCCGCCACACGCCCCCGGGCGGCACGGTGACGCTGGCCGGTCGGCGCGCGGGCGGCGTGCTGCGCCTGTCGGTGCGCGACACCGGGCCGGGCGTGGCCGAGCCGGTGCGCGACACCCTCACCGAGCCCTTCGTGACCACCCGCGCCGACGGCACCGGCCTCGGCCTCGCCATCGCGCGGGAGATGGTGGAGGCGCAGGGCGGAAGGCTGGTGGTGGACGATCATGGCGGCGACGGCCAGGGCGCCGCGTTCACGTTGGAGATCCCATGGCCCGCGTCCTGATCATCGACGACGACGCGGCGCTGCGCGAGGGCATCGCGGAGACGCTGTCCGATCTCGGCCACGCGCCGGAACAGGCCGGCGACGTGCCCGCCGGCCTCGCCCGCCTCGCCGAGGGCGGCATCGACGCGGTGCTGCTCGACCTGCGCATGCCCGGCCAGGACGGCATGGCGGTGCTGCGGCATCTTCACGAAGCCGGGGGCGGCCCGCCCGTCGCGGTGCTGACCGCCGTGCCTACCGCCGCCAACACGATCGAGGCGATGCGCCTCGGCGCCGTCGATCACCTCGCCAAGCCGGTGGGTCGCGCCGACCTCGCTTCCCTGCTGGCGCGCATGATCGCCGCGCCCCAGGCCGCTCCGGCCGCGGCCCCGGAGGCCGGCGAGCAGGACATGGTCGGCGGCTCGGCCGCCATGCGCGACGTGCAGAAATCCATCGGCCTGCTCGCCGACCGCGAAACGACCGTGCTGATCACCGGCGAGACCGGCACGGGCAAGGAGGTGGTGGCCCGCGCCATCCACCGCCATGGCCGCCGGGGCGCGCGGCCCTTCGTGGCAGTGAATTGCGCGGCCATCCCGGCCGAGCTGCTGGAGAGCCAGCTGTTCGGCCATGCCCGCGGCGCCTTCACCGGTGCCGTGGCCGAGCGGATCGGCAGCTTCCGCGAGGCCGATGGCGGCACGCTGTTCCTCGACGAGATCGGCGACATGGCGCTGGCCATGCAGGCCAAGCTGCTGCGCGTGCTGCAGGAGCGGGTGGTGACGCCGGTGGGCGGCAAGCCCGTGGCGATCGACGTGCGCATCCTCGCCGCCACCCATCGCGACCTCGCCGCCATGGTGCGCGAGGGGCGGTTCCGCGAGGACCTGTTCTACCGCATCGGCGTGGTGCCGCTGGAGCTTCCGCCGCTGCGCGCCCGCCTCGCCGACATCCTGCCGCTGGCCGAGCATTTCCTCGCCCGCGCCGACGGGCCCATCACGAAAGCGGGGGGCCGGGCGCTGTCGCCCCAGGCGGCGGCACGGCTGCTGGCCCATCCCTGGCCGGGCAACGTGCGCGAGCTGCGCAACGCCATGGAGCGCGCCGCGGCACTTGCCCGCCGGCCGGTGATCGACGCGGCCGATCTCGGCTTCCTCGCCGCCCCGCCACCGCCGGTCGCGGCACCGGACGACCTGCCCGGCGCCGTCGCCCGGCTGGAGACGGAGATGATCACCAGCGCCCTCGCGCGCGCCGGCGGCAACCGGGCGGAGGCGGCGCGGCTGCTCGGCATCCATCGCCAGGCGCTGTACGAGAAGGCGCGGCGGCTGGGCATCGACCTGTCGGAAAACCGGACGGAGCCTGTCGGCAAGCCGGACGACGCGTCGCCGGCCGCCGGCGAAAAAACCAAGTAAAATCAGCGGATAATGCTCTGGCACGGGGTGTGCAAAGTCACCTCCGAGGGCCAATCCCGGCCCGAGGAGAATCCCGATGTTCCGCATCAAGCCCGCCCTCATGGCCGGCATCGCCACCCTCGCCGTCAGCGGCGGCGTGGCGCTGGCCCAGATGAGCGGCGCCTACGACCCCGCCCAGCTGCCGGAGATGAAGGGCAAGGTGCAGCAATACAGCCTGACCCCGCGGGGCGACGTGGACGGGCTGATCCTGGCCGACGGCACCGAGGTGCATTTCCCGCCCAACAACTCCACCGAGCTGGTGTTCGTGGTGCGGCCGGGCGACGCGGTGACCATCCATGGGCTGAAGGCGCGCGCCGCGCCGATGGTGGCGGCGATGTCCATCACCAACGACGCCTCCGGCGCCACCGTCACCGCCGGCGGCCGCCGCCCGCGCGGGCCGGAGTCGCTGATCGAGGCGAGCGGCACGGTGAAGGCGACGCTGCACGGCGTGGCCGGCGAACCGAACGGCGTGCTGCTCGATGACGGCACCATCGTCCGCCTGCCGCCGCCCGAGGCAGGGCGGCTGGCCGACAAGCTGGCGGTGGGCCAGAAGCTGTTCGTGCGCGGCGACGGGTTCAGCGGCGCGATCGGCAAGGTGGTGGCCGCCCGCGAGCTGGGGCCGGACGCCAACTCGCTGACCAAGCTGGCCTTCCGCCCGCCGCCGCCGGATGAGCGCGGCGGCCCGCGCGGCCCGCACATGCGCGGCGACATGCCCCCGCCGCCGCCCGGTGGCCCCATGGGTGGGCCGATGGGTGGTCCGATGGGTGGGCCTCGCCCGTAACCGCCTTCCCCGTCGGCCCGCGCCATGCCAGCCTGCCCGCCTATCGAAACGGAGGCTTGGCATGGCGCGGATGACCGGCGGGGATGCGATCGTGGACGGGCTGCTGCGGCATGGCGTGGACACGGTGTTCGGCCTGCCCGGCGCCCAGACCTACGGGCTGTTCGACGCGCTGTCCCGCCATTCCAACCGCATCAGGCTGATCGGCGCGCGGCACGAGCAGGGCTGCGCCTACATGGCGCTCGGCTACGCCCGCTCCTCCGGCAAGCCCGGCGTGTTCTCCGTGGTGCCCGGCCCGGGCATGCTCAATGCCGGCGCCGCGCTGTGCACCGCCTTCGGGGTGAACGCGCCGGT
This sequence comes from uncultured Rhodospirillales bacterium, assembly GCA_945957135.1. GTDB lineage: Bacteria > Pseudomonadota > Alphaproteobacteria > Acetobacterales > Acetobacteraceae > CAMFLK01. Next base: position 4,432 of record CAMFLK010000229.1, read on the forward strand.
GCTGTGCCTGACCGGCCAGGTGCCCAGCCGCTTCCTCGGCCAGGGCCACGGCCATTTGCACGAGCTGCCGGACCAACTCGCCACCATGCGCGGCCTGGTGAAATGGGCCGAGCGCATCGACCACGCCGCCCAGGCCCCGCTGCTGGTGGCGCGCGCCTTCCAGGAGATGCTCTCCGGCCGCACCCGCCCGGTGGCACTGGAAATGCCGTGGGACCAGTTCACCGCCGAGAGCGAGGTGGCGGGGCAGGACCCGCTGCCGCTGTTCCCGGTTCCCCCGCCCGACCCCGCCGCCATCGCAGCGGCGGCGAAGCTGATCGCCGCCGCGAAGGCACCGATGATCTTCGTGGGCAGCGGTGCGGCCGGGGCCGGGGCGGAGGTGCGGGCGCTGGCCGAGGCGCTCGGCGCCCCGGTCGTCGCCTTCCGCGCCGGGCGCGGCGTGGTGGATGAGGACCATCCCCTGTCGCTGACCATCGCCGCCGGCGCGAGGCTGTGGCCGCAGACCGATTTGCTGATCGGCATCGGCACGCGGCTGGAGGGGCCGGGCTGGCGATGGCCGGCGCCCATGCCGGGCCAGAAGCGCATCCGCATCGATATCGACCACGCCGAAATCCGCCGCGGCGCCCCGGATGTCGGCCTGACCACCGACGCCCGCGCCGCCACCGCCGCCCTGCTCGCCGCCATCGCCGGCCTGCCGCCGAGCCGCGCCGACGCGGTGGCCGCCGCCAAGGCAGAGACCGCGTCAGCGATCCGGAAGGTGCAGCCGCACATGGATTATCTCGCCGTGCTGCGCGCGGTGATGCCGGCGGACAGTTTCGTGGTGGACGAGGTGTGCCAATCCGCCTTCACCGCCACTTTCGGCTACCCGATCCATCGCCCCGGCGAGTTCGTCACGGTCGGCTACCAGGGCACGCTGGGCGCCGGCTTCCCGATGGCGCTGGGCGTGAAGCTGGGCGCCGGCGACCGGAAAGTCGTGTCACTCACCGGCGATGGCGGCTTCCTGTTCGCCGGCAGCGAGCTGGCCACCGCCGTCGCCCATGGCATCGGCCTGTGCACGGTGGTGTTCAACAATTCCGCCTATGGGAACGTGATGCGCGACCAGAAGCGCATCTTCGGCCGCGTCGCCGGCTCCGCCCTGGTCAACCCCGATTTCCAGAAATACGCCGAGAGCTTCGGCGTGCCCTCCTGGCGCGTCACCTCGCCCGACGGCTTCCGCCCCGCGCTGGAAGCGGCGCTGGACGAGGCGGGGCCGACGCTGATCGAGGTGATGACGGATATCGACCAAGAAGTGAGCCCGTGGGAGTTCCTGGCGAGCGGGCGGGCGTGAAGCAAGAACACGCCCTGGTTTCGATGCCGATGCGGGCTTAACAATGGCGCCCGAGCAAGGGGGAGACCAAAATGACCGTCCCGGAACGCATCGAGGGCAAGAGCTCGATCGGACTCGTCTCGGTCTCCAGCATGCGGGGGCTGTACCACACCATGCAGGGCGAGGGGCAGGGCGCCTCGATCGGCTACCGGCTGTACAGCACGTTCAACATCTGGGAGCCGAAGGCGTGCATGGGCTACGCCTATAACGGCCACACCGCCATGTTCGTGCGGCTGCACGGCGCGGTGTTCGCGGTGATCGGGTGGAACCCGCGCAGCTACATCTCGGCGCAGATCAAGACCGTGTGGGCCAGCGCCTTCGGCGAGAAGAACCGCTTCACCTGCGACGGCACCTGGTACGACGACGGCACGATGATCCACGACCCCACAGCGATCAGCCTGGAGATCGACGTCAAGCCCAAGCAGGCCTTCGATTTCGGCACGGCGATCAAGGAGCTGCCGGGCAGCAACGGGCTGGGCGGGGCCAAGGCGCACTACACCTTCCTGCCGGCGGAGATGGAGAGCAACGAGACGCCCTTCGTCGGCCAGTGCACGGAAATGGCGGTGGTGGTGCTGTGCACCTGGCTCTACCAGTACAAGGACACGCCGGGCTGCACGGAGCTGCGCAAGGCGCTGTTCAAGATGGCCAACAGCCAGGACCAGAACGAGCGCAACCTGCTGCAGGGCAAGATGATGCAGTTCATCAACGGCTGGAACGGCACGCACTGAGAGGGGCCCCGCCTTCTCGGGAGCGTGGCGCCGTGCTCGGGGTCGTCAAGGCACGCTTCGCTCAAGAGCCTTGACGACCCCTGCGCGCGACGCCTTTCGGGTGGAAGGCCGGGGCAAGGAAACGGCCCCTTTCAGCCGAACAAAGAAACGGGAAAGGGCTCATCCCCAGCCATTCTTCGCATGTCCCGCAGGCTTTGCCTGCGTGCCCTCGCTTCGTTGCGTCTGGCGCTGTCAAGGCTCTTGAGCGAAGCATGCCCAGGACAGCGCCAGACGCAACGCAAGCACAATCGGCAAGGCGAAGGAGCCCCCTACCCCGCGAGGCTCGCCTGCCGGATGAGGGGCGCCAGCGCCTGGTAGTCCGCCATGCGCGGCGCGTTCGGCCGCCAGGCGAGGCCGAGCGTGCGGTGGGCGTTGCCGGCGATGCGGCGCAGCGTGATGTCGGTGCCCGCGGCCACCCCGGCCTGCACGGCCAGGCGCGGCAGCACGGTGATACCCCTGT
>CAMFLK010000230.1 GCA_945957135.1 uncultured Rhodospirillales bacterium
CATTTTCTATTGTGCTTGCGTTTCGCGGGGCGCTGACACGCCACGTTACCCTCTCCCGCTTTTACTGCGCACGGCGAAACGAAGCGAGGGCCGACATACGAAGTTAAGGAAGAAAGTGAGCCCTTCTTCGTTTCCTTGATCGGCTGAAAGGGGGCCGTTTCCTTGACCCGGCCGACTTCCGCAAGGCGCCGCGCGCAGGGGGCGTCAAGGGCTTGAGCGAAGCGTCCCTTGACGACCCCGAGCACGGCGCCACCCTCCAGGAAAGCCGGGCACCTTCCCGCCAGATACCGTCACCGAGCTGAAATCACGCTGTCATCACCGCGTCTCCGCCGCGTGGTACCCCCGCCGCGCAATCGAGGGGATTCCGAATGACCCGTTTCACCCGCCGCGCCGCCCTGTCGCTGGCCGGCGCCGCCGCCCTGCCGCGCTTCGCCATCGGCCAGTCCGACAACCGGCCGAGCATCACCGTGGCGGTGCAGAAAATCTCCAACAGCAACACGCTCGACTGCCTGCGCGAGCAGTCCAATGTCGGCACGCGCATGATGGCGATGTTCGTGGAGCGGCTGATCGACCTGAACTACCAGGGCAAGCTGGAGCCGGTGCCGGGCCTGGCCACCGAGTGGAAGCGCATCGACGACCGCACCGTGGAATTCTCCCTGCGCCGCGGCGTGAAGATGCACGACGGCAGCGAGTTCACCGCCGAGGACGTCGCCGTCAGCTTCAGACCCGCCCGAAGGTGGACGGCAAGACCCTGCCGCTGTCCGGCAACATCGTCACCAACACCACCAGCCGCGCCCTGCCGGCCGAGGTGCCGCCGGTCGCCCGCCGCCTGTTCCCCGGCTTCGACCGGATGGAGGTGGTGGACCGCTACACCGTGCGCTTCGTCAACGCGACGCCGGACGTGACCATCGAGGGCCGCATGTCCGCCGCCGGCGCCGGCATCGTCGGCGCCCGCGCCTTCAACGACGCGGCGAGCTGGCTCGACTACGCGCGCAAGCCGGTGGGCACCGGCCCCTACCGCATCCGCGAGTTCAAGCCCGACACCTACCTGATCATGGACGCCCATGACGAATACTGGGGCGGCCGCCCGCCGATCCGCACGCTGAAGCTGGTGGAGGTGCCCGAGGTCTCCGCCCGCGTGGCCGGGCTGCTGGCCGGCGACTACCAGTTCGCCTGCGACATGCCGCCCGACCAGATCGTCGATATCGAGCGCCATGCCGGCTTCGAGGTGCAGGGCGGGCTGATCCCCAACCACCGCATCACCGCCTTCGACAAGAACCACGCCCCGCTCCGCGACCCGCGCGTGCGCCAGGCGATGACCCATGCGATCGACCGCCAGGCGATCGTGGACAGCCTGTGGGCCGGCCGCACCCGCGTGCCCGCCGGGCTGCAATGGGAATTCTACGGCGACATGTTCATCGCCGACTGGACGGTGCCGAAATTCGACCTCGCGCTGGCCCGCCAGCTGGTGAAGGATGCCGGCTACAAGGGCGACCCGATCACCTACCGGCTGATCAACAACTACTACACCAACCAGGTGTTCACCGCCCAGGCGCTGGTGGAGATGTGGGCCCAGGCCGGGCTGAACGTGAAGATCGACATGAAGGAGAACTGGACCCAGATCTTCGAGCGCGGCCCCGGCCGCGGCATCCGCGACTGGTCCAACAGCGCGGTGTTCAACGACCCCGTCTCCTCCATCGTCTCCCAGCACGGGCCGAACGGCGAGCAGCAGCAATATGGCGAGTGGACCAACGCCGAGATGAACACGCTGTCGGTGGAGATGGAGACCAGCACGGACCGCGCCCGCCGGCGCGTCATCTTCGCCCGCATGCTGCAGATTTGCGAACGCGAAGACCCCGCCTATACGGTGCTGCACCAGAACGCGACCTTCACGGCCAAGCGCAAGGACATCCGCTGGAAGGTCGCCCCTTCCTTCGCCATGGATTTCCGCGCCGCCAACTGGGGCGCTTGAGGAGGCGATGCCGGACGATACTCCCCTGCTGACGATACGGGGCCTGACCGTCGCCTTCGCGGGCGTGCCCGCGCTGCGCGGCGTGGACCTCGACATCCACGCGGGGGAATCGCTCGGGCTGGTCGGCGAGTCCGGGTGCGGCAAGTCCGTCACCTGGCTCGCCGCCCTCGGCCTGCTGCCGGCCACCGCCGCGGTGCGCGGCAGCGTGACGCTGGAGGGGCAGGAACTGCTCGGCGCCCCGCCCGCCCGGCTCGACGCGGTGCGCGGCGGGCGCGTTGCCATGATCTTCCAGGATCCCTCCAGCGCGCTGAACCCGGTGCGCCGGGTGGGGGCGCAGGTGGCGGAGGCGCTCGCCCTGCATCGCGGCATGCGTGGGGCGGCGGCGCGGGCGGAGGTGCTGCGGCTGTTCGACCAGGTGGGCATCCCCGACGCCGCCCGGCGCATCGACGCCTGGCCGCACGAAATGTCCGGCGGGCAGAACCAGCGGGTGATGATCGCCATCGCGCTGGCCGGCCGGCCGGAAATCCTGGTGGCGGACGAACCCACCACCGCGCTGGACGCCACCATCCAGGCCCAGATCCTCGACCTGCTGCGCCGGCTCCAGGCCGAGACCGGCATGGCGCTGGTGCTGATCAGCCACGATCTCGGCGTGGTCGCCGACATGTGCCGGCGGGTCGGCGTGATGTATGCCGGCCGCGTGGTGGAGATGGCGGAGAGCGACGCGCTGTTCGCCCACCCCGCCCATCCCTACACGCGCGGCCTGCTCGCCGCCCTGCCGGATCTGCTGGGCCCCCGCCGCCGCCTGGCATCCATCCCCGGCGCAGTGCCGGAGCCGTGGAACCTGCCGCCCGGCTGCCCCTTCGCGCCGCGCTGCGCCGAGGCGATCGCCGCCTGCTCGGCGGCCGAGCCGGCGCTGGCCGAGACGGCGCCCGACCCTGGTTCCCCGAGCCATCGCGCCGCCTGCATCCGCGTCGCGGCCCCCACGCCCACGCCGCATCTGGTCCTCGCATGACATTGCTGGCCCTGGACCGGGTCAGCCGCGTCTATGCCGGGCATCGCGGCCTGTTCGGCCGCGCCCGGCCGGTGCGGGCGGTGGACGAGGTGAGCCTGGTGCTCGATGCCGGCCGCACCCTCGGCGTGGTCGGCGAGAGCGGCTGCGGCAAATCCACCACCGGGCGCATCGCGCTGGGGCTGGAACCGCCGGACAGCGGCAGCGTGCGTTTCGAGGGCGCCGCCCTGCCGCCGCCCAACACCGCCGCCTGGCGCCGGCAGCGGGCGCGCATGCAGCTGGTCTTCCAGGACCCGCTGGCCGCGCTCGACCGCCGGCTGACCGTCGCCGCGCAGATCGCCGAACCGCTCGCCATCCACGGCATCGGCTCGGGCGCCGACCGCGCGGAGCGGGTGGCCCAGCTGCTCGCCGATGTCGGCCTGCGCCCCGATCTCGGCCGCCGCCACCCGCACGAACTCTCCGGCGGCCAGCGCCAGCGCGCCGTGCTGGCCAGGGCGCTGGCCACCGACCCGGTGCTGCTGGTCTGCGACGAGCCGGTCTCGGCGCTGGACGTGTCGATCCAGGCCCAGGTGGTGAACATGCTGCTCGACCTGCAGGCGGCGCGGGGCATCGCCATGCTGTTCATCAGCCACGACCTCAAGGTGGTGCGCCAGGTGAGCCACGAGGTGGCGGTGATGTATCTCGGCCGGGTGGTGGAGCAGGGGCCGGCCGACATGCTGTTCGCCGAGCCCGTCCACCCCTATACCCAGGCGCTGGTCTCGGCCATTCCCACGCCGGGGCCGCGCCGGGCGGCGCGCATCGTGCTGGCCGGCGACCCGCCCAACCCCGCCGCCCGCCCGCCGGGCTGCGCCTTCCACCCCCGCTGCCCCGTGGCGATCGCCCGGTGCGCCAGCGAAACCCCCGCGCTGGGGCACGCGCAGGACGGGCGGCTGGTCGCCTGCCACCTCGCGGCCACCCAGGCGCCAACCGGAATCGCCGCGTGATGAAACTCCCCCGCCGCACCCTGCTCGCCGCCGCCGCCCTGCCGGCCCTGCCGCGCTTCGCCATCGCCCAAGGCCCGGTGATGGGGGCGGACACGCGGCCGACCGTCACCATCGCCGTGCAGAAAATCTCCAACACCGGCACGCTGGACCCGATGCGCGAGCAATCCTCCAACGCCTCCGAGCGCTGGATGGGCTCGATGCTGGAGAACCTGATCGGCCGCAACCAGCAGGGACATCTGGAACGCGTGCCGGCGCTCGCCAGCGAATGGCGCCGCATCGACGACCGCACGGTGGAGCTGTCGCTGCGCCCCGGCGTGAAGCTGCACAACGGCGACGAGCTGACCGCCGAGGACGTGGCCTTCAGCTTCGGCCCCGAGCGCATGTTCGGCAAGGACCTGCCGACCGACATCCCCGCCGTCGCCCGCCGCTACTGGCCGGCGCTGGAGCGGGTGGAGGTGGTGGACAAATCCACCGTGCGCTTCGTCAACAAGACGCCGGACGTGACCATGGAGGGCCGCCTGTCCGCCGGCGGCAGCCAGATCGTCTCCCGCCGCGCCTGGATGGAGGCGGGGAACTGGCAGGCCAATTCCAAGCTCGCGGTGGGCAGCGGGCCGTACAAGCTGCGCAGCTTCACGCCGGACGTGTCGCTGATCCTGGACGCGCATGACGAATACTGGGGCGGCCGCCCGCCCATCCGCACCCTGCGCTTCATGGAGGTGCCGGAGGCCGCCGCGCGCATCGCCGGGCTGCGCGCCGGGGAATACCAGCTGGCCTGCGACATCCCGCCCGACCAGATCGGCGAGATCGAGACCGGCGGCAAGTTCGAGGTGCCCGGCGGGCTGGTGCTCAACCACCGCATCCTCGCCTTCGACAAGCACGACCCCGCACTGGCCGATCCGCGCGTGCGCCTGGCCATGGCCCATGCCATCGACGGCCAGGCCATCGTCGATGCGCTGTGGGCCGGGCGGGCGCGGGTGCCGGCCGGGCTGCAATGGGATTTCTACGGCGACATGTTCGTCAAGGGCTGGACCGTGCCGCCCTTCGACCCCGCCCGCGCGAAGCAGCTGCTGAAGGAGGCCGGCTACAAGGGCGAGCCGATCGCCTACCGCGCCCGCAACAACTACTACACGGCGGAAATCGCCACCGCCCAGCTGATCGCCGAGCTGTGGAAGCAGGTCGGGCTGAACATCCAGCTGGAGGTGAAGGAGAACTGGGGCCAGGTGCTGGAGAAGGCCGGGCGCGGGGTGCGCGACTGGTCCAACAGCGCCACGTTCGACGACCCCGTCAGCTCCATCGTCAACCAGCACGGGCCCAACGGCGCGCAGCAGACCAACGGCGAATGGACCAACGCCGAGATGAACACGCTGTCGGTGGAGATGGAGACCAGCACCGACCGCGCCCGCCGCCACGCCATCTTCGCCCGCATGCTGCAGATCTGCGAGCGCGAGGACCCCGCCTATGTCGTGCTGCACCAGAACGCGGTGTTCACCGCCAAGCCCAAAACGCTGGGCTGGCGCGCCTCGCCCAGCTTCTTCCTGGATTTCAGCGCGGCCAATTGGAAGGCGTAATGCTGCGGTTTCTCGCCCTCCGCTTCGGACGCGCGGCGCTGACCATCGTGCTCGTGGTCACCTTCGCCTTCGTGGTGCTGCGCATGTCCGGCGACCCCGCGATGACCATCATGTCGCCGGACGCGCCGGCCGCGGCGATCGCCGCCTTCCGCGCCGCCTGGGGGCTCGATCAGCCGATCTGGAGCCAGTACCTGCATTATTTCGGCGCGATCGTTCACGGCGATCTCGGCCAGTCCATGCGCGACGGGCGGCCGGCGATCGCGCTGGTGACCGAGCGCATTCCCGCCACTCTGGCGCTGACGCTGCCGGCGCTGGCCATCAAGATCGGGCTGGGCATTCCCGCCGGCATCTACGCCGCCCTGCACCGCAACACGCCGATCGATCGCGCGGTGATGGCCGGCTCGGTCGCCGGCTTCACCGTGCCGAGCTTCGTGCTCGGCCTGGTGCTGGTGCTGGTCTTCGCCGTGCAGCTCGGCTGGCTGCCTTCCGGCGGGCAGGAGGCGGGGTGGCGCAGCGCGGTGCTGCCGGTGATCACGCTGGGCCTCGGGGGCGCCGGCATCCTTGCCCGCTTCACCCGCTCGGCCATGCTGGAAGTGCTCGGCCAGCCCTATATCCGCGCGGCGAGCGCCAAGGGCGTGCCGTGGAACCTGGTGGTGCGCCGCCATGCCCTGCCCAACGCCGCCATCCCCACCGTCACCATCGTCGGCTTCATGACCGGCTCGCTGATCGCCGGCGCGGTGGTGGTGGAGAGCGTGTTCAGCTGGCCCGGCGTGGGGCGGCTGATGGTGGTGGCCGTCGCCAATCGCGACCTCGCGGTGGTGCAGTGCATCCTGCTGCTGGTGGCCACCACGATGGTGAGCGCCAATCTGATCGTCGATCTGCTCTACGGCGTGCTCGACCCCAGGCTGCGCTCCCCTCAGGCGGCGCGGGCATGACGGCGGTGGCGATGGCGCCGCCGCGCACGCGGCGCGCCCTACCCTGGGGCGTGGCGCTCGCCGCGTTCTGGCTGGCCGCAATCCTGTTCGTGGCGATCTTCGCGGAATGGCTGCGGCCCTACGGCATCACGGCGATGGATTTGCGGGCGCGGCTGCTGCCCCCGCTCGGCTTCGGCGGCGTTCCCGCCCATCCGCTCGGTACGGACGAGCTGGGGCGCGACGTGCTGAGCCGGCTGATCGTCTCGATCCGCATCTCCCTGCTGATCGCCATGGGCGCCACGCTGATCGCCGCCTGCTTCGGCACGGTGATGGGCTTCCTGGCCGCGCATTTCCGCGGCTGGGTGGAGCAGCTCGTGCTGATGCTGGTCGATTTCCAGGCGGCGATGCCGTTCCTGATCCTGGCCCTGTCGGTGCTGGCCTTCTTCGGCAATTCGCTGCCGCTGTTCGTGGCGCTGATGGGGCTGTACGGCTGGGAGCGCAACGCCCGCATCGCCCGCGGGCTGGCGATCTCCGCCAACGCCCAGGGCTATGC
>CAMFLK010000231.1 GCA_945957135.1 uncultured Rhodospirillales bacterium
GGCGCTGGCCGAGGCCGGCATCGGGCCGGGGGCGGCGGACGGGCTGGCGCCGCTGGACCCCGCGCTGCTCGCCGCGCGGCTGATGCAAACCACCGCCGTTCGGGAACTCGCCTCATGATGCCTGCGTCCTCGCTGCCCCGGCTTGTGGCAATCGGCTCCGGCAAGGGCGGGGTGGGCAAGACGTGGCTGGCGATCACGCTGGCGCACGCGCTGGCCCGTGCCGGGCGCCGGGTGCTGCTGTTCGACGCCGATCTCGGCCTCGCCAACGTGGACATCCAGCTCGGGCTGGTGCCGCCGCACGACCTCGCCGCCGTCACCTCGGGCGCCGTGCCGATGGCGCGCGCGGTGTGCAGCCATCGCGGCGGGTTCGACATCGTCGCCGGGCGCTCCGGCGCGGGGGTGCTGGCCACGCTGGACGCGCCGGCGCTGGCCGGGCTGCTGGACCAGCTGCGCGATCTTTCCGCTGAATACGACTGCACGATTCTCGATCTCGGCGCCGGGCTCGATCGCGCGGTGCGACGCATGGCCCGCTTCGCGGACACGCTGCTGGTGGTGGCGACGGAGGAGCCGACCAGCCTGACCGATGCCTATGCCGTGCTGAAGCTGCACGCCCAGGATGGCGGGCGGGACGCGCGGGTGGTGGTCAACCAGGCGAGCAATGCGGGCGCGGGCGGGCGCACCTATGCCACCCTCGCGCGCGCCTGCGCCACCTTCCTCGGCCGCACCCCGCCGCTGGCCGGCATCGTCCGCCGCGACGAGCGGGTGCGCGACGCCATCCGCCGCCAGGAATTGCTGCTGGTCCGCCATCCGACCAGCACGGCGGCGGCGGATGTGGAGGCGCTGGCGGCGTCCGTTGGGGTGGGGGCTCCTTCGCTTGTTTGAGTGTGCTTGCGTTTTGCCGTGTGCTGTCAAGGCACGCTTCGCTTAAGCGCCTTGACAGCACACGGCAAAACGAAGCGAGGGCCGACATGCGAAGAAGGGACGAAAGTGAGCCCTTTCCCGTTTCTCTGTTCGGCTGAAAGAGGCCGTTTCTCCGGCCCGGCCTTCCACCCGAAAGGCGCCGCGCGGAGAGTCCGTCAAGGGACTTGAGCGAAGCGACCCTTGACGGGATCGAGCATGGCGCCATGCTCAGGAAAGGCGGGCCCTAACTCCCCGTCGTGTTCGGGTCCCGCCACGCGCGCTCGAACGGCAGGCGCCAGGCGTGCGGTGCGACCAGCTGGTGGATCGATTTGGGGCCCCAGGAGCCGGGCGGATACAGCCGCACCGGCGGCGGCGATTCCAGCAGGGCGGTGGAAACTTCCCACAGCCGCTCGATGCCTTCCGCCGTGGTGAACAGCGTGTGGTCGCCGCGCATGGCGTCCAGGATCAGCCGCTCATAGGCTTCCAGCACGTCGCCGATGCGCCCGGTGTCGTGCATGGCGAATTGCAGGCTCAGCTTGTCCAGCCGCATGCCCGGTCCCGGCCGCTTGCCGTAGAAGGACAGCGACATCTTCGAGGCATCGGCGAGGTCGAAGGTCAGATGGTCCGGCCCCTGCGCGCCCACGCCGGAGCCGGCGGGGAACATGCTCTTGGGCGGCTCGCGGAAGGCGATGGAGATGATGCGCTGGCCCTCCGCCATGCGCTTGCCGGTGCGCAGGAAGAACGGCACGCCGGCCCAGCGCCAGTTGTCGATCTCGCATTTCAGCGCGATCAGCGTTTCCGTGTCCGATTCCGGATCGACGCCCGGCTCCTCGCGATAGCCCGCGTATTGGCCGCGCACCACGTCCTTCGGGTCGATCGGGCGCATGCTGCGGAAGACCTTGTTCTTCTCCTCGCTGATCGGCGCCGGCTCCAGCGCGGTGGGCGGTTCCATCGCCATGAAGCCGAGGATCTGGAACAGATGCGTCACCACCATGTCGCGATAGGCGCCGGTCTGCTCGTAGAAGGCGGAGCGCTTGCCCAGGCCCAGCGTCTCCGGCACGTCGATCTGCACGTGGTCGATGAAGTTGCGGTTCCAGATCGGCTCGAACAGCCCGTTGGCGAAGCGGAAGGCCAGGATGTTCTGGGCCGGCTCCTTGCCGAGGAAATGGTCGATGCGGAATATCTGCTCCTCGGCGAACACCTCGTGCAGCCGCGCGTTGAGTTGCACGGCGCTGGCGAGGTCGGTGCCGAACGGCTTCTCCATGATGATGCGCGACCGCTCCACCAGCCCGCCCTCGGCCAGCAGGCGCACCGCCGGCAGGGCCGCGCTGGGCGGCACGCTGAGATAGTGCACGCGCCGGCTTTCCGCGCCCAGGCTCGCCTCGGCGCGCTCCACCGCCGCGCGCAGCACCTCGCCGCCGGCGGCGAGCGGCACGTAGTCCAGCTTCTCCGCGAAGCTGGCCCAATGCGCCTCGTCCACCTTGCGGGTGGAGAATTCGGTGAGCGCCCCGCGCGCGATGGCGCGGAATGCCTCGGCGTCGATGTCGTCGAGCGAGACGCCGATGATGCGCCAGTCCGGAATGAAGCCGGCGCTGCACAGATGGTAAAGGCCGGGCAGCAGCTTGCGCCGCGACAGGTCGCCGGTGGCGCCCACCAGCACCACCACCTGCGGATGTCGCGGCCCCACGCCGGGAGGTATCTTCGCCACCTGCTCACCCCGTCCCTGATTGTCGTGGATCATTCTGAAAGCTCAGCGACGGGGTGCAACAGATTTTATGTGGCAGTGCAGCAACAGTTTTAGTACGTGGCGCGGCCGCCCGAGCAGTCGAACACCGCGCCGGTGCTGAACGAGGCTTCCTCGCTCGCCAGCCAGCAGATCAGTGCCGCGATCTCGTCCACCGTGCCGAACCGGCCGATGGGGATTTTCGACAGCATGAAGTCGATATGCTGCTGGGTCATCTGGTCGAAGATCGGCGTGCGCACCGCGGCCGGCGTCACGCAGTTGGCGCGGATGCCGGTCTTGGCCAGCTCCTTGCCCAGCGACTTGGTCAGCCCGATCACCGCGGCCTTGGAGGTGGAATAGGCCGGCGCGTTGGGGTTGCCCTCCTTGCCGGCGATGGAGGCGATGTTGACGATGCGCCCGTAATCGGCCTTCAGCATGTGCGGCACCACCGCGCGGTTGCTGTAGAACACGCCGTTGATGTTCACGTCCATCACCCGCTTCCAGTCGGCGATGCCGTATTCCCAGGTGGGCAGGTTGGGGCCGGTGATGCCGGCGCTGGCCACCAGTATGTCGATGCCGCCCAGGGCCGCCGCCGTGGCGTCCGCCGCGCGCTGAACCGCGTCGGCATCGGCCAGGTCCAGCTCCTCGCGATGCAGGCCGGACGGGGCATTGGCCAGGGCGGCGCCGTCGCGGTCCCACACCGCCACCTTCGCCCCCTCGGCCGCCAGCCGCGCGGCCACCGCCGCGCCGATGCCCGACACCCCGCCCGTGACCACCGCCACGCGCCCCGCGAACCGTTCCGCCATCGCCGTTTCCCCTCTCTGAGCCTGTGGGCGTAGCGCAGCGGCGCGGGGTCGCCAAGGGCCGGGGGAGGGGAATAAGCTCCCCGCGCGCAGATGAACGAGGCGATCCGCATGAGCTTTCCGACCGATGCCTGGGTGGAGATCGGCGCTGCCACCACGCCGCTGTTCTCCAAGGACGGCGCCACCATCTTCCATCTGCGCGGCGCCGGCCTGCCGCAGGTCTGGGCGATGGACGCGGATGGCGGCAATGCCCGCGCCCTCAGCGCGCATGACGAGAAGGTCGCCATGCTGCGCCGCGCCCCGACCGACGACCGGCTGATCTGGGGCATCGATGCCGGCGGGGACGAGCGGCAGCAATTCATCATCGCCGAGCCGGGCGCCGCGCCCCGCCCGCTCACCGCCGCGCCGCATGTCATGCATGATTTCGGCGCCTGGTCGCCGGACGGCGCGCGCATCGCCTATGCCGCCAACGATTCCGACGAGGGGCGGTTCGACATCTCCGTGATGGACCTGGCCACCGGCACGGCCACCCGCCTGCTGGAAGGCCCCGGCCAGATTTCCGTCGCGGCCTGGAGCGCCGACGGGGCCCGGCTGCTGGCCGTCGAGGACCACAGCAGCACGGAACAGCGCCTGTGGCTGATCGACCTCGCCACCGCCGCCGTGGCGAAGGTGCCGCATCCCGAGCCGGCCCGCTTCGCCGCGGTGCGCTTCGCCGCCGATGGCGGGCTGATGGGGCTCACCGATCAGGGCAGCGACTGGATGCGCCTCTGCCGCATCGACGCGGCCAACGGCGCGGTCGGCGAGGTCTATGCCCCCGCCGGGCGCGACGTGGAGGCGTGGTCGCTGGCGCCGGAAGGGGGGCGGCTGCTCGCCACCATCGAGAACGATCGCGGCTATGCGGTGCTGCGCGTGGGACCGCCGGACGGCGCGCGGCCGGTGGTGGAGGGCCTGCCCCAGGGCATCGTGGCCGAACTGGCCTGGGCGCCGGACGGCCAGCGGCTCGCCTTCTGCGCCCAGGGGCCGACCGCCCCGCCCGGCCTCTATCTGTGGCAGGACGGCGCGGTGCGTCCGCTGGTCCGTCCCGATCCGCTGGCCGAGGCGGGCATCGACCCCGCGAGTTTTGTCGCGCCGGTGCTGGTGGAATGGCGCAGCGCCGACGGCACCGCCATTCCCGGCTGGTTCTTCCTGCCGCGCGGCCCCGCGCCGGCGGGCGGGCACCCCGCGGTGATGTGGGTGCATGGCGGCCCGGCCTCGCAGACCCGCGCCAATTTCCGCGTGGACATGCAGATGCTGCTCGACCACGGCTTCGCGGTGCTGATGCCGAACATCCGCGGCAGCACCGGCTATGGCCGTGCCTATCTGCTGGCCGACGAGGTGGGGCTGCGGCCCGCCTGCCTGGACGACATCGCCGCCGGCCATGCCTGGCTCGCCGCCCGCCCGGAGATCGATGCCGGGCGCATCGGCATCATGGGCCAGTCCTATGGCGGCTGGGCGGTGCTCGCCGCGCTGACCCTGCTGCCCGATCTGTGGCAGGCGGCGGTGAACTATTACGGCATCGCCGATTTCGCCACGCTGCTGGAGCGCACCGGCAAATGGCGCGCCGCCCATCGCGCCCGCGAGTACGGCGCGCCGGGCGTGGACGACGCGCTGTTCGACGCCATCTCTCCCCTGCGCCATGTGGACAAGGCGCAGGCCCCCCTGCTGGTGCTGCACGGCGACCGCGACCCGCGCGTGCCCATGTTCGAGAGCGACCAGTTCGTGGAGGCGATGGAGCTGCGCCAGAAGCCGGTGCGCTACGAGCGCCTCACCTATGCCGGCCACGGCTTCATCCGCCCCGACCATCGCCGGCGTGTCTATGCCGCCGTCGCCGAGCACTTCACCATTCACCTGCGTGGAGCCGACTGATGCAGCTGATCGCCCGGACCCATCGGCCGCTCATCATGGGCCGCAACGGCGCGGTGGGCGCCAACCACCCGCTCGCCACCCAGGCGGGGCTGGACATGCTCCGGGCCGGCGGCAACGCGGTGGACGCGGCGGCGGCCATCTCGCTCGCCCTCGGCGTGGTGGAGCCGATGATGTCCGGCCTGGGCGGGGACGGGTTCTACAGCCTGTATCTGCGTGGGTCGGGCACGCGCACCGTGTTCAACGGCACCGGCCCGGCGCCGCGCGCGGCCACGCCGGATGCCTATCCCGATGGCATCCCCATCGCCGGTCCGCGTAGCGTGTCCGTGCCCGGCTGCCTCGGCGCGATCGGCGCCATGCATGCGGCGCACGGCAAGCTGCCCTGGGCCAAGCTCGCCGGCCCGGCCATCGGCTTCGCGCGCGACGGCTACGGCGTGACACACCGGCACGCGGAGATCACCGAGGAGAACCGCGGCCGCCTCGCCGCCGACCGGCTCACCGGCCCCACGTTCCTCGGCAAGCCGGTCGGCGGGCTGGTGGTGCAGGCGGATCTCGCCCGCACGCTGGAGGAGATCGCCGCCGAGGGGGCGGAGAGCTTCTATCGCGGCGCGCTCGCCCGCCGCCTCGCGCGCGGCATGGCGGAGGCCGGGGTGCTGGTGGGCGAGGCCGACCTCGCCGAATTCCGGCCGGAGGAGACCCCGCCCATCGCCATCACCTATCGCGGCTACGAGGTGACGCAGACCCCACCCAACTCCACCGGCTTCGTCATGCTGGAGATGCTGAAGATCGCCGAGCGCTTCGACCTCGCATCCCTGTCGCCGGCCGCGCGCATCCATGTGCTGGTGGAGGCGAAGAAGCGCGCCTTCCAGGACCGCGAGCGCTTCGGCGCCGATCCGCGCCACAACAAGGTGCCGCTCGAGCGCCTGCTGTCCGACGCGCATGCCGACGCCGCCGCCGCGGCCATCGACCTCGATCGCGCCGCCGTGCCGGAGCTTCGGGTGGCCGAGGCGGCGGAGGGCGACACCACCTATTTCTGCGTGGTGGACGGCGAGGGGAACGCGGTCTCCGGCATCCAGAGCCTCAACAACGCCTATGGCTCCGGCGTCACCGCCGGCGATACCGGCGTGGTGCTGAACAACCGCATGGCCTACTGGCACCTCGCCCCGGGCCACGCCAACCGGCTGGTGCCGGGCAAGCGGGTGCGCCACACCATGAACGCGCCGATGGTGTTCAAGGACGGCGCGCTATGGGCGGTGCTCGGCACGCCCGGCGCCGACCATCAGGTGCAGGTGAACACGCAGATGCTGACGGGCATGATCGATCTCGGCGCCGATCCGCAGACCGTGCTGGAATCGCCGCGCTGGAGTTCCAGCCAGGCCGGGCAGGGCGCCAACTGGCCGCATGACGGCGATGCGAGCCTGACCATCGAGGCGGATATGGGCGCGGAGGTGCTGGCCGGGCTGGAGGCGCGCGGCCATGTACTGAACCGGGTGGGGCATCTCGAGGGCCCCTGCGCCATGCAGGCGATCCGCGTGCTGGACAATGGCCTGCGCATGGCCGGGTCCGACCCGCGGCGGGATGGCTGGGGGGGGGCGTTCTGAGGCGCCCGCCTTCTCTGGAGGGTGGCGCCGTGCTCGGCGGCGTCAAGGCACGCTTCGCTCAAGGG
>CAMFLK010000232.1 GCA_945957135.1 uncultured Rhodospirillales bacterium
TGGTCCACGCCTACATGCTCTGGCTGGTCACCAGGCTCGACATCCTCTTCCACCGCTGGAAGACCGGCACCCTGCCGCCGCCCCCGGTGGCGCCCGTCCATCGCGCGAAGCGCACTCCTCATCGCCGTCCCCGCCGGAAAAACTGGCTGGCCGAACTCATTGACCAGGCCTGCGAGGGCCAAGCCCCGGTCATGCCCCGACAGGAGGAACCGGAGGCGCGTGCGATGCCGCTCCCCGAGGCCCCCTTCCGCCCCGCGCCCATCCTCACCTGGAAGCGGCATCAACCCCACCCGCGCCGGATCGTCCGCGCGCGCTGGTGGGAAGACCCTGGCTGGGCCTGACCCCGGAAACCCTATATTTTTCAAAACCTTGGGTTATTCCCGAGGCGATACCGCATGTACGGATCAAGCGAGCAAAGGTTCTTTGCTTCTTTCCCGCGAGAAAGACGCGCTTCCTTCCCTTACAGCGGCACCCCCGCCAGGTTCCGGCTGGTCCGGATGGTCTGCAGGGTTTGCACGCGGCTGACATGGGGGGCGCCGGTCAGGCGGGTGGTGAGTTGGTTTTCGTGGGCGGTGTCGCGGGCCACCAGGCGCAGCAGGAAGTCGCCGCCGCCGCGGATCATGTGGCATTCGCGGACTTCGGGCCAGTCGGCCACCAGGGTCTCGAATTCGGTCAGCACCGCTTCCTTCTGGCTTTCCAGGCCGACGATGGCGAAGAACACGATTTCCCAGCCGAGCAGCTGGGGGTCGGAATCGGCATGGTAGCCGCGGATGATGCCGGCTTCCTCCAGCCGGCGGACGCGGCGCAGGCAGGGGGGCGCGGAGATGCCGGCGCGCCGCGCCAGTTCCACGTTGGTCATGCGCCCGTCCTCCTGCAATTCGGCGAGGATGCGGCGGTCGATGCTGTCGAGCAGCGGCGGCTCGGCGATCTGCGGCTTCATGCGGCGTGCGGTCTTTCGATGGGGAGCCCCCGCAGGGCGGGCGTGGTGTTGCTGGCGGCGCGGGATGCGCGCAACAATATTACACGGGGCCGGCGCGCCGCGCCAGCGTGGGGCTGCGCCTTGTTCCCGGCAGCGTGCCACCCGATATTGGCGGATCGCCCGCCGAAGGGATGCAAACCATGTCCGCCGCCCAGCATGTCCGCCTGCTCATCATCGGCTCCGGTCCCGCCGGCTATACCGCCGCCATCTATGCGGCGCGGGCCGGGCTGGCGCCGGTGCTGGTGGCCGGGTTGCAGCCGGGCGGGCAGCTGACCATCACCACCGATGTGGAGAATTATCCGGGTTTCGCCGCGGCCATCCAGGGCCCGTGGCTAATGGAGCAGATGGAGGCCCAGGCCGCCCATGTCGGCACCACCATCGTGCACGACCTGGTGACCTCGGTGGATTTCTCCGCCCGGCCGTTCCGCTGCGTGACGGATGGCGGCGTGGTCTATCTCGCCGAATCGGTGATCGTGGCGACCGGGGCGCAGGCGCGCTGGCTCGGCCTCGAGTCGGAGAAGCGGTTGCAGGGGGCCGGGGTGTCGGCCTGCGCGACCTGCGACGGGTTCTTCTTCCGGGGCAAGCGGGTGGTGGTGGTGGGCGGCGGCAACACGGCGGTGGAGGAGGCGCTGTATCTCGCCAATCTCGCGGGGCACGTGACGCTGGTGCATCGCCGCGACAGCCTGCGCGCCGAGCGCATCCTGCAGCGCCGGCTGTTCGATCATCCGAAGATCGCGGTGGTGTGGAACAGCGTGGTGGAGGAGATCACCGGCGCCGGCACGCCGGCCATGGTGGACGGGGTGCGGCTGCGCGACGTGGCGAGCGGTGAGACGCGGCATCTGCCGGCCGACGGGGTGTTCATCGCCATCGGCCACACGCCGACGACGTCGCTGTTCCAGGGCCAGCTGGAACTGGACGAGGAGGGCTACGTGGTCACCACGCCCGGCGCCACCCGCACCTCGGTGCCCGGCGTGTTCGCCGCCGGGGACGTGCAGGACAAGGTGTGGCGCCAGGCCGTCACCGCCGCCGGGACGGGCTGCATGGCGGCGCTGGAGGCGGAGAAATTCCTCGCCGAACACGAAGCCGTCATCGCCGAACCCGCCCTCGCCGCGGGGTGATCGCGCCCAGACCCTAGCCATGCGCATAGGCCCGGTGCATTGTACGCGGGACGACAATCGAAACGTGTCGGCCGCCCGAGTCGGTGCGGCGCGCGGGTGGGAAGGCTGAAGCGATGGACTGGGACAAGCTGCGCGTGTTTCACGCGGTGGCCGAGGCGGGTAGTTTCACCCATGCTGGGGATACGCTGAATCTCAGCCAGTCGGCCGTCTCGCGCCAGATTTCGGCGCTGGAGGAAGCGCTGCAGGTGCCGCTGTTCCACCGCCATGCGCGTGGGCTGATCCTGACCGAGCAGGGCGAGAGCCTGAACCGCACGGTGCGCGAGGTGTTCGCCAAGCTGGCGATGACCGAGGCGCTGCTGACCGAGAGCAAGGAAAAGCCCGCCGGCCGGCTGAAAGTGACCACCACGGTGGGATTCGGCTCCTCCTGGCTGGCGCCGCGCGTCGCCCAGTTCCTGGATCAGTATCCGGACGTGACGATGCAGCTGCTGCTGGACGACACGGATCTCGACCTCGCGATGCGCGAGGCGGATGTGGCGATCCGCATGCACGCGCCCAAGCAGCCGGACCTGGTGCAGCGGCACCTGATGGCGATCGAATGGCATGTCTGCGCCTCACCCGACTATCTCAAGGCGCACGGCACGCCCAAGACGGCGGAAGATCTGGACAACCACCGGCTGGTGCTGTTCGGCGACCATCATCCGCCGGTGGCCGACATCAACTGGCTGGCCGAGGCCGGCCGCCGCCCCGGTAGCCCCCGCCGGGCGCTGCTGGAGGTGAACTCGCTGCGCGCGATGGTGCTGGCCGTGCAATCCGGCCTCGGCATCGCCACGGTGCCGGACTACATGCACGCCCAGGCCAACGGGCTGGTGCAGATCCTGCCGGAGCTGAAGGCGCCGAAGGTGGATGTATATTTCGTCTATCCGGAGGAGCTGCGCAATTCCAAGCGCGTGGCGGTGTTCCGCGACTTCCTGCTCGCGCAGCTGGCCGTCCGGGCCTGACGCTTGCGTCTCAAAACAGCGTCGGCTCTCAAGATATTATAATGACATGCGTCGCGAGCATGGCGGCTTTCGGCAAACTGCCGATAGTCGCCCGCCGCAGCGCAGCATAACCTTCCGTTACTGAATACGCGGCGCGCTGCGCCGCAGGGTTCCCGCCCGCGTGGCTGGAAAGGGGTCGTTTCGACTCCTGCGTCTCCCAGACGTGAAGCCTCCCTGTACCCTTGCCCCGCGGCGCAAACCGCGGGGCTTTCTTTTTCCTCTCGCGCCGCGCTAGCCTCCATCCAACCGGCCGCCAAAGGCCGGACAGGGATGGGAACGCAGGATGGCCGTTTGACCGCCGCACCGCTGATGCGGGTCGCAGGTGTCGGGATGCGCTTCGGCGGCATCGTGGCGCTGGACGATATTTCCTTCGACGTCGGGCACCGCGAGATCTGCGGGCTGATCGGCCCGAACGGGTCGGGCAAGACCACGCTGTTCAACTGCATCAGCGGCTTCTACCGCTTTCCCCGCGGCGACATCGTGCTGGACGGCGTCTCGCTCGCGGGCATGCCGCGCCACCGCATCGCGGGCCTGGGCATCGGCCGCACCTTCCAGAACGTCGCGCTGTTCCGCAGCATGAGCGTGCGCGATAACCTGCTGGTGGGCGCCCACCATCTCGGCCGCACCGGCTTCATCGCCAACGCGCTGCGCGCCGGCGGGGTGCGGACGGAGGCGCGGACGGCGGCGGAACGCTGCGGCGAATTGCTGGCGCTGCTCGATCTGAACGAGGTCGCCGGCACGGTGGTGGCCGCCCTGCCCTTCGGCACCCAGAAGCGGGTGGAGCTGGCACGGGCGCTGATGGGCGGCCCGCGCCTGCTGCTGCTGGACGAGCCGGCCGGCGGGCTGAACCACGAGGAGGTGGCGGCGCTCGGCGAGCTCATCCGCCGCATCCGCGCGCATTTCGCGCTCAGCGTGCTGCTGGTGGAGCACCACATGAACCTGGTGATGAGCGTGTCCGACAAGGTCGTCGCGCTGGAATTCGGCCGCAAGATCGCCGACGGCACGCCCGCCGAGGTGCGGGCCGAGCCGGAGGTGATCCGCGCCTATCTCGGTGACGGCGGCAATGACTGACCCCCTGCTGCGCGTCGCCGGGCTGCATGGCGGCTACGGGGCCACGAAGGTGCTGCACGGCATCGACTTCGCGGTGGACGAAGGCGGCGTCACCACGCTGCTCGGCGCCAACGGGGCCGGCAAGACCACCACGCTGCGCGCCATCAGCGGCATGATCCGTACCACCGGCGAGATCGTCTTCGCCGGCCGCCCGATCGCCCGCCTGCCCACCGAGGCGATCGCCGCCGCCGGGATCGCCCATGTGCCGGACGGGCGCGGCACCTTCTCCGAACTCACGGTGGAGGAGAATCTGCGCCTCGGCGCCTGGCGCCGGCGCGACGACATCCGCCCCGACCTGGAACGCATGTTCGGCTATTTCCCCAGGCTGCGTCAGCGTCTTCGCCAACAGGCCGGCACGCTCTCCGGCGGCGAGCAGCAGATGCTGGCCATCGCCCGCGCCCTGCTGCTGCGCCCGAAGCTGCTGCTGCTGGACGAGCCCTCCTTCGGCCTCGCGCCGCTGATCGTGCGCGACATCTTCGCCATCCTGCGCACGGTGATCGCGCAGGAGGGCACGTCGGTGCTGGTGGTGGAGCAGAACGCGAGCCTGGCACTCGCCATCGCCGATCGCGCCTATCTGCTGGAGACCGGCCGCATCGTGCTCTCCGGCCCCGCGGCCGAGATCGGGCGCGACGAGGCCGTGCGCCGCTCCTATCTGGGGTATTGAGGGAATGGACGGGCTGCTGCACCAGATATTCTCCGGCATCGCCACGGGCGGCATCTACGCCGCGGTCGCGCTGGCGCTGGTGATGATCTACCAGTCCACCCACCACGTGAACTTCGCCCAGGGCGAGATGGCGATGTTCTCCACCTTCATCGCGCTCACGCTGATCCAGGCCGGGCTGAGCTATTGGCTGGCCTTCGTCGCGACGGTGGCGATCTCCTTCGTGCTCGGCGCGCTGATCCAGCGCGTGCTGCTGCATCCGCTGGCCAACGCGCCGGTGCTGGCCTCGGTGGGCGTGTTCATCGGGCTGATGCTGATCCTGAACGCGCTCGCCGGCTGGCTGTTCGGCACCACGCTCAAGACCTTTCCCTCGCCCTTCGGCGCGGGGCCGGCGATGGGCGGCTACGTCTCGCGCCACGAGCTGGGATCGACCTCGGTGACGCTGCTGGTGCTGATCTCCGTCTGGGCGTTCTTCCGCTTCACCCGGCTGGGGCTGGCGATGCGCGCGGCGGCGTTCAACCCGGCCTCGAGCCGGCTGGTGGGCATTCCCGTGGCGCGGATGCTGGCCCTCGGCTGGGGGCTGGCGGCGGCGATCGGCGCGGTGGCCGGCATGATGGTGGCGCCGGTGGTGTTCCTCGATCCGAACATGATGGCGGGCGTGCTGCTCTACGCCTTCGCCGGCGCGCTGTTGGGTGGCATCACCAGCCCGCTGGGGGCGGTGATCGGCGGATTCCTTGTCGGCATCATCGAGAATCTCGCGGGCGCCTATGTGGTGGGCACCGAGCTCAAGCTCGCGGTGGCGCTGGTGATCATCGTCGCCGTGCTGGTGCTGAAACCCTCCGGCCTGTTCGGCCGGACCGTGACGAGCCGGGTGTAGCGATGCGCGCGCCCCTTCTCATCATCGCCCTGCTGCTGGCCGCCGCCGTGCTGCCGCCGATCTTCGCCAGCGGCTACCAGCTTTTCCAGCTCACCCTGGTCGCGGCCTATGCGGTGGCGATCCTGGGACTGAACCTCGTCACCGGCTTCAACGGCCAGGTGTCGCTGGGCCATGGCGCATTCTTCGCCGTCGGCTCCTACGTCACCGCCATCCTGATGGACCGGTGGGACGTGCCGTACTGGGCCACGCTGCCGCCGGCGGCACTGATCTGCGCCGCGCTCGGCTTCCTGATCGGCCTGCCGGCGTTGCGGCTGGGCGGGCTGTATCTGGCGCTGACCACGCTCGCTCTCGCCGCGGCGACTCCGCAAATCCTCAAATACCGCCTTCTGGAAAGCTGGACGGGCGGCGTGCAGGGCATCGTCATCCTCAAGCCGGACGCGCCGTTCGGGCTGAAGCTCTCCGGCGATGCCTGGCTCTATCTGTTCACCCTCGCGGTGGCCACGCTGCTGTTCGCGCTGACGGCGAACCTGGTGCGCGGGCGCATCGGCCGCGCGATGATCGCCATCCGCGACCAGCCGCTGGCGGCGGAGGCGATGGGCATCGATCTCGCGATGTTCAAGACGCGGACCTTCGCGGTGAGCGCGATGCTCACCGGGGTGGCCGGCTCGCTGGCCGCCGTCGCCATCGGCTTCGTCTCGCCCGACAGTTTCAGCGCCGCGCTGTCCATCACCTTCTTCGTCGGCATGGTGGTGGGCGGCGGGGCGAGCATCGCCGGCGCGGTGTTCGGCGCCGCGTTCATCCAGTTCGTGCCGAACATCGCCGACCAGGTTTCCAAATCCGCCCCCGGCGCGGTGTATGGCGTGATCCTGATCGCCTGCATCTTCCTGCTGCCGCAGGGCGTCGCCGGGCTGCTGCGCCATACGAAACGTGCCTGACAGAAACACGAAAAAAACGGAGGGAAGCATGCAACGTCGTACTCTGCTGGGCTCCATCGCCGCACTCGCCGCCGCGCGCGGCGCGCGGGCGGACACGCCGGGGGTCACCGCCACGGAAATCCGCATCGGCCATACCGTGCCCTATAGCGGCCCGGCCTCGGCC
>CAMFLK010000233.1 GCA_945957135.1 uncultured Rhodospirillales bacterium
GACCATCGCCGTCGGCTTCGTCGTGGACGACGCCATCGTGATGCTGGAAAACATCTTCCGGCACATCGAGGACGGGATGAAGCCGATGGACGCCGCCATCAAGGGGGCGGGCGAGATCGGCTTCACCATCATCTCCATCAGCGCCTCGCTGATCGCCGTGTTCATCCCGCTGCTGCTGATGGGCGGCATCGTCGGCCGGCTGTTCCGCGAATTCGCCATGACCGTCAGCATCGCCGTGGTGGTTTCGGCCATCGTGTCGCTGACGCTGACGCCGATGATGTGCTCGCGCTTCCTGCACCACGACAGCGGCAAGCACGGCGTGTTCTATCGCGTGATCGAACGCGGGTTCGAGCTGATGCTGGGCTTCTACCGCCGCACGCTCGACATCGTGCTGCGCCACCAGTTCATCACCCTGATGGTGTTCTTCATCACCCTCGGCGTGACCGGCTACCTCTACGTGGTGATCCCCAAGGGCTTCTTCCCCGAACAGGACACCGGCGTGCTGGTCGGCATCTCCGAAGGCGCGCAGGACATCTCGTTCAAGGAGATGAACCGCGTGCAGCTCGCCCTCGGCGACGTGCTGCTGCAGGACCCCGACATCGCCGCCTACTCCTCCACGGTCGGCCCCGGCGTGGGCGGACAGACGGAGAATAACGGCCGCTTCTTCATCGCGCTGAAACCGTTCAACGAACGCCACGCCACCGCCCAGCAGATCATCGCCCGGCTGCGGCCCAAACTCGCCAGGGTGGAGGGCGGGCAGCTCTTCCTCCAGGCGGGACAGGACATCCGCGTGGGCGGCCGCCCCTCCAAGACGCAATACCAGTACACGCTGCAATCGGCGGATTCGCACGAGCTGTACGACTGGGCGCCGAAAGTGCTGGCCAAGCTGCGCTCCCTGCCCGAACTGCGCGACCTCGCCACCGACCAGCAGAACGGCGGCACCACCGCCACCCTCACTATCGACCGCGACGCCGCCGCCCGCTTCGGCATCTCGCCCCAGGTGATCGACGACACGCTCTACGACGCGCTCGGCCAGCGCCAGGTGACGCAGTATTTCACCCAGGTGAACACCTACAAGCTCATCATGGAGGTGCTGCCCGAGCTCCAGGGCAATCTCGACGTGCTGAACAAGCTGTATGTGAAATCCAACACCGGCCAGGCGGTGCCGCTGTCCACCTTCGTCAAGATCGACGACCACACCATCGCGCCGCTGTCGATCAGCCACCAGAGCCAGTTCCCGGCGGTGACCCTGTCCTTCAACCTCGCCCAGGGCGTCTCGCTCGGCCAGGCGGTGGAGGCGGTGAACGCGGCCATGCTGCAGATCGGCGCGCCGATCTCGCTGCAAGGCACGTTCCAGGGCACCGCCCAGGCCTTCCAATCCTCGCTGTCGAGCCAGCCCTACCTGATCGCGGCGGCGCTGGTGACCGTGTACATCATCCTCGGCGTGCTCTACGAAAGCTACATCCTGCCGCTGACCATCCTGTCCACCCTGCCCTCGGCCGGCGTCGGCGCGCTGCTGATGCTGATGCTGTTCGGCTACGACCTCTCGGTCATCGCGCTGATCGGCATGATCCTGCTGATCGGCATCGTGAAGAAGAACGGCATCATGATGGTGGATTTCGCCATCAATGCCGAACGCCGCGACGGCGAACCTCCGCTCGCCGCGATCCGCCAGGCCTGCCTGCTGCGCTTCCGCCCGATCCTCATGACCACGATGGCCGCCCTGCTCAGCGGCCTGCCGCTCATGCTCGGCCATGGCGCCGGCTCCGAACTGCGCCGCCCGCTCGGCTACGCCATGGTCGGCGGCCTGATGCTCAGCCAGGTGCTGACCCTCTACACCACCCCGGTCATCTACCTCTATCTCGGCCGCCTTCAGGACCGACTCTCCCCCAAACGCACCCGCCGCCTGCCGACACTCGCCGACAAGATGGGCGCCGGGGCGACGGCGGACTGACGGAGACGGACTCAGCGGAACGGGCGATCGCCGGCCGGTAAAACGGCCGGGATCGCATGCGTGGCGTGGGCGATGCCACCCGCGCGTCGCCGTGTCGTGGCGCTCCTTCGTGCAAAATCGGTCTCCGCCGTCCGAAAGGGGCTCTTCGGGCGCTGATGGAGGATTGCGTTCCGGGCGATCGGCCGATCGCGGATTGACATCTCGTCATACAGTATGATGAAGTCGCCCCGAACGAACGATATAAGGGGAGGAACGGCATGCTCGATCATGTGCGGCGCTTGGCATGGCTGTCGCTGTCGGCCTTGACGCTCGCGGCTGCCGTCACGGCACCCGCCTTCGCCGACGAGCCGCCCATCCGCATCGGCGTGATGGCGAAGTTCGCGCAGATCAACGGGGCGGCGATCCTGAACGGCGCCACGCTCGCCGCGGAGGAGATCAACGCGGCCGGCGGCGTGAAGGGCCGCAGGATCGAGCTGATCCAGTACGACGACCAGGGATCGGCGAGCGACGCGACGCTGGCCTTCCAGCGCGCGGTGCGGCAGGACCATGTGCAGGCGGTGGTCGGCACGTTCCTCAGCGAGATCGCCATCACGCTGGCGCCCTGGGCCGCGCGGCTGAAGGTGCCCTATATCGTCACCGGTGCCGGCGCCGACCAGCTGGGCAAGCTGGTGCACGACAACTGGCCGGCCTATCGCTACGTCTTCCGCACCATCCTGCCGGCGAGTTCCACGGCGCAAGGCGTGTGCGATTCCGTGCGCGACCTCGCGGTGGGCCAGATGGGCTACAAATCCGGCGTGCTGATGACCGAGGACGCCGCCTGGACGCGCAGCTACGACGAGTTCCTCGCCAGCTGCCTGCCCGCCGCCGGGCTGAAGCTGGCCGCGCCCGTGAAGGTGGCCACCGACACGACGGATTTCACGCCGATCTTCCAGAAGATCGAGGCGACCAAGGCCGACGTGATCGTGACCGGCGTGGGCATCATCGGCAACAAGCCGGTGGTGCAGTGGGCCAACCAGCAGGTGCCGATGCTGCTGATGGGCTACAACGCGCAGGCCGGCGCCAGCGCCTTCTGGAAGGAGACCAGCGGCGCCACCCAGGGGCTGGTGACCTTCACCGCCGCCTCCGAGGATTCGGCGCTGACGCCGAAGACCGTTCCGTTCGCGCAGGCCTATCTGAAGCGCTTCGGCACCACGCCGGCCGCGCATTCCTTCGCCACCTACGACGCCATCTACCTGCTGAAGAACGCCGTGGAGCGCGGCGATTCGGTGGAGGCCGACGCGATCGTGTCCGCGCTCGAGAAGGCCGACTATGTCGGCGCCAGCGGCCGCATCGTGTTCCAGGGGCCGCAGGACCCGCTGACCCACGACATGCGGTTCGGCGAGGGCTATGTCACCGGCGTCGCGATCCAGTGGCAGAACGGCAAGCAGGTCACGGTCTGGCCGCCGGCGGTGGCCACCAGCAAGCTGGTGCTGCCGCCCTTCGTGCCGCAGCGGCGCTGAGGCCGGCAGGCGCGGCCGGAACCGGCGTCATGCTCGCACAGGTCATCGTCAGCGGCGTGCTCATCAGCGCGATCTACGCGCTGGCCACCACGGGGTTCACGCTGCTCTACGGGGTGAGCGGCATCCTCAACCTGGCGCACGGAACCACGCTGGCCACCGCCGGCATGGTGGCGTGGTATCTCGGCGGCCATGGCGTGCTCGGGCCGGGCGGGGCGCTGCTGGCCGGGATCGGCGCGGGCATGGCGGTGGGGCTCGCCACGTTCGGCCTGATCGTCCGGCCTCTGCAGCGCTTCCTGAAACTGTCGAGCACGGACGAGCATGTGTTCATGCTG
This sequence comes from uncultured Rhodospirillales bacterium, assembly GCA_945957135.1. Lineage (GTDB taxonomy): Bacteria > Pseudomonadota > Alphaproteobacteria > Acetobacterales > Acetobacteraceae > CAMFLK01. The sequence goes on from CAMFLK010000233.1 coordinate 3,786, forward strand.
GTGGCGACGCTGCTGTGGACCATCGTGCTGCAGGAGGCGCTGGCGCTGGTGTTCGGCGACGTGCCCGTGAGCATTCCGCAGCTGGTGCCGGGGGTGGTGGACATCATCGGCGTGCGCACCCCGGTGTCCAGCGTGCTGGTGGCCGCGGTGGCCTGGGGCGTTCTCGCCCTGCTGTGGTTCTACGTGGCCCGCACGCGCTCCGGCCAGCGGGTTCTGGCGGCGTCGATCAATCCGCGCGGGCTGGTGCTGTGCGGCATCAGCCTGGGCCACATCCAGCGCGCGGTGTGGGCGCTGTATGGCGCGCTGGCCGGGCTGGCCGGCGTGCTGATCGCCATGATCCTGGGCGTGTCGCCGAGCGGCGGCATGGACCTGACCGCGACGGCCTTTTCCATCGTCGTGCTCGGCGGGCTGGGCAGCGTCGGCGGCACGCTGATCGCGGCCAACCTGATCGGCTTCGTGGAGACGGCCACGGCCTATCTGCTCGGCCCGTCGCTGCGCAGCCTGCCGGCCCTGCTGATCCTGGTCGGGGTGCTCTATTTCCGCCCGCAGGGGCTGTTCGGAAGGCGCTGATCGATGTCCGCCACCGCCCGCCTGCGCTGGCCGCTCGGCCTCGCCGCCCTCGCCCTCGTCGCCGCCCTGCCGCTGCTGGGGGTGGAGGAATACGTCCTGGGCATCCTCACCCTCGGCCTGTTCTTCGCGGTCTTCGCCATGGGCTGGGACCTGCTGTTCGGATATGCCGGCGAGGCGAATTTCGGCGCCACCTTCCTCATCGGCACCGGCGCCTACACCGCCGCGCTGCTGTCGAGCAACGGTCTCGCGCCGCCGCTGGTCTGCGTCGCGGCCGGGGCCATCGTGGCGGTGGCGGCCGGCGCCCTGCTGGCCTTCCCCGCGCTGCGGCTGAGCGGGCCGTATTTCGGCCTCGTCACCCTCGTCGCGGTGCTGATCCTGCGCCAGCTCATCATCCTGTTCTCCCGCCACACCGGCGGCGAGATCGGCATCGCGGTGCCGGACACGCTGTCGATCAGCTCCGCCGTCAACTACGAGATCGCGCTGGGCGCGGCGGTGGCCAGCGGGGCGGTGCTGCTGTTCCTGGTGCGCTCGCCGTTCGGCCTGGTGCTGCAGGCGATCGGCCAGGACAATCTGAAAGCCCAGCTGCTGGGCTTCAACGTCGTCAAATACAAGCTCGCCGCGTTCTGCCTCAGCGCGTTCTTCTCGGGCCTCGCCGGCGCGCTGATGACCTTCTATCTCGGCACCGCCTCGTTGAACGTGTTCGTGGACGCGGCGGTGGGCATCCAGATCATCATCGCGGCCATCGTCGGCGGCCGGCGCACCATCGTCGGCCCCGCCCTCGGCGCGATCTTCCTCACCGTGGCCGCGGAGTATCTGCGCCCGCTCGGTTCGGTGAGCGAGCTGCTGGTGGCGGTGATCGCGCTGCTGGTCCTGTTCTTCCTGCCCGGCGGCCTGCTCGGCCTGGGCGCGCTGCTGCGAAGGAGCCGCTGATGCTGCTGGCGGTTGACGGGCTGAGCAAGCGCTTCGGCGGCCTGCGCGCGGTGAACGAGGTCGGCTTCCGCCTCGATCGCGGCGAGATCCTCGGGCTGATCGGCCCGAACGGCTCCGGCAAGTCCACGCTGATGAGCCTGGTGATGGGCATCCACCGCCCCGATGCCGGCACGATCCGCTTCGACGGCGCCGACATCGCCGGCTGGCCCCCGAACCGGGTGGCCGAGGCGGGGATCAGCATGGTGTCGCAGCATTCGCGCCCGCTGCTGCAACAGACGGTGCTGCAGAACGTCCAGCTCGCCCTGCTGCCCAACCGGCTGCTGAACCTGCGCCTGGCCCCCGGCATCGCCGCGGCGGCGCGGGCGGCGCTGGAGCGCGTGGGCCTCGGCGACGTCGCCGACCGCCTGCCCTCGGAACTGCCCTTCGCCGGATTGCGCAGGCTGGAGCTGGCGAAATCGCTCGCCCGCCAGCCCACGCTGCTGCTGCTGGACGAGCCCTTCGCCGGGCTGAGCGCCGGCGAGGTGCGCGAATTCTCGGCGCTGATCCGCACCTTCCGCACGCCGGAGCGGGCGATCATCCTGGTGGACCACAACGTCAAGGGCGTGCGCGCGCTGGTGGACCGGGTAATCGCGATGAGCGCCGGCAGCAAGATCGCCGACGACCTGCCGGACCACGTGCTGGCCGACGAGACCGTGCGCGCCGTCTATCTCGGCGGCGGCGGCGAGGTCGTGCCCCGCCCCGCCCCGGCGCGGCGGGAGGAGGCCATCCTGCGGGCCGATCGCGTGTCGGTCAGCTACGGCAAGGCGACGGCGCTGCGCGAGGTGTCGCTGGCGGTGCCGCGCGGCGGGGTCGCCGCCGTGGTCGGGCTGAACGGCGCGGGCAAGACGTCGCTGTTCAACGCCATCTGCGGGCTGGTGCCGGCGAAGGGCGGCATCAGCTATCGCGGCGCGTCGCTGGCCGGGCGCGAGGCCAGCCGCATCGCGCGCGACGGCGTGGTGCTGTGCCCGGAGAAGCGCGAATTGTTCGGCGACATGAGCGTGGCCGAGAATCTGCGCCTCGGCGGCAGCCACCTCCGCGCGGGCGAATTGCGCGAGCGGATGGATTTCGTCGAGACGCTGTTCCCCCGCCTCGCGGAGCGGCGCGGCCAGTTCGCGCGCACGCTGTCGGGCGGCGAGCAGCAGCAGCTCGCCCTCGGCCGCGCGCTGATGATGAAGCCCGCGGTGCTGCTGATCGACGAGCCCACGCTGGGCCTGGCGCCGATCATCCTCGACGTGATTTCGGAGGCGATCGAGGCGCTGCGCGACACCGGCACGATTTCGCTGCTGATCGCCGAGCAGAACCTCACCTTCGCGCTGCGCCACGCCGACGAGATTCACCTGCTGGAGAACGGCGAGATCACCTGGAACGGACCGGCCGACCGGTTCGCCGCGGAGGCCGGGGCGCGGGTGCTGTAGCGCCCCGCCTGCTTCTGAAGGGTGGAAGGCCGAGCCGGGAAACGGCCCTTTTCGTCGCGGGGGGCGGCGTCGGGGGCTTGAGCCTAGAGTAAATTCACGTTGACTGGAAATATCCGGCATGGCGGAAATAGTTGGTGCA
>CAMFLK010000234.1 GCA_945957135.1 uncultured Rhodospirillales bacterium
TCGATCGCCTCATCCTCCGATGGCAGGATGGCAAGCTGCTGCCGCCCAGGCCCTCACGCGCCGGGCAGCCGCGCAAGCCCAAGCCCGATTGGGACAGCCTCACCCCAGAGCAGCGCATCCGCTACATCCGCTCCTTCGCCCCCCAGGGCGTCTGGCCCAAGGTGCCCACACGCTTCGGCTGGCTCCTCCAGATGGGCGGATACCCGATCTGCGAGGTCGCCGCCGGCATCCCGGAGTTCCTCTCCCGGCCAGAGACCATGCGGCTCCTCCAGGAACTCCCCCAGGCACGCCGCCTGCTCCGACCCCTCGCCCGCATGCTCGCCATCCCCCACCCCCTGCTCGACAGGCCCAGGCGGGTCCGCAAGCCCAAGCCCAAGGTCGAGAAGAAACCCCAATCCCGCCCCCGCGACGCCCGCGACACGCCCGGCCCCTACCAGGTGCCCAAGAAATGGCGCCTGCAAATCCCCAAGCGAAGCTGGAACGGCGGCACCGACGACTGGGAAAAATCCGGATGACCCCCGCCGGGCGTGTCGCCAGGACGCATTTTTCCTTGGGACTCGTTCCCGAGGCGCCGCCGCATGTACAAGCCAAAACGAGCAAAGTCTTTTTGCTTCTTTTTCTTCAGAAAAAGAAGACGCTTCCTTCCTTACGCCGTCTCCTTCAGTGCCGCCTCCGCCCGTCGCACCGCTTGCAGGGGCAGCGCCGCCCGGCCGACCACCTGGCCGCCGACGCAGGCGAGCCAGCCGGCGCCGTCCGGCGGGCTGGGGCGGAGTTCGATCAGGCGGGCGTCGTCGTCCAGTGCCACGGCGCGGTAGCTGCGCCAGCCCGCGTGGATAGGGCCGAGAATGCGAACGACGCGGGCGATGGGTTCGCCCGCGTCGTCATATGCAACCCATTCCCGGGTAAGGGTGGTGTCCCCCTCCCCGGCCTCGATGCGTCCCCGCGTCCAGTGCAGGCGCGGGCCCTGCATTCAGTGCTCCCTCACGGGTGGCTCGGTCCTCTCATCAACCCCGCCGGATCAGGCGGAGCGCGACATGATCTCGTCGGCGATGTTGCGCGGCACCGGATCGTAGTGGTGGAACTGCATGGTGAAGCTGGCGCGGCCCTTCGTCATGCTGCGGAGGTCGGAAATATAGCCGAACATCTCCTTCAGGGGAACATGGGCGCGCACCATGATGGTGGAGCCGGCGGCGTCCTGGGTCTGGATCATGCCGCGGCGACGGTTGAGGTCGCCCACCACGTCGCCGACATGGTCCTGCGGCGTGGTGACCTCCACGTCCATGATCGGTTCCAGGATGATCGGCGAGGCTTTCTTCATGCCCTCGCGGAAGCAGGCCTTGGCGGCGATTTCGAAGGCCAGCGCGCTGGAGTCCACGTCGTGGTACTTGCCGTCCACCAGCGTGTATTTGAAGTCCACGGTGGGGAAGCCGGCGAGCACGCCGGTATCGGCCTGCACCTTGATGCCCTTTTCCACCGCCGGGATGTATTCGCGCGGCACGGAGCCGCCGACCACCTGGTTCTCGAACACCACGCCGCCGTTGCGCTCCAGCGGCTCGAACACGATCTTCACCTCGGCGAACTGGCCGGAGCCGCCGGTCTGCTTCTTGTGGGTGTAGATTTCCGTGTGCGGGCGGCTGATGGTTTCGCGATAGGCGACCTGGGGCGCGCCGATATTGGCTTCCACGCCGTATTCGCGCCGCAGACGGTCGATGATGATTTCCAGGTGCAGCTCGCCCATGCCGGACAGGATGGTCTGGCCGCTTTCCTGGTCGGTCTTCAGCCGCAGGCTGGGGTCTTCGCCGGCCAGCTTCTGCAGGCCGATGGTCATCTTCTCCACGGAGTCCTTGGTTTTCGGCTCCACGGAGATGTCGATCACCGGCACCGGGAAGGCCATGCGCTCCAGCACCACGGGGTCGTCGGCCGAGGCCAGCGTGTCGCCGGTGCCGGTGTCCTTCAGCCCCACGAAGGCGGCGATGTCGCCGGCCGAGACTTCCTTGATCTCCGCGCGCTTGTCCGCGTGCATCTGGAACATACGGCCCACGCGCTCGCGCCCCTCGCGGGTGGTGTTCAGCACGGTGTCGCCGGATTTCAGCGTGCCGGCATAGACGCGCACGAAGGTGAGCGTGCCGTATTTGTCGTTGATGATCTTGAAGGCGAGGCCGGCGAAGGGGGCGTCGGGGTCGGCCTTGATGCGGCGGCGCTCGGACTCGTCGCTCTCCTCCTGGCCTTCCTCGGCGGCCACGGCGATGCCGGGCACGTCCACCGGCGAGGGCAGGTAGTCCAGCACCGCGTCGAGCAGCGGCTGCACGCCCTTGTTCTTGAAGGCGGTGCCGCACAGCACGGGGCGGAAGGCGCCGCTGATGGTGCCGGCCTTGATGCAGCGCTTGAGGGTCTCGACGGAGACGTCGCCCTTGTCGAAATACTCCTCCATCGCCGCGTCATCGACGGACAGCGCGGTGTCCAGCAGGGTCTGGCGGTACTCCTTGGCCTTCTCGGCCAGGTCGGCGGGGATTTCCTCGTCGTGGAATTTCGCGCCGAGCTCGCCGCCTTCCCAGACGATGGCCTTCATCTCGACCAGATCGACCACGCCGAGGAACTGGTCCTCGATGCCGATGGGCAGCTGGAGCGGCAGCGCCACGATGTCCAGCTTCTCCTTCAGCGTGTCGAAGGCGCGGTAGAAATCGGCGCCGGTGCGGTCCAGCTTGTTGATGAAGATGATGCGCGGCACGTTGTAGCGGTCGGCCAGGCGCCAGTTGGTCTCGGACTGCGGCTGCACGCCGGCCACGCCCTCGATGATGAACACCGCGCCGTCGAGCACGCGCAGGCTGCGGTTCACCTCGATGTTGAAATCGATGTGGCCGGGCGTGTCGATGATGTTGATGCGGTGGTCCTTCCACTCGCAGGTAACGGCGGCGGAGGTGATGGTGATGCCGCGCTCGCGCTCCTGGTCCATGTAGTCGGTGGTGGTGTTGCCGTCATGCACCTCGCCGATGCGGTGCGACACGCCCGTGTAGTACAGGATGCGCTCCGTGGTGGTGGTCTTGCCGGCATCGATATGGGCGGTGATGCCGATATTGCGGATCTTGTCGAGCGAGGATGCGGTCACGGAAGGCCTCCATCAGCCCCGGGCGGGGCGGAACGAACAGTCGGGCATACCAAAACGAGCGCGCTGAGCCCCTGCCCCGCGCGCTTGCGATGGACCGGCCGCACGCGATTCCATGAGGCCGCCTGAATGCGCGGACACATGAACTCCCTCGCCCCGTTTTGCAAGCACGCAATCGCCGCCCCGCCCCTGCCCGCCGCATGCCAGCCAATTTCTCACGGGGAGTTGGTCGCCGGGTCATGTAACGGAAAGGTTCGCGCGTGCTAGGCTCGGGCATGGACACACGAACGGCTCAGGCGATGATCCGCTTCGGGCTTGGCCGGCGGGGGGCCGAACCCCTGCCCGGCGACCCCGATGCCTGGCTGGCCGGCCAGCTCGTCCGGCCGGACCCGGCGCTGTCCCTGCCCGGGGCCAGCGTCGCCGACGGGCTCGCGGCCATCCGGGCCGACCGGCTGACCCCGGCGCCGCCCGGCGAGCGCTCCCGCGTCGGCCTGCTCTACCGCGCCGAATCCGAGGCGATGCTGAACCAGGTGCTGGAGAGCGACACGCCGTTCCGCGAGCGGCTGGTGTGGTTCTGGTTCAACCACTTCACCGTCAGCCTGCGCCGGGGGCAGGTGGCCGCGGTGGTCGGCTCGTATCTGCGCGAGGCGATCCGCCCGCATGTTTCAGGCCGGTTCGGCGACATGCTGCTGGCGGTGATGCGCCACCCGGCGATGCTGCTCTATCTCGACAACGCCCAGTCCGTCGGGCCGGACAGCCCGGCCGGGCGGCAGCAGCGGCGCGGGCTGAACGAGAACCTGGCGCGCGAATGCCTGGAGCTGCACACCGTGACGCCGGCCGCCGGCTACACCCAGGCGGATGTGACGGAGTTCGCCCGCATCCTCACGGGCTGGTCGATCAGCGAGGTGCCGCCGACCATCGGCTTCCTCTTCCGTCCGCGCGCCCACCAGCCGGGCGGCAAGACGCTGATGGGCCGGGTCTATCCCGAGGGGCAGGAGGGCGGGGTGCAGGCGCTGGCCTGGCTGGCCCAGCATCCGGCCACGCATCGCAACCTCGCCTTCAAGCTCGCCCGCCACTTCGTCGCCGACACGCCGCCGCCGGAGGCCGTGAACCGGCTGAACGCGGTGCTGCGCGACACGCAGGGCGACCTGCACGCGGTGTCGCTGGAGCTGACCCGCCTCCAGGCCGCCTGGCAGCCGCTCACCAAGCTGCGCGGGCCGGCCGACTACGTGGTGGCCGCGCTGCGCGCCATCGACCTGCCGGCCGACCGGCGGCCGCCCAATCCCGGCGGCATCATGGCGGTGCTCGGCCAGCCGCTGCTCGCCGCCCCGCTGCCCAATGGCTGGCCGGACACGGCGGATGCCTGGACCGGACCGGAGGCGATGATGCGCCGGATCGACTGGGCCTATGGCGTGTCCGGCCGCGCCGGGCGGGTGGACCCGGCGGAGGTGGCGGAGAACAGCCTCGGCCCGCTGCTGCCGGCGGAGACGCTGGAGATCGTCCGCCGCGCCGGCTCCCGCCGCGACGGCATGACGCTGCTGCTCACCAGCCCGGAGTTCATGAGGCGATGAGACATCTGCCCTTGATCACCCGCCGCGGCGCCCTGCTCGGCCTGGCCGGCGCCTTCACCCTCGGCGGCGCCTCGCTGGCCCTGGCGTCGGCGGCGACGGACCGGCGCTTCGTGGTGATCATCCTGCGTGGCGCGCTCGACGGCATGGCCGCGGTGGTGCCGTATGGCGACGCGAATCTCGCGTCCCTGCGCGGCGAGCTGCTGCCGCCCGGCCCCGGCGAGGCCAACGGGCTGCGCGACCTCGGCGGGTTCTACGGCCTGCATCCCGCGCTGGCCGGGCTGCACGACATGTACGCGGCGAACGAGATGCTGGTGGTCCACGCCGTGGCCGGCAGCTATCGCAGCCGCAGCCATTTCGAGGCGCAGGACTACATGGAGTACGGCGCCGACCACCGCATGACCAGCGGCTGGCTCAACCGCGTCGCCGCCGCCCTGCCCGCCCCCACCCCGGCCACGGCGAAATCGGAGCTGGCGCTGGCGGTCGGCACCGGCGTGCCGCTGCTGCTGCGTGGCAAGACCCCGGTGGCGAGCTGGCTGCCCCAGGCGATGCAGCAACCCGGCGCCGAGCTCTACGCCCGCATCGCCCAGCTCAACCACGCGGACGGACTGACCGGGCCGGCCATCGCCGAGGGGCTGCGCGATCGCGGCTTCTCCTCCGCCGTGCTGGCGGGCAGCGAGCAGCCGCCCAACCGCAACGCCTTCCCCGCCCTGGCCGGCGCCGCCGGCAAGCTGCTCGCCGCCGCGGACGGGCCGCGCCTCGCCGCGCTGGAAATCGGCGGGTGGGACACCCACAGCGCCCAGTCCGCCCGCCTCGCCGGGCCGCTCGGCGAGCTCGATGCCGGGCTGGTCGCGCTGAAATCCGGCCTCGGCGCGGCCTGGGCGCAGACCGCGGTGCTGGTGATCACCGAGTTCGGCCGCACCGTGCGGGTGAACGGCACCAGGGGCACCGACCACGGCACCGGCACCGTCGCCTTCCTGGCCGGCGGGGCCATCGCCGGCGGGCGGGTGCAGGCGGACTGGCCGGGCCTGGCCGAGGACCGGCTGTTCGAGAACCGCGACCTGCAACCCACCGCCGACCTGCGCGCCGTCGCCAAGGGCGTGCTGGCCCGGCATTTCGGCCTCGGCGCCTCCGCGCTGGGCACGATCTTCCCGGACAGCCAGGCGGCGGTGCCGATGAACGGATTGCTGCGGGCGTAAGCATTTTTCTGCCGGAAGACCAGGCCGATACGGCATGATGCGCCTTGCCCTGGTCGCGAGGTCCGGCATGGCTCTATTTGCGCGCGTCGCCTTCCTCCTGCTTCTGCTCTGCGCCGCCTCGCTCGCCCGGGCCTGCGGGGTCACCGCCGCCCTGCCCTCGGGCGTGCGGGTGTGGCGGGTGGCGGCGGGGGATGAGCCATCGGTGGTCATCCGCTTCCTCGGCCATGCCAGCTTCCTGATCGTGACCCCCGGCAACGTCTCCGCCGTCACCGACTATAGCGGCGCGCACGAGCCGCCGGCGCCGCCGGACGTGGTGACGATGAACCACGCCCATTCCACCCATTTCACCCTCAGCCCCGACCCGCGCATCGGCACCGTGCTGCACGGCTGGCGCGACGATGGCCGGCCGGCCGAGATCGACGCCAAGATCGGCGACCTGCACATCCGCAACCTGCCCACCAACATCCGCAACTGGGACGGCACCACCGAGAAATACGGCAACTCCATCTTCGTCTTCGAGGCGGCGGGGCTGTGCATCGCCCATCTCGGCCATCTGCACCACCTGCTCACCGAGGACGACATCGCCGTGCTCGGGCCGATCGACATCGTGATGGCGCCGATCGACGGCATGTGGACGCTGAACCAGGGCGACATCACCGACGTGCTCGGCCAGCTCAACGCCAAGCTGGTGCTGCCGATGCACTATTTCAGCCAGGAGATGCTGGAGCGCTTCCTGCGCCGGGTGCGCGGGCGCTACGCAATCCGCACCGAGCCCTCCGGCAGCCTCACCGTCGCCCGCTCCACCCTGCCGCGCGCGCCGGAAATCCTGATCCTGCCCGGCCCCTATTTTTAGCGGCGCCAGCCCAGCACGGCCCCCACCGCGGCACCGATCACCGCGCCCGGCGCCATGAAGCCGAACACGACGATGGTGGGCACGGCCCCCTCTGCGTTGGAGAGATGGGCGAGCGCGGCATAGCC
>CAMFLK010000235.1 GCA_945957135.1 uncultured Rhodospirillales bacterium
CGGCTGTTCAACCAGGTGGGGCTGGCGGTGAAGCGCGGCACCGGCGGCGCGCAGCAGCCCTGGGTGTCCACCTCGCCGATCGACGGGGATTTCAGCTTCGCCGGCAGTGCGCCGCCGCCACCGGCCGCTCCCCCCACGCAGGTCGCCGGCCTCGCCGTTCCGCCGCCTCCGCCGCCCGCGCCGGCCGACCCGCTGGCGTCGCTGCGCGCCCTGGCGACCGCCGCGCCGTGCGCGATCCTGGATGTGAAGGAGAGCGGCGGCCGCCCCCTCCTCACCGGCTTCGCCGCCGCGGGGGCCGCGTGGGACGCGCTGCTGAAGCAGGTGCAGGCGGGCAGCCGGGGCATCCGCCCGGCCAACGAGGTGGTGCTGCTGCCGCCCTTCGCCTGCGATGTCGTCGCGGCCGTGGGTCCGCTGGTCCGCCGCAGCCGGGCGGAGGCGCCGGCGCCGCTGGTGAGCCTGCCGGCCGGCGCGGTGACCGGGCGCCTGCCCGTCACCCTCTCCACGCACGAAACCGGCAGCGTGCAGCTGGACATCTTCCTGCCCGACGGCACGGTGCGCCACGCCGCCACGCGCGAGACGAACGGCCCGGCCCGCATGGACATCGCCCTGACCAACCCGCAGGCGGACGGCAAGCGCGTGGTGCTGGCCCTGGCAGGCGACCTGCCGGCGAGCCTGACCACGCGCCCGCGCGGCGAACCGGCCGCCGCCTATCTCGCCATTCTCGGCCCGGCCCTGGCCTCCGCGTCCGGGGTGCGCGCCGATCTCGCGGTGTTCGACCAGCGCGCCGCCCTGCCCAACCCGCTGCCCGGCCTGCCCGCGCCGCCGCCCCGCCCCGGCCGCTGCACCGCCGTGCTGGAACGCGCCCAGCTCGGCGAAACCCTGTCGGAGACGGACCGCGCCTATCTGCGGGCGAACTGCCGCTGAATTCAGGGCGGCGGGCTGAGGGGCGTGGGGGCAGCGAGCGGCGCGGCTTCCACCGCCGGCGGCGGCGGGGCCGTGGTGGTGGGCGCCGGGGCCGGCGCGCGGGTCGGCGGCTCCACCGTGTAGTCGGCCACGATGCGCGCCTCCTTGCCGGAGATCACCAGCACCTTCATGCCGATGGTCAGCGGCTTCTCGTCCTTCTGCGTCACCGAGGTGAGTTCGCCCTTGGCGTTCTGCACGATGTATTCCCAGGCGGTGGTGTCGCGGATGGTCTTGTCCGCCCCGGTGCCGACGATGCCGCCGACGATGGACCCGCCCAGCGCGCTCAACGCGCTCTCCACCCCGCTGCCCACCTGCGCGCCCGCGATGCCGCCGGCCGCCGCCCCGGTGACGGTGCCCACGCCGCCCTGGGTGGAGATGTCCACCGGCCGCACGCCCACGATGGTGCCGCGCTCCACCTTGGCCGCCTGCTGCACGGCGGTGCTGGAATAGGTGTTGGGGGAGTAGCTGGGGCCACACCCCGCCAGCGCCGCCAGCGCGGCGGCGCCGAGATGTCTCACGATGCGCATGGGGCGCGGACATAGAGGCTTCGCGCGCGCCTGTCATCGGGCGGGCGCGAACATGAACGGAATTGTAATACCGGCCCCGTCATCTCCGCGTAATGGTTGCGGTTGCCCGGCCGGCGGCCCGGCGATAGGGTGCGCGCCTTCCGAAAGCCGCCCGCGAAGGCCATATCATGCACCTGACCGCCGAACGCCTGGACCGCATCAGCCCCAGCCAGACCATCGCCATCTCCACCAAGGCGCGGGCGCTGAAGGCCGCGGGGCGCGACGTGATCAGCCTGTCCGCCGGCGAGCCCGATTTCGACACGCCGCAGAACATCAAGGACGCCGCCATCCGCGCCATCCAGGAAGGCGACACCAAATACACCGACGTCGCCGGCACGATGGCGCTGCGCCGCGCCGTCGCCGAGAAGTTCAAGCGCGACAGCGGGCTGGACTACAAGCCGGAGGAGATCATCATCTCCACCGGCGGCAAGCAGGTGATCTTCAACGCCATGATCGCCACGATGAACGCCGGCGACGAGGCGATCATCCCCAGCCCCTGCTGGGTGAGCTATCCGGACATCGTGGCGCTGGCCGACGGCAAGCCGGTGATCGTGCCCTGCGGCCAGAACAACGGCTTCAAGCTGCGCGCCGAGGACCTGGAAGCCGCGATCACCCCGCGCACCAAGTGGTTCATGCTCAACAACCCCTGCAACCCCACCGGCGCGGCCTATTCCGCCGAGGAGCTGCGGGCGATCTGCGACGTGCTGCTGCGCCACCCGGATGTGTGGATCTTCACCGACGACATCTACGAGAAGCTCGCCTATGACGGGTTCAAGCCCGCCACCATCGTCGAGGTGGAGCCGAAGCTGCGCGACCGCACGCTGACCATGAACGGCTGCTCCAAGGCCTATGCCATGACCGGCTGGCGCATCGGCTTCGCCGGCGGGCCGCTGGCGCTGATCAAGGCGATGGACAAGCTGCAGAGCCAGTCCACCTCCAACACCTCCTCCATCTCCCAGGCCGCGGCGATCGAGGCGCTGACCGGCCCGCAGGATTTCATCGGCGAGATGGTCGAGGTCTATCGCCAGCGCCGCAACCTGGTGGCGGACATGCTGAACGCCGCCCCGGGCATCACCTGCCACAAGCCGGAAGGCGCGTTCTACGTGTTCCCCTCCGTCCATGGCTGCATCGGCAAGACCTCCGCCGGGGGTGCGAAGATCGACACGGACGAGGATTTCGTGCTCGCCCTGCTGGACGAGCAGGGCGTGGCCGCGGTGCATGGCTCGGCCTTCATGTATCCCGGCCATTTCCGCATCAGCTACGCGACGGACACGGCGAGCCTGACCGAGGCCTGCACCCGCATCCAGGATTTCTGCAAGGGCCTGCGCTGACCCGATGCCCGCTCTGTCCAAGCGCCTCGACCGCGTCAAGGTCGCCGCCACCGTCGCGATGACGATCAAGGCCCGCGCCCTGCGTGAGCAGGGCGTGGACGTGATCCAGCTGACCATCGGCGAGCCGGATTTCGCCACCCCCACCCACGCCATCGAGGCCGGGTATCAGGCGGCGCTCGCCGGGCAGACCAAGTATCCGCCCCAGGACGGTACGAAGGCGTTGAAGGAGGCGGTGCAGCGCAAGTTCAAGCGCGACCAGGGGCTCGATTACCCGCTCGACCAGATCATGGTCGCCAATGGCGGCAAGCAGGTGATCTTCGACGCGCTGATGGCCACGGTGGACGAGGGCGACGAGGTCATCGTCCCCGCCCCCTATTGGGGCGCCTATCCGCTGATGACCCGCCTGCTGGGCGGCGAGCCGGTGGTGGTGAACTGCCCGCAGAACAACGGCTTCAAGCTGCGGCCGGAGGACCTCGAGGCCGCCATCACGCCGCGCACCAAGTGGCTGATCCTGAACTATCCCAACAACCCCACCGGGGCCGCCGCCACGCCCGAGGAGTTGCAGGCGCTGGCCGAGGTGCTGCTGCGCCACCCGCATGTCTGGGTGATGTCCGACGACATGTACGAGCATCTCGTCTATGGCGATTTCCAGCACCGCACGCTGGCCGCCGTGGAGCCGAAGCTGGCCGACCGCACGCTGACCATCAGCGGCGTGTCGAAAACCTACGCCATGACCGGCTGGCGCATCGGCTTCTGCGCCGGGCCGCGCGACCTCATCCGCGCCATGGTGAACATGCAGGGCCAGGCCACCGCCGGCGTGTCCTCCGTGGGACAGGCCGCCGCCGTCGCCGCGCTCGATGGGCCGCAGGAGTTGGTGGCCGAGCGCGCCGAAATCTATCGCCGCCGGCGCGACAAGGTGGTGGACGCGCTGAACGCCATTCCCGGCATCACCTGCCACCGGCCGGAGGGCGCGTTCTACGTGTACCCCTCCGTCGCCGGCTGCCTCGGCCGCACCACCGCCGCCGGCAAGCGCCTCGACACGGACGAGGATTTCGCGCTGGCTTTGCTGGAGGAAGGCCATGTCGCGCTGGTGCATGGCGCGGCCTTCGGCATGAGCCCCTATCTGCGCATCAGCTACGCCACGGATGATGCCAGCCTGGACGAGGCCTGCCGCCGCATCGCCGCCTTTGTCGCCGGGTTCAGGTGATACTGCGCGCGGGCCGGGACGAGGACGCGGACGGCTTCATCGCGCTGATCGGCGCCTGCTGGGCCGAGTATCCCGGCTGCGTGATGGATGTGGATGGCGAGGTGCCGGAACTGCGCGCGCTCGCCAGCTACTACGCGCAACAGGGCGGCGCGCTGTGGGTGGCCGGCGAGGGCGACGCGGTGGCCGGCATGGTCGGCACCCGCCCGCTCGGCGACGCGAGCTGGGAACTCTGCAAGATGTACCTGGCGGCCTCCGCGCGCGGCGGCGGCACCGCCCAGGCGCTGATCGCCGCGGCCGAGGATTTCGCCCGCGCCCAGGGCGGCGCGGTGATGCAGCTGTGGAGCGACACGCGCTTCGACCGCGCCCATCGTTTCTACGAGAAGCAGGGCTATGTGCGTCGCGGCGCGATCCGCGCGCTGAACGACCTCTCCAACTCGTTGGAATATCCGTATTGGAAGCCGCTGATCGGCAGCTTCATCGTTTCGCTGGACGCGCCGGGCGCGGAAAGCGCGGTGCCCGCCCTGGCCCGGTTGCAGGCGCGGCGAACCGGCATGGACGTCGCGGCGGCCAGCCGCGTCTGGCACCACCGCGCGCGCGAGGTGGCCCAGGGCAGCCGCGCCATGCTGCTGGCCTGGCAGGGCGGCGTGGTGGCCGGCACCATCTCGCTCGGCCTGACCCAAGCCGAAACCGGCCGCCACCGCGCCACGGTGCAGGACGCGCTGACGGGCGATGACCCCACGATCCTGCGCGGCCTGATCCACAACACCGAACGCGAGGCACGCGACCACGGCCGCCGCCTGCTGGTCATGCACGCCGCGGAGGGGGGCGAGGCCGAGGCGCTGTGCGCGGGGCTGGGCTGGACGGATGCGGGGGTGATTCCCGACTACACGCTGGCCGAGGACGGCACGTCGCGACCGGCGGTGATCTTCTACAGGCAGCTTGGCTAGGCTGGCCGCCCGTCGCCCCCGTCCTCTCATCCGTCTTGGACGGGCTTGGTCCGTCCAGCCCGCAGCGACCCCTTGTCGCGGCAGCGGCGCCGTGCCGCCGGCGGTCGGGAGCAAGCACAATGGTGCGGCCTCGTACGATGCCATCGGAGCCGGCGGAGCCTGACGGCGTGGATGGCCGTGACAAGCACGGCCAAGACGATTGTTGATGGAAATCAAAAATCGTCCCGACCGCTCAGATCAATCGACTGGCGTTTCGCCCGCCCGCACGAATTCCGCCGGCAGGTCGATCCACGACAGATGTCCCCCCTTCCCCGCTCCGGTGTCGAGAAACACCGCGGTGCCGCCGGCATGGTTGCGGCGGATATAGGGGCGGCCGTCGGCGCTGCGGCGGTCGTGGCCGCAATAGACGGTGATCCCTTCGGGAATACGATCCACCCAGCGCAGGCTGCGCTCGGGATAGCCGTCGGCCTGCACCCGCCCGGTCGGCTCGCCATACAGGGCGCGCGACAGCACGCCCTGCACCCGCCCTTCCGGCGCCGGCGGGGGTGCCTGGCCGGGCATGTCCGTGTGGAAGCCGCCATGGACGAACAGCACATCCTGCCCGCCATGCCGCCATTCCACCCAGGCCGGCGCCGCGGTGATGGCGGCCAGCGCCCGGGCGCGCAGCCCGCCATCCAGCTCCGACAGGGTCTGCGCCAGTTCCGGCCCCATGCGCACGTCGCGCCCGGCCAGCGCGCGGGCCAGTTTCAGGTCGTGGTTGCCGAGCAGGAACAGCCCCCGCCGCTGCTCGATCAGCCGCAGCGCGATGCGGATGGCGCCGGCGCTGTCCGGCCCGTAATCGGCGAGGTCGCCCAGCTGCACCACGAACAGGTCGGTCTCCGCCGCGATGGCGAAGGCGCGGGCGTCGCCATGCACGTCGCCCACCACGCGCACGCCCATGCCCGCAGGGATCGGCGAGGGCCGGTCCGTGTGGCCTGGGGAGGAGAGCGCGTCGTCGTTCATGTCACTTCGATGATGCGGGAAAGATGAGAAGGCCGAAACGGCCACCCGCTCATATGGGTTCCGCGCCCAGCGCCGCGAAGGCCGCCAGCGCGCGTGCCCGCCCCGCGGCGAGATCGACGATCGGCGGCGGATAGCGCAGCCCGGCGCGCAGCGCCTCCGGCGCCTCCCACGGCGCATGGACGAAGCGGTCCGGCAGCCCCGCCAGCTCCGGCACGAAGCGGCGGACATAGTCGCCCTGGGGGTCGAACTTGCGGCCCTGCAGCACCGGGTTGAACACCCGGAAATACGGCGCCGCATCCGCGCCGCTGCCCGCCACCCACTGCCAGTTGGCGCTGTTCTGCGCGAGGTCGGCATCCACCAGCGTGTCCCAGAACCACGCCTCCCCCTCCTGCCAGCGGATCAGCAGATGCTTGGCCAGGAAGCTCGCGACGATCATGCGCACGCGATTGTGCATCCACCCCGTGCGCCACAGCTCGCGCATGCCGGCATCGACGATGGGAATGCCGGTGCGGCCGCGCTGCCACGCCGCCAGGCCGGCGGGATCGTCGCGCCATGGCATGGCGGCGAATTTCGGCCGCATCGGCGCCTCCGGCAGGCCGGGATTGAACCACAGCAAGTTGGCGCAGAATTCCCGCCACAGCAGCTCGCCCAGGAAACGCGCCCGCCCCTCCCCCGCCGGCCGGGCCATGGCCTGCCGCCACACCGCGCACGGCGAAATCTCGCCGAAGGCCAGATGCGGCGACAGGGCGGAGGTGCCCGCCTCGCCCGGCCGGTCGCGGCGGCGCGCATAGCCCGCCAGCCCGTCCGCGAGGAACTCCGC
>CAMFLK010000236.1 GCA_945957135.1 uncultured Rhodospirillales bacterium
TGCAGATGCTCTCTGCCCTGCTGGGCGGGGTGTGGGGGCGGTTGTTCCTCAGCCGCAAAGACAAGGCCGAGGCGAATGTCCTGATGGAGACCATGCGGGCTTTCGACGAACTGCTCGCCCAGTGGCGGGCGGGCACCTTGGTGCCGGAGATCGAGGTGGAGGCACCGGTCCGTGTCCGGACCCGCTCTGCCCGGCCCCGCACGCGCTCCACGTCTGCCCGTGGTCCCCGGCCGGCGAAGCCAGAGGCAAGGCGGCGGATCATCCGCCTCCGGCCGGTGAACTGGGCGGTCATCCCGCGAAAGATCGGGCCAAGCGGCAAACGGCGGCACGTCACCGTGCCGCGCGCCGACGAATGGTCGGGATGACGGTCCCGCTCCCAAGCGTTTCGCGCCTTTTCGTCAACTCCAACCGGCTACCCCGAAATTTTTTTACCTTGGGTCATTCCCGAGGCGATGGCGCGTGGACATGCTCCAACCGCCGGCGGCACGTCACGCCGTGGATGGACGGGTCAAGCCCGTCCATGACGGTATTGGGTGGGGAGTTTGGAAGAACAAGCCACGGCGCAGCCAAACGAGTAAAAGTTTTTTGGTTCTTTTTTTCAAAAAAGAACACGCTTCCTTCCTTCCCCTTTTCCTTCCTTACTTCAGCACCACCCCGAATTGCCGCAGGAACCCGAGCAGGGCCATCATTGGCAGGCCGAGGATGGCGGCGTGTTCGCCTTGGATGTGGTCGAACAGGTGCATGCCCATGCCTTCCAGGCGGTAGGCGCCGACGCTGCCGAGCAGGGTGTCGCCTTCGTGGGCCAGATACGAGTCCAGGAATTCGTCCGAGAAGCTGCGCATCGTCAGGCGGGGGTGGGCGATGTGGTGCCAGAGTTGGACTTCGCCGCGTTGGGCGACCACGGCGGTGACCAGGGTGTGGGGTTGGCCGCGCAGGGATTGGAGTTGGCTGCGGGCGGTGGCGAGGTCGGGGGGTTTGTCGAAGCGCTGGTCGCGGCAGAGCAGAAGCTGGTCGGCGCCGATCACCAGGGCGTCGGGGTGGCGGCGGGCGACGTGGCGGGCTTTCAGCTGGGCGAGCAGGGCGGCGGTGTCGTCGGCTGGCAGGTGTTGGGCCTGGGCGCTGTGTTTGATCTCGGTTTCGTCGATGTGGGCGGGTTCGGTGGTGAAGGCGAGGCCGGCGTCGCGCAGCAGGCTGGCGCGGCTGGTGGATTGGCTGGCGAGGATCAGGGACGGGGTGGCGGCCTGGAGGGTCATGGCGCGGGTTCGGCTGATTTGCGGCGGCGGTCGTGCCAGGCGTCCATCAATTGCAGGACGGTGGCGGCGGTTTCCTCGATCGAGCGCCGGGTGACGTCGATCACCGGCCAGCCGCGTTTGACGCAGAGCCGGCGGGCCCAGAGCAGTTCGGCCTTCACCGATTCCTGGTCCACGTACACGCCGCTGTCCTGCCGGGCGGCGGTGGCGGTGGCGATCGCGCCGAGCATGCGCAGGCGGTGGCGGCGGATTTCGATCAGCGCCTCGGCATCCAGCGTCAGGCCGATCACCGGGCAGTTGGGGTTGTCCAGTCCCGGTGGGTCGGCGAGGCCGGGCACCAGCGGGATGTTGGCGGCCTTGATGCCGCGATTGGCGAGGTAGAAGGAGGTGGGGGTTTTCGAGCTGCGCGACACGCCGACCAGCACCACGTCGGCATCGGGAATGCCCATCTGGGCCTGGCCGTCGTCATGGGCCAGCACGTAGTGCATGGCGTCGATGCGGCGGAAATAGTCGGCGTCCAGCACGTATTGCCGGCCGGGGCGGGCGGCGGCCTGTTGGCCGGACTGTTCCTGCAGCATGGCCATCACCGGGTCGAGCACATGCACCACGGGCACGCCGATGCGTTGGCAGGCGGATTCGAGTTCGGTGCGCAGGCTTTTCTCCACCAGGGTGGACAGCACGGGGCCGGGTTCGGCCTCGATGCTCGCCACCACCGATTGCAGTTTCAGCCGCGAGCGGATGAGGGAGTGGCGGTGGTAGATGATCTGCGCGTGTTCGAACTGCACCACGGTGGCCCGGGCGATGGCGTTCAGCGTCTCGCCGGTGGCGTCGGAAACCAGGTGGAGATTCATGGGAGGAGCGTTCGTGTCATGGGGATGAAATGGTGCCTCCGGCCGGGGATGGGGAAAGCCGGGGATGTCCGTCACAAACCGTCCGGCTGCGGATGGCGGCGCGCCCCATGATGCGAACGATGGGACAGGCGGCAAACACCCCGCAACTCCAACCTTCTGGCGCATGGCCCTTGTGTGGACAAGTCGGGGATCGTGGCGGGCAAGATCGGGGTACCCCATCATCCACAGGGCCAGACATTGCTTCCCTTCAAGAATCTTAAGATCAGATTCGTGAAGGGGGCGCTTGCGCGGGCAGGGGAAGCCTCTATGCAGGCGGCATGACGAAGAAGCTGTTGCGGGCCCTGGCCGGCGAGGCGGTATGGCCGCCGCCGGTGTGGCTGATGCGCCAGGCCGGCCGCTACCTGCCGGAATACCGGGCGTTGCGTGACCGGGCCGGGGATTTCCTCAGCCTCGCCACCACCCCCGCGCTGGCCGCCGAGGTGACGTTGCAGCCGGTGCGCCGCTTCGCCATGGACGGGGCGATCCTGTTCAGCGACATCCTCATCGTGCCCTGGGCGTTGGGCCAGGGGCTGCGCTACGCCGTGGGCGAGGGGCCGGTGCTGCCGCCGATCCGCGATGCAGCGGGGGTCGCGGCGCTGGATATCGGCAGGCTCGACGCGGCGGTGGCGCCGATCATGGAGACGGTGCGGCTGGTGCGGGCCGAGCTGGGCGAAGCCGCGCTGATCGGCTTCGCCGGCAGCCCGTTCACCGTGGCCTGCTACATGGTGGAGGGTGGCGGCTCGCGCGAATTCGCGGAAATCCGTGGCATGGCGCATGGCCAGCCGGCGTTGCTGGAGCGGCTGACCGACCTTCTGGTGGACGCGACGGTGCGCTACCTCTCCGCCCAGGTCGCGGCGGGGGCGGAGGCGGTGATGCTGTTCGATTCCTGGTCCGGCGTGCTGAGCCCGCGGCTGTTCCGCCGCTTCGTGATCGAACCCACCCGGATCATCGTCGCCCGGCTGAAGGCGCTGCATCCGGATGTGCCGGTGATCGGCTTTCCCCGGCTGGCCGGGGTGATGCTGGGGGAATACGCCGCGCAAACCGGCGTGCAGGCGGTGGCGATGGATACCGGCGCCGATCCCGCGCGGGTGGCGGCGATGGTGCCGGCCACGATGGCGTTGCAGGGCAATCTCGACCCGATCGCCCTGCTGGCGGGCGGTGCTGCGATGCGGGCGGAGGCGGAGTCCATCCTCGCGGCGATGCGCGGGCGGCCCTTCGTGTTCAATCTCGGCCACGGCATCCTGCCGCAGACCCCGCCCGAGCATGTGGGCGCGCTGGTGGACCATGTCCGAAGCAGCTGAGGCGGATCGCCGGCGCGTCGCCATCGTGCTGTTCAATCTCGGCGGGCCGGACAGCCGCGCCGCGATCAAGCCGTTCCTGGTGAACCTGTTCACCGACCCGGCCATTCTGCGCGTGCCGTTCTTCGTGCGGCCGTTCCTGGCGCGGATCATCGCGCGTGCCCGGGTGGCCCCGGCCACCGCGAACTACGCGCTGCTCGGCGACCGCTCGCCGCTGCTCGACCTCACCACCGCCCAGGCCGCGGCGCTGGAGGCGGCGCTGCCGGAGCTCGAGGCGCGCTGCTTCGTCGCCATGCGCTACTGGCACCCGTTCAGCCTGGAGGCGGCGCGGGCGGTGCGTGCGTGGAAGCCGGACGAGATCGTGCTGCTGCCGCTCTATCCGCAATATTCCACCACCACCACCGGCAGCTCGCTGCGTGCCTGGCGCGAGGCGGCGGCTCAGGCGGGGCTGGCGCGGGAGGTGCGCGGCATCTGCTGCTATGCCGAGGATCCCGGCTTCGTCGGCGCCTATGCCGGGCTGGTGCGCGGCGCCTACGACGCGGCCCGCGCCTCGCTGCCGGAAGGGGTGAAGCTGCGGGTGCTGTTCTCCGCCCACGGCCTGCCGGAGATCATCGTCCGCCAGGGCGATCCGTATCAGGCGCAGGTGGAGGCCAGCGTCGCCGCGGTGGTGGCGGCGCTGGGCATTCCCGGCCTCGACGCGCTGATCTGCTATCAGTCGCGCGCCACGCCGCAGGTGTGGATCGGCCCGTCCACCGACGACGAGGTGGCCCGCGCCGGGCAGGACAAGGTGGCCGTGCTGGTGGTGCCGATCGCCTTCGTCTCCGACCATTCCGAAACCCTGGTGGAGCTGGACGTGGAATATCGCCACCTGGCCGAACGGGCCGGCGTGCCCGGCTATTTCCGGGCGCCGGTGCCCAATGCCGACCCGGCCTTCATCGCCGCCCTCGCCGGGCTGGTGCGCCGGGCCCGCGCCCGCCAGCCGGGCCTGGCCAGCGATGACGGGCGGGATCGCTGCCTGGGCGGGCATGCCGACTGTCCGCTGCGGCGGCCGGCATGATCGCCGCCGAGCTGCTGCGGGGCCGCGCGCACCCGGTCCGCCTCGTCGTGTTCGATTGCGATGGCGTGCTGGTGGACAGCGAACCGGTCTCCAACCGCGTGGTGGCGCGGGAGATGACGGCGCTGGGCTGGCCGATGACCCAGCAGGAGGCGGACCGCGCCTTCCTCGGCATGAACGTGGACGACATGCGCCTGGTTGTGGAGGCGCGGCTGGGCCGTGTCCTGCCGCCGGATTGGGAGGAGGCGCTGGTCGCCCGGCTGATCGCGGTGATGCAGGACGAGGTCACCGCCATTTCCGGCGCGCTCGCCGCGTTGGACGGGGTGACGGCGCTGGGCCTGCCCTGGCGCGTGGCCTCCAATTCCAGCCATCCCGAAATGGCGGCGAAATTCGCCAGCATCGGCATCGCCGAGCGCGTCGCCGGCCGCGCCCACAGCTTCACCGACGTGCCGCGCGGCAAGCCGGCGCCCGACGTCTATCTCGCCGCCGCCGCGGCCGAGGGGGTGCCGCCGGAATGCTGCGTCGCCATCGAGGACAGCGCGACGGGCGCCCGTGCCGCGGTGGCCGCCGGCATGACCTGCCTGGGCTTCGCGCCGCATGGCGGGGCGCACGCGCTGATCGCCGCCGGCGCCGCGCCCTTCGCCGCGATGGCGGAGCTGCCGGTCCTGCTGCGGCTGGCGCCGCGATGAGCTGGCTGATCCCGTTCTATGCCTGGATCAAGGCCGTGCATGTCATGGCGGTGATCGCCTGGATGGCCGGGATGTTCTACCTGCCGCGGCTCTACGTGTACCATTGCGAGACCGCGCCGGGCTCCGAGGCCAGCGAGCGGTTCAAGGTGATGGAGCGGCGGCTGCTGAAGCAGATCATCAACCCCGCGATGATCGCCACCTGGGTCCTGGGCCTGCTGCTGGCCGCGACGCCGGGGGTGATCGACTGGGGCGGGTGGTGGTGGGTGGTGAAGCTGGCGGCCGTGCTGGCGCTGTCCGGCTTCCACGGCGCGGCCTCGCGCTGGCGCAAGGACTTCCTGGACGACCGCAACACGCGGCCGGCGCGGTTCTACCGGATGGCCAACGAGGTGCCGACGCTGTTGATGGCGATCATCGTGGTGATGGTGGTGGTGCGGCCGTTCTAGCGCCGGGCGGGCTCCTTCGCATTCATGATTGTGCTTGCGTTGCGTGGACCGGCGTCAAGGGACGCTTCGCTCTTCGCCCTTGACCCCGTCCCCCGCAACGAAGCCGAGCGCCGACATGCAAAGAATGAAGAAAAGTGAGCCCCCTCTTCATTCCGTTTCCCTGGTCGGCTGAAAGAGGCCGTTTCCCCGGCCCGGCCTTCCACCCAAAAGGCGTCACGCGGAGGGGTCGTCAAGGCCCTTGAGC
Organism: uncultured Rhodospirillales bacterium; assembly: GCA_945957135.1. Lineage (GTDB taxonomy): Bacteria > Pseudomonadota > Alphaproteobacteria > Acetobacterales > Acetobacteraceae > CAMFLK01. Next base: position 5,869 of record CAMFLK010000236.1, read on the forward strand.
GAAGCGTGCCTTGACGACACCGAGCACGGCGCCATCCTGCGAAGAAGGCGGGCACTCCCCAGTCTCACCTTGCCCCAAAGATCGCGGTCCCCACCCGCACATGCGTCGCGCCCTCGCGGATCGCCACCTCGTAATCGGCCGACATGCCCATGGACAGCACGCCCAGCCCGTGCCGGGCCGCGCGGTCGGCCAGCCAGGCGAAATGCGGGGTGGGGTCGCCCTCCGCCGGGGGAATGCACATCAGCCCGGCCAGCGCCGGGCCGAACCGGTCGCGGCAGGCGGCGATGAAGGCATCGGCCTCGGCGCGGGCGATGCCGGATTTCTGCGGCTCGTCGCCGGTGTTCACCTGGATCAGCAGCCGCGGCGCGCGGCCGGCCTTGGCGCAGGCGGCGGCGATGGCGTCGGCCAGGCGGGGACGGTCGAGCGTCTCGATCATGTCGGCCAGCCGCACCGCCTCCTCGGCCTTGTTGGTCTGCAGGCCGCCGATGACGTGCAGTTCCAGGCCGGGATGCGCGGCGCGCAGGCCGGGGAACTTGGCGGCGGCCTCCTGCACCCGGTTCTCGCCGAACACGGTCTGGCCGGCCGCCAGCGCCGCGGCCACCGCCTCGGCAGGGTGGGTCTTGGACACCGCGACCAGCGTGACGCTGCCCGGCCTGCGGCCGGCACGGGCGGTGGCGGCCTCGATCCGCTCGCGCACGGCGCGCAGCCTGGGGGCGATATGGCTATAGTCGGCGGAGAAAGGGGTGTCGGACATGGACGCTAGGCTTGTGGCCTGGGCGCGCGCGGTCAAGGCCCGCCGGCCGCATGGCGCCCCCCCGCCGCTCTGGCTGTTCACCGACGCGCGCCGCCTGCCCGACCCGTGCGCCGCGGCTGCCCGCCTGCCCAAGGGGCTGTGCGGCGTGGTGCTGCGCCATGACGGCGATCCGCGCCGGGCCGGGCTCGGCCGGGTTCTGGCGCGGATCTGCAA
>CAMFLK010000237.1 GCA_945957135.1 uncultured Rhodospirillales bacterium
GTTGGGATGCATGCGCGGGCCGTAGGTGTTGAAGATGCGCGCCACCTTGATGCGCGTGGCGTGCTGGCGGGCATAGTCGAAGAACAGCGTCTCCGCGCAGCGCTTGCCCTCGTCGTAGCAGGCGCGCGGGCCCAGCGGGTTGACGTTGCCGCGGTAGCTCTCCGGCTGCGGGTGCACGGTGGGGTCGCCATACACCTCGCTCGTGCTGGCCTGGAGCACCTTCGCCCCCAGCCGCTTGGCCAGGCCCAGCATGTTGATGGCCCCCATCACGCTGGTCTTGGTGGTCTGCACCGGGTCGTGCTGGTAGTGCACGGGGCTGGCGGGGCAGGCGAGATTGTAGATCTCGTCCACCTCCACGTGCAGCGGAAAGCACACGTCGTGGCGCAGCAGCTCGAAATGCGCCGAGCCGAGCAGGGGAGCCAGATTCTCCTTCCGCCCGGTGAAGAAATTGTCCACGCACAGCACGTCGCGCCCCGCCGCCAGCAGGGCGGCGCAGAGATGCGAGCCGACGAAGCCGGCGCCGCCGGTGACCAGCGCGCGTGGGCGCAGGAGGGAGTCGAGCGCGTTCATGGGCGGCACGTTGGCATATCGCCCCGTGCATACCAATGGGCACGCCTTCCGCTGAGGAAGGCGCCGCGCTCGGTGTGGTCAAGGGTCGCCTCGCTCAAGTCCCCTGACGAGCTCTGCGCGTCGCCTTTCGGGTGGCAGGCCGGGACGGGAGAGCCCGCATCACTGCGCCAGACGCAGATTGGAAAGCTGCGTGCCGATCTGCTGGAACGCGCCCTGTAGCGCCGCCTGGGTGGGGCTGTTGAAGTAGTTCTCCGCCTTGCTCGCGCAGTTCTGCCACAACGACTGGGTGGCGGAGTCGGACACGCCGAAGGTGATGGTGTAGAGCGTGATGCCCGATTTCTTCAGCGTGGTGCACAGGGCCGACAGCCGGCTGTCGATCTGCGTCTTGGCCCGCGCGTTGGCGGTGTTGAGGTCGTTGGTGATGTTGCCCGTGTTGGGCATGGTGATGCCGATGCGGTTTTCCGACAGCCGGCCATAGGCGGTGTAGTCGGCATCCACCTTCTGGCCGGTATAGGTGGTCGGTGCCAGGCCGGGCGCGCCGCCGTCCCAGTCGAACCAGGTGTTGGTGCCGTCGGTCATGATCACCAGCACCTTGGTCATGAACGGCGTGTTGTAGTCGAGCGGCAGGGTGGGGGAACCCCACCAGCCGCGCCATTTCGGGCTGAGCGTGAACCAGCCCGCCTGCATGCCGAGATTGGCGAAGGTGCCGCCGCGATAGGTGGCCTGCAAGCCCGCGATGCTGGCCAGCACGGTGGCCTTGGAGGCGGTGAGCGGCAGCACCGGCGTCGCGGAGCAGCTGAGGTTCGGCCCCACCGTGCTGTTGCCGTTGCTGCTCTGCTGCGCCTCCGTGATATGGGTGGCGGACCAGTCATTGTCCCCGGTCACCGCCTTCGTGCCGCTGAAATACTTGCCCAGCGTGGATTTCCACAGGAAGGGCGTGAAAGGGGCCGCGGCCGGCGTCGCGTCGGTGGAATCGTTGCCGTTGGCGCGGGCTTCCACGCAGCCCATCCAGCTCGCGTTCTGGTAGGCGGTCTGGTCCAGGCTGCCGGCGGTGAGCCAGCTGGCATGCTGGTTGCCGAGATTGACGCTGGCGACATAGGGCACCACCGCCACCCACAGATTCTGCTGCGTGTCGGCCGAACCATACAGGATGTTCACCAGGTTCGTCGCCGCCTGGCGCAACGTCGCGATGTTGTTGTTGGTGGCCATCGACCCGGTGATGTCCAGCACCAGCGACAGTTCCATGCCGTTGATGGCGCGCTGGCTGGTGGTGCTGGCATGCACCACCACCGGCCCCACCCCGGCCAGGCGCAGGAAGGTGGTGGCCACGCTGGCCTGGCTGGTCATCGTCACCGTGTTGGCGTCCACCTTGGCCACCTTCGGGATGGTGGCGGTGGCGCCGAGATAGCCGGTGTTGTCGGTCTTGGACGTGCGGCCGAAATTGGACCAGAACAGCGCGGTGCTGTTGGCGGTGCCGGCGCTGACATTGATCTCGCGCGCCGCCACCAGCGCCGCCGCGTCCAGCGCCGTCTGCAGGCGGGCGCGCACCAGCCACACCCGCGTGGCGTCCACCGCCAGCCCCACCACCAGAATCAGCGGCACCGCCGCCAGCGCCCCCACCACGCCCACGCTGCCGCGGCGACTCTTTGTTTGGCGCGCCGCCGCCGGCCAACCACGCGCGCGGTGCCACCACGCGCGGGGCGCGCGATACCGTCGTCGCTCAGCGATGAAAGAGTCATCGCTTCGCTCCACCGGTATCATTCTCATGGCCGTGTCCCCGAGGTGATCTGCGACAGCAGCGCGCCGCGCGGCTGGAACAGCGCGTAGGAGCGCATCACCGCCATGCCCGTGCCCAGCAGCCGCGCGCTCCATACCCAGGGCGTGGTGGCGCTGGCCACCTCCGTGGCGATCAGCGATTCCCCGCTGCCCACCACATAGCCGTCGGGCAGGGTGGGCGCCGCGCCAACCGCGCCGAACCGGCTGCCATAGGTTGCGCCAGGGCTTTTCTGCTGCCAGGCGATGGTGGGGCCGGCGCCCGAATTCACCACGCAGGTCACGATGGTCGTGCCTTTGCTGCCGGTGACCGCAACGCTGCCGGCGATGAGCTGGGCGGCGTTGAAGATATCCGTGAAATCGCTCGCGTAGAGCTGGGAATATTGCGTCACCAGGTTGGCGACGCCGGCGGCGGTCTCGTCCACCTGAAGGCGGATGCGCAGGTAGTTGGTCAAATCCGTGGTGCCGAGCACCAGCAGGATCAGCAGCGGCGCCAGCAGGGCGAACTCGGTGGCGGCCATGCCGCGGTCACGGCGAGGGAAACGGCTCATTCTGCACCACCACCGTGGCATGATGCACGATGGTCGAAGCGCCGGTGATCATCGTGGGGAAGCGGGTCACGAAGGGCTGGTCGTAGCTCAGCGTGTATTGCACCACCTGCCCGGCCGCCCCCGGGCCGGCCACGCCACCGGTGTGGGTCTTCAGCGCCGCGAAGCTGCCGTAGCTCGCCATGGACAAGGTCAGCCGGCTCTGCACCAACAGCCCGCCGGAATACTGGACCACCAGGCGCGCGATGGCTTCCGCGCGGGTCGCCGGCGGCGGCGTCATGCCCGGCGGGATCACGGCCCCGGTCACGCCGAACCGGGCCGCGGCCACCGCGCCGTATTCCAGCACCAGCCCGCTGAGCAGCTGCATCGACAGCTCCACCGTCATCAGCAGCAGCAGGAACAGCGCGGAGCCCACCGCCGCGAACTCCACCGCGGTGGCGCCGCGCCGATCCCTCGCCCGGCGGGACAGCCATGGCATCACCTCGCGGGGCCGGCGAGCTGCTGGTAGCCGCCCAGCGCCTGGTTCGCCTGCTCGCTCGACATGTCCGCCTGCAGGATGCTGCGCGCCTCCGCCGCGTCGCCGGACAGGGCCAGCGCCACGGCGAGGTCGTGGCGCATGCGCGGCGTGGCCTCCGGCGTGGTGGACAGGGCGCGCAGCATGGGCACCGCCTCGCGCGCCTCGCCGCCCAGCGACAGCGACAGCGCGAGGTTCACGCTGGCGGCGTTGTCGCGCGGATTGCGCTCGAGGATGGAGCGGTAGAGGCCCTGCGCCTCGCCATGGCTGCCCTGAAGATCGAGCGCGATGCCGAGATTGTTCAGCCCGGCGGCATCGTTCGGCTTCACGGCGGTGAGCTTGCGCAGCGTGGTCTCGGCCGCCTTCGCCTGGCCGGTGGCGAGCTGCACGCGCCCCAGGCCGAGCAGCGCGGGCGCGGAGTTGGGATCGATCGCCAGCGCGCGGGTGAAGGCGGCCTGCGCCGCGTCGATCCGGCCCATCGCGGCCAGCGCGTCGCCCTGGCGGATCAGCGCGGCGGTGTTGCGCGGGTCGGATTCCAGGATGGCGCGCGTCACGTTCAACGCTGCCTCCGGCATGCCGCTGGCCAGTGCCGCGTCGGCCACGGTGATGCCGTTGCCGCCGCGCGCGCCGTCGCCCGGCATCATGTCCGCGCAGGCCGCGAGCAGCAGCGTGGCGGCGAGAACGGTGGAACGGGTGGCCCGGTTTTGCATGGCCGTCTCCTCAATGACCCAAGGTCTGGAACACCTTCACCGCCGCCGGTCCCGCGACGATGAGGAACACGCAGGGCAGCACGAACACGATCATCGGCATGGTCAGCAGCACCGGCAGCCGCGCGGCCCGCGCCTCGAAGCGCATCAGCGTCTCGTGGCGCTGCTCGGCCGACAGGGTGCGCAGCGCCTGGCTCATCGGCGTGCCGTATTGCAGCGATTGGATCAGCGTCGCGGCGAAGCGCCGCAGGCTCTCCAGCCCCGTGCGCTTGCCGACATTGAGCAGCGCCTGGCGCTGATCGGCATTGATGCGCATCTCCTGGGCGGTGAGGCGGAATTCCTCCGCCACCGCGGGATGCGCGCTGGCGATTTCCCCGGCGACGCGGGAGATGCCGGATTCCAGGCCCAAACCGGCTTCCGTGCAGATCACCATCATGTCCAGCGCGTCCGGCAGCCCCACCTCCAGCGCGCGCAGATAGGCGCGCCGGCGGCGCTTCACCACGTAGTCGGGCGCCAGCAGGCCGATGGCCGCGGCGCCGGCCACGATGGCCTGGGGCATGGGCAGCGAAATTCCCGAAGTCGCCGCAATCAGCATCACCAATCCCGGCAGCCCGAGCGCCAGCAACGCCTTCGCGCCGATGAACAGGCCCAGGCCGTGCGGGCCATTCAGCCCGGCGATGCGCAGCGTCTGGCGCAGTTCCTCGAGGGTCGTGCGCGGCAGCAGCCCGCTGCGGGCGAAGGCCATGCCGGTGGCCACCACCGCCCCGAGCAGGCCGGGCGGCGTTTCCGGGGCGGCGGCCTCGTCGGTGGCGATGCCGCGGCGCATGGCGCCGATGCGCGCGGTGATGCGATCCGCGCGCTGCATCAGGCGCAGCAGCACGGCGAGCACGCCCAGCACCATCAGCAGGGCGGCCCCCATCGCCGCGAGCAGGCGCGGATCGTTCATGACAGCGACTTGCGGATCATGGTGCGCATCACGAAGATGCCGGTGGACAGCGACATCACCGCCGCCGCCAGCAGGCGCTGGCCCACCTGATCGGTGAACAGCGCGCCGATATAGCCGGGATCGATCACCGCCAGCCCGCCGCCGGCCACGAAAGGCAGGGCGGCGAGGATGAAGATGGTGGTCTTGGCCTCCGCCGCCAGCGCGTGGCCGCGCGCGCGCAGCGCCAGGCGCTTGCGGATCACGTCCGCGAGATTTTCCAGCGTTTCCGTCAGCGCGCCGCCGGTCTGGCTCTGCAACGAAATGGCGGTGGCGAAGAAGCGGTATTCCTGAAGCCGGTTGCGCTCCGCCATGTCGCGCATCGCCTGCTCCAGCCCCACGCCGATCGCCACCTGGTCCGCCAGCTTGCCGAACTCCTCCGCCGTGGGCTGGGGCGATTCGCGGGCCATGGTTCGGATCGCCTCGGTCACCGGGATGCCCACGCGCACCGAGCGCACGATCATCGCGAGCCCGTCGGGAAACTGCTCGAACAGCCGGCGCATGTGCCGTTCCTCGCAGCCACCGAAATAGGCGCGGCACAGCATGATCCAGGCGATCGGCAGCGCCGCCTGGCCGGGCGTGCCGATCAGGCGCACCGCCAGTTCGCGCACCACATGCGCCAGCACCAGCGCCACGCCGAGCACGATCCACCAGCGCAGCGGATACTGGTCCGCCCGCTCCACATGGTAGCCGAACAGCCGCCCCACCCGGTGCACCGCCCGCATCACCAGCGGCGATTCCGTTGGCCGCCAGCGGCTGATGGTGGCGAGCTGGTTGACCCGCACATAGGGCGAAACCACCAGCGCCGCGCGCGCCTGGAACTGCCGCAGACGCTTGCGTTCGGCCATCGCCAGCAGCGCGCACAGGCCGAGCACCACGATGAGCAGCGCGAAGCCGGCGAGCAGAAGATGCAGCGGCAACCTCACGCTTCCGCCTCCTCCATCGCCGTGAACCAGGCGCGGTCCAGCCCGAAATAGGCGAGGCGCTGGTGGAAGCCCGGCCGTGCGCGGCTGCAGCGGTAGCGGCCGACCAGCGCGCCATCGAGGGACTCACCTTCCACGTCGAAGGCGAACACGTCGTTGAGAATGACGGTGTCGCCTTCCAGCCCCACCACATCCGTCACCTGCGTCACCCGCCTTGTGCCGTCGCGCTGGCGTTCCACCTGGATGATGAGATCGACGGCGCCGACGATCTGCGTGCGGATGGACCGCGCGGGCAGGCCGACATTGCCCATCTGCACCATGTTCTCGATGCGGGTGACGGCGTCGCGCGTGGTGTTGGCGTGGATGGTGGACATGCTGCCGTCATGGCCGGTGTTCATGGCCTGCAGCATGTCGAACGCCTCGCCGCCACGCACCTCGCCGACGATGATGCGGTCCGGACGCATGCGCAGCGCGTTGCGGATCAGGTCGCGCTGGGTGATCTCGCCGCGGCCTTCCAGGCTGGCCGGGCGGGTTTCCAGGCGCACCACGTGCGGCTGCTGCAATTGCAGCTCCGCCGCGTCCTCCACCGTCACCACCCGCTCGCCGTGGTCGATCAGCCGCGACATGGCGTTGAGCAGCGTGGTCTTGCCCGAACCGGTGCCACCGGAAATGATGACGTTGAGGCGCGAGCGGCCGGCGATTTCCAGCACCCGCGCCACGGGGGCGGTGAGCGAGCCGTATTCGACAAGCCTTTTGAAGTCGATCTGCCGGCGCGAGAATTTGCGGATGGAGAGGTAGGGCCCGTCCAGGGCCAGCGG
>CAMFLK010000238.1 GCA_945957135.1 uncultured Rhodospirillales bacterium
GCGCGGTTCGAGGCGGTGGAGCTGAGCTTCCTGCTGGTGCCGCTGCTGCTGTTCGGCATCCTGTTCGACGTGGCCTTCACCCTGCTGCGCCGCGCCCTGGCCGGGGAGAACCTGGCCCAGGCGCATCGCGGCCATCTGTATCAGCTGGCCCATCGCGCGGGGATGGATGCGCGGGCCATCGCGCTGCTGCATTGGGGGTTCGCCGCCTGGGGCGGGCTGGTGGCGCTGGCCTTCATGCACGCCGCCTCCACCCACAAGCCCTTCGTGCTCGCGGCGGTGCTGCTGCCGCAGCTCGTGTGGATGGCGTGGGTGATCGGCCGCGCCCGCCGTTCAGATATCGGTTCGTGGTGATTTCACCCGCGCCAGCAGAACGATGCCCACGGTCAGGAACAGCACGATCACGGCCATGCCGGCCCGCTGGCTGCGCAGCGCCAGGATCGCCAGCCCCACCGCCGCCGGGCCGAGAAACGCCGTCACCCGGCCGGACAGCGCGAACAGCCCGAACCACGCCGCCCGTGCCTCGGGCGGGGCCATATGGGCCATCATGCTGCGGCTCGCCGCCTGGGCGGGGCCGACGAACAGGCCGAGGCAAAGCCCCAGGATCCAGAACCAGATCGACTCGCGCACCAGCAGCAACGGCACGCACAGCGCGTTGGTCGCGATCAGGCTGACCATCACCGTGGTCTTGGCGCCGATCCGGTCCTCGATCAGCGCGAAGCTCGTCGCCCCCACGCCCGCGGACACCGCGAGCCCGATGCCGAAGATCAGCACCTCGCGCGAGCTCAGCCCGAACTCGCCCGAGGCATAGATGCCGCCGAAGGCGAACAGCGTCACGATCCCGTCCATGTAGAACAGCCGCGCGATCAGGAAACGGCGCAGCATCGGCCGCCGCACCGCGTCGCGCAGGGCCGCGCGCAGCTCGGCGATGCCCCCCGCCATCGCCGCGCGCCAGGGCACGCGGGTGGCGGGGTCGGGGATGAACACGCAGGCCGGCCAGGTGAACAGCACCAGCCAGGCGCCGGCCAGCAGCGCGGTGGCCCGGATGGGTTCGGCACTCGCCCGGTCGAGCCCGAACAGCGGCGGGTCCGGCCCGATCAGCAGGGCGAGGCTGAGGCCGAGGCAGATCAGCGCCCCGGCATAGCCCGAGGCCCAGGCCAGCATCGACAGCCGCCCCAGCCGGTGCGGCGCCACCAGCCCAGGGAGCATGGCGTTGTAGAACACCGTCGCCACCTCGAACGCCACCGTCGCGGTCGCCGCCAGCACCAGCGCGGGCAGCAGCCATTCCGCCGCGGGGCGGATGAACCACAGGCCGAACGTTGCCGCCGCCATCACCGAAGTTGCCGCCGCCAGCAGGAATCGCCGCCGCCCGCCCTGGTCGGCCAGCGCCCCGAACGGCACGGCGAGCAGCGCGATCAGCACCCCGGCCACCGCCTGCGCGCCCGCCCATTGCGCCGCCCCGGTCTCGGGGTCCGGCGCCACCGCCTGGGTGACATAGGTGGGAAACACGAAGGTGGAGACGATGCCGGTGAAGGCACCGTAGCCGAAATCGTAGGCCACGAACGCTGCGACGGCGGCCCGCCCGGCCGCCTTGGACATCGGTTTCCCCCCGCTTCTCCCGCATCCCCGTGCAGCCTATCTTCCGTTGCCTCCGGAGACCAGAACCATGCGTGGCGTCCCACCGATTTTGCTCGCCCTGCTTGCTTTCCCGGCCTTCGCGCCCCTCGCCTTCGCGCCCCCCGCCTTCGCGCAGGACCGCCCGACCAGCAGCGGCAGCGGCTTCCTGGTGGCCGACGGACGGGCGCTGACCAACAACCACGTCATCGCCGGCTGCCGCCGCCTCACCGCCCGCAACGTCGGTGGGCAGACCGCCGAAGCCCGGGTGCTGGCCGCCGACCCGAAGCGCGACCTCGCCTTGCTGGCGCTTCCCGGCGGCGGCGGCAAGCCGCTCGCCATCCGCACCAGCCCGCCGGTCTTGCGCGGCGAGGAGGTGGTGGCCTTCGGCTTTCCCCTGTCCGGCGTGCTGTCCTCCGGCCCCACGCTGACCACCGGCACGATCAGCGCGCTGGCCGGCCTGCGCGACAACCCGTTGCACTACCAGATCAGCGCCCCCGTCCAGCCCGGCAATTCCGGCGGCCCGCTGCTCGACAGCCACGGCCAGGTGGTCGGCGTCGTGGTCTCCAAGCTCAACGCCATGCGCATCGCGGAAATGACCGGCGGCGACATCCCCCAGAACGTCAACTTCGCCATCAAGGGCACGCAAGCCCGCGACTTCCTGATCGCCAACAACGTCACCCCGCGCGACGGCACCGATACCGGCCCCGACCTCAAACCCGCCGAGATCGGCGAGATCGCCAACACCGCCGCCCTGTTCATCCGCTGCTACGGCACCGGCGCCAAACCCCCCGCCACCGCCAGCGCCAAACCGGCGACCGACCCCTCCTTCCGCCTGATCAACAACGGCGCCAGCCCGATCGCCGAAGTCTTCGCCACCCCCGGCGGCAGCGGCAACTGGGGCCGCAACCGGCTGGAAGGCACACCCCTGCCGGCCGGCAGCGCCCGGCTGTTCCCGCTGCCCAAGGGCACCTGCCGCTACGACCTGAAAGTGGTGTTCGCCGACGGTAAATCCCGCGAACGGCGAGGCACCGATCTGTGCAAGATGACGGATCTGCCGGTACAGTAAAGCAAGGAAGGAAGCGCTTCTTTTTTGGAAAAAAGAAGCAAAAAACTTTTGAATATTGATCTGTACACGCGGCATCGCCTCGGGAATGACCCAAGGTAAAAAAATTCGAGGCAGGCGATTGAGGTTGCGGAAAAGCGGCGGAGTCCGGGTGTGCGGCCGGGTCATCCCGACCATTCGTCCATGCGCGCCACGGTGACGTCGCGCCTTTTGCCACTCGGCCCGATCCGTCTTGGGATCACCGCCCAGTTCACCGGCCGGGTGCGGATGATCCGGCGGGGTGCCGCTTCCGGTCTCGTCCTTGTCCGGCGGGGCGAGGACGGGCGGGGGCCGCGCGTCCGAGGACGAGCGGCCGCCTTGCGGTCTTTCGCCTCGACATATTCGACCTGACCCTCAGGCTCGGGTGGCACGACCAGCGTGCCCGCCTTCCAGCTTGCGAGGAGCTCGTCGAAGGCCTTCAGGCCGGCGATGACCTCCTGGAGTTCCGCGGCCTGCCTCCGCCCGAGGACCAGCTTCGCCCACACCCCACCCAGCAGGGCAGACAGCATCTGCACGATCCGGGTGATGGGGTTGGGCGGGGTCATCTGAGGGGTCTCCTGTCAGTTTGTGATGCTGTGGCATCCTGTTTCCCACGCTCACCGACGGATGGCAAGAGAAAAAACATGCCCCGCAAAAGATTTTTTTGCGCCCTCATACCAACGGTCATGAAGAATGACCGTTGGTATGAGTCTTGGTCTGGCGTGCCGCCGCCGGCCAACCCGGCACGCGATACCGATCGGCCGCAACGATGGAAGAGTCATCATTTCGGCCGATCGGTATCAGCCATCCTCGGCGAGGCAGAGGGCGACCAACCGGGCCAGCTCCCTGTGCATCGCCGGATCGTCAAGGGCGCCACGCCGCGCCGCGTTGTGGATCACCCCGTCGATCGCATCCGAGATCACCCGGCCGGCAACATGATCGGCCGCGCTGGGCTTGCGTTTCCGGTACAGCGCCACGGCCCTGGCGTAGTAGGACAGGTATTCGACCTCGAACGCGCTCTGCGGGTTCCGATAGGTTTCGGCAATGGGCGCTTCGTCCAGCAGCACGCGATGCAGGCCGGGGTGGACGCTGTGGGCCGCCACCACCGCCTGGACCAGCCGCGTCGCGAACGCCGCCGGCGAAACCCCGTCCGGGCGAAGGCCGCGCATCACCGCCATGCTGTCGTCCAGATGCCGTTGGCGGATGGCATCGACCAGGGCGAGCTTGTCGGGAAAATACTGGTAGAGCGAGCCGATGCTGACGCCGGCCAGCTCCGCCACCCGGTTGGTCGTGAACCCTGCCCACCCCGCCTCGCTCAGAATGCGAGCCCCCGCCTGAAGGATCGCCTCGACCGTGGCGCGGGACCTTGCCTGGCGCGGCGCCTTGCGCATGGCGGATCGCGGCTTTGCAATGCGAGTAGCCAAGATGCCGGCCCCGTGGAGAATGTGGAGGACTTGCTCACATTTCCAGCCTTCGAAAGGACCGGTGTCAATGAGCAGCCTGCTTCAAACGCTGTACCGCTATCACGCCTGGGCCAACACCGCCTTCCTCGACAAGCTGGAAGGCATCGACCCCGAAAAACACGGCAAGGAATTGCAGACCTGCCTGCGGCTGATGTGCCATTCCCTCGTGGTTTCGCGCATTTTCGCGAGCCATCTGCAAGGCGTCGCCCACGTCTTCACCTCGGACAATCTGGAAGAGACGCCGCCGCTCGCCGAGTTGCGGGAAGCCGTCACGTCCGCCGACCAATGGTATCTCGCCTATGTCGGCACCGTCTCGCCCGCGACGCTTTCCGAGGCCATCGCCTTCACCTTCACCGATGGCGACAAGGGCCAAATGACCCGCGAGGAAATGCTGACCCATGTGGTTCTGCACGCCGGCTATCACCGCGGCGAAGTGGGCCGCCTTCTCTGGCAACTCTCCATCGAACCGCCCTGGGACACCTTCGCCGTCCATCTTCATCAGACCGAACCATCGCGCCGGCGGCAGGGTGGCAAGGAGCTCGCTTTCGCCCAGGGATGAAACCGTGCCGACCTTCATTGCAGGACGGGCTCCTTCGCACTCACGATTGTGCTTGCGTTGCGGGAGCCGGCGTCAAGGCACGCTTCGCTTAAGGGCCTTGACCCCGCCCCCCGCAACGAAGCCAGGGCATACATGCGAAGAAGGGACGGAACTGAGCCATTTCCCGTTTCTCTGTTCGGCTGAAAGGGCCGCTTTCTTGCCCCGGCCTTCACGCCTCCAGCAGCCCCAACGTCCGCCCATCCGCCCGCCCGCCGAAGAACACATCGAGCGCCCGGCGGAACTCTGCCGCCTCGCCGGCTTCGGCGAACAGCGTCATGCAGGACTGGAACTTCATGTCATCCGGGCTGCCGAAAATATCGTGGATGGCGCGGTCGGGATGGCCCAGCACGCGGAGCGTGCAGTCCAGCAGGGTGGGGCCGAGCGTGGGGTGGGCGAGATAGGCGCGGGCCTCGTCCAACGACGCGATGGCATAGCGTTGCGACATCGCGCTGACGCCGAGGCCGCGCAGTTGCGGGAACACGAACCACATCCAATGACTGCGCTTGCGGCCCTCCGTGAGCTCCTGGCCCACCTGGGCAATCACCGGCGCCTGGGCATCCACGAACCGCGCGAGGTCGAACTCAGCCACGGGATTTGCCCAGCTTGCCGATCGCATCGGCCAGCTTCCGGGCACCCGCGTCATAGTCCTGCCAGGGCTTGCCCTTGCGCAGCAGGGCCGGCGCGGTGCGCAGGGTGAAGCGGGCGGGGTCCAGCCGCGCGGTCACCTGCCCCCAGTCCAGCGGCATGGACACGGTGGCCCCCGGCCGGGCGCGCGGCGACAGCGGGGCGACGGCGGTGGCGGTGCGGTCGTTGCGCAGATAGTCGAGGAAGATGCGGCCCTGCCGCTGCGTCTTGGCCATCACCACCACGTAGCGCTCGGGGCTGTCGGCCGCCATGCGCCGGCACAGATCATGGGCGAAATCCTTGGCCTCCGGCCAGGCCGTCCTGCCGGCGGCCAGCGGGGTCACGACATGCAGCCCCTTGCCGCCGGTGGTCTTGCAGAACGGCACCAGCCCCAGCGCGGTCAGCCGCTCGCGCAGCTCCAGCGCCGCCTTCACCACCGTGGCGAAGGGCACGTCCGGGCCGGGATCGAGGTCGAAGACAAGCCGGCCGGGGCTGTCCGGCGCGCCCGGCCGGCAGTTCCACGGGTGCAGTTCCAGCCCCCCGATCTGGGCCAGCGCCGCCAGCCCCTCCACCCGGTCCACCTGAAGATAGGGCTTGCGGTCGCCGGACACCGTCACCTGTTCCAGCAGGCTCGACATTCCCTTCATGGCGTGGCGCTGGAAGAACAGCTCGCCGCCGATGCCATCGGGCGCGCGCAGGATGGAGCAGGGGCGGCCGGCGACATGCGGCAGCAGCCAGTCCCCCACGCTCTCGAAATACGCCGCGAGATCGCGCTTGGTGACCGGCCTGCCGTCGCCGCCATCCGGCCACAGCGCCTTGTCCGGATGGGAGAGGGGCACGCCGAGCACGGTGGACTTACCCGGCGCCGGTGCCGGCTTCGGCACCTCCACCGCGCCGGGCGGGGCGGGCGTCTCGGCCTGCACCTCCTCGGCCGGCTTGTCCTCGCGCAGCCCCTTGAACGCGGCCTGGCGGATCATGCCGTCGCCGGTCCAGCCGGCGAATTCGATCTCCGCCACCAGCTCCGGCTTCGTCCAGTGGATACCCTCTTCCGCGCGGGGCGTGCCGCGCCCGGTAAAGGGCGAGGTCTTGGCCTCCGCCGATTTCAGCCGGGGCAGCAGCGCGCGCAGCGTCGCCTGGCCGAAGCCGGTGCCGATGCGGCCGACATGGATGAAATGATCGTCGCGGAACACGCCGGCGAGCAGGGAGCGGAACGCGCCACCCGTGGTGGTCCAGCCGCCGATCACCACCTCGTGCCCCGCCCGGCATTTCGCCTTGGTCCAGTCGTTCCCCCGCCCGGAGCGGTAGGGCGCCTCGGCGCGCTTGGAGACGATGCCTTCCAGCGACAGCTGGCAGGCGGAACGCAGCACCGCATCGCCGCCCGTCGCGAAATGCTCCACATAGCGCAGCACCTTGGGCGACTTGGCCAGCAACTCCGCGAGGCGCTGCTTGCGGC
>CAMFLK010000239.1 GCA_945957135.1 uncultured Rhodospirillales bacterium
TCCCGTAGCCGAGGAAGCGCCGCCGGGCGGAGATGCCGTTGGCCTCGGCATAGTTCATGTAGTCCTCGCCCTGCACGGTCACCATCATGCCGCGCATCGCCAGCGCCCAGCCGCCGACGGAGGCGAGCACGATGGAGGCGGCGGGCAGGATGGAATGGCCGAGCACATCGAGCGCGAAGGACCAGCTCCACCCCGCGGTGGACATCAGCGAGGCGCCGCCCTGGAGGGGAAAGATCGTCCAGGTGAAGGCGAGCAGATACACCAGCACCAGGCCGACGAGATAGTAGGGCAGGGCGGCCAGCACCATCACGCAGGGCGCGAAGGCCTGCAGCCAGCGCGGCGATCCGCGCCAGGCCAGCAGCGCCCCCAGCAGCGTGCCCAGCGCGAAGGCCAGCACCGTCGCGGTGATCAGCAAACCGAGCGTCCACGGCAGCGCCTTGGCGATGAGTGCCGAGACGCGCGCGGGGTAGAAAGCGATGGAGTAGCCGAGATCGAACGTCGCCATCGCCGCGAGATAGTTGAGGTATTGCGTGACGACCGGCTTATCCAGGCCGAATTTCTGGTTGTAGCTGGCCACCAGCCCGCTGATGTCGTTCAGCGAGCCTCCGCTTTCGGTCAGCGACAGCAGCTTGGCCTCCACCGGGTTGGTGGGGGCCAGCTTGGGCAGCACGAAATTCAGCGTCGCCGCGGTGAGGATCACCGCCAGCAGCATCGCCACGCGCTGGGCGAGCCAGACCGGGGCGTTCATCGCCCGCTCATGCGCCGCGCTTCTTCAGCCCGTGCACGACCAGGATGGTGCTCCAATGCGAGATGGTCGGCGGCGCGTAGGGATTGGCCTCGCTCGGCCAGTTGGTCCAGTACACGGTGCTGAACGGGATGCGGTGGTACCATTGCGAGATCGGCACCTCCACCGCCTCGTCCATCCAGATCGTCATCGCCTCCTTCACCAGCGGGCGCAGCGCGGGGTCGTTGGGCGGGTAGGTGCCGACCTCGTTGGTCAGCTCGTCGAAGCGCTTGTTGCGCCAGCGATGGAAGCGCGTGGTGATCTCGCCGACCGGGCGGTAGAACTTGCTGTGGTACAGCAGCATCGTGTCTTCGGGGTCGAAGATGCCGCCATTGTGGCCCCACAGCGCCATGTCGGTTTTGCCGCCGTAGATGATCTGCAGATAGTCCGGCCGCAGCCCGACATTCACGCTGAACCCGGCGCGGCGGAGCTGTTCGCCGATGACCGGGCCGATGCCCTCCAGCGCCGGGTTGGTCTGGATTTCCCATTGCCAGCGCTTGCCGTCCTTGGCCCAGAACCCGCCGGAATCCTTCTTGAATCCGGCCTCCTCCATCAGTGCCGCGGATTGCTTGAGGTTCCAGACATTGAGGTTCCGTTCCTTGGCGAGTGGCGCCAGGTCCTGGATGTACGGATGCAGCGCGGGGAAATCGGGGAAGGGGGTGAAGCTGAGCTCGGCCGCGCCTTCGTGGAAGATGTCGATCACCTGCTGGGCGTTCACGGCGAAGCGGATGGCCTTGCGCACCCGCACATCGGCGACGGCCGGCGAATCGTGGTTGAAGTAGAGCGAGGTCGGCCACCAATCGACGTTGCCCCAGGGCGCCTTGCGGTCGGTCAGCGTGGTGAGGAAAGGGTACTGGTCGAGCAGCCGCTTCATGATCGGCACGGCGGCTTCCACGCCCCAGTCGATCTGCTTGGCGCCCAGCATCTGCGCCATGTTCTGCTGGTCGCCGCGCGGAATGGTCACGATGCGCTTGGGCTCCGGCAGGTCGGTGTAGTACGCGCCCTGCTGCTTGCCCTCCCACATGCCCGGCTTGGCGCCCCACCAATCGTCGCGCCGGTCCATCACGATGCGCTCCGGCGCGGCCAGCACCACCTTGTAGGGGCCGGTGCCGATCGGCCAGCCCTTGGCGATGTCGATATTGGAGAAGGAGGCGACATCGGTCACGGTGGAGAAAACGTGCTTGGGCAGGATGAAGATGCCCGCGTTGAACTTCACGGTCAGCGTGCGCAGCACGAAGCGCGGGTCGCGGCGGGTGAGGTTGAAGCGCACGGTGGCGTCGTCCACCCGCTCCACGCTCTTCAGGGCCGCGGCGACATCGGCGGCGAGGAACAGGTCGTTCTTGCCGGCGCCGTTGGCGCGCAGCATCTCGAAGGTGAACACCACGTCGTCCGGCCCGAACGGCGTGCCGTCGGACCAGGTGACGCCGCGACGCAGCGTGACATCGACGGAGGTGAAATCCGGGCTGAACTTGTAGCCGGTGGCGAGATAGGGAATGTGCTCCACGACGATGTTCGACCAGAAGAACAGCGGCTCCAGCACGAACACCAGGTGGTTGCGCACGTCGTTGCCGACGGCGAAGGGGTTCAGGTTGTTGTAGTTCTTGAACGTGGTGCCGGCGGGCCAGCATTCGGTGATCAGCGTGTCCGCGCGGTCGATGTCGGCGATGGCCTGCGCCGCGCCGGGCAGCGCACCGGCGGCGAGCCCGGCACCCGCGAGGCGGGCCAGGCCGCGGCGGCCGAAACGGATGGGGCCGAGAGAATGGGTCGCCATGGCATTTCCTCCGGGGCGCGCTTCGAGGCGCCGTTGCGGGCAGCTTATGGACGGCCCGCGCCTGGGCAAGTGGAAAGTTGCGACTGAGACAAAGAAGGAACACCATGGCGCATCCCAGCCAAAAAAAGGGGAAGACGAAGCAGCGGACGGCGGATAGGATCGCGCCCATGCAACTGCAGCCCGCGCGCATAAGCGGGTATTCGTGGGAGATCGATCATGACGGATAAGGAACAAGCGGCGCTTGGCGGCCTTACCCGCCGCCAGCTGATGGGCGGCGTCGCCGGCGCCGGACTCGTTGCGGGCATGCCGGCTTTCGCCCAGACGTCGCGCACCGGCGTCGATGCCGCGACCTGGACGCCGGAATTCGTCTCCAGCATCGCCGGCACGGTGCAGGTGGACACCGCGGCCGATTGCGCGAAGGTCGTGCCGCTCAACTACAAGGGGCGGCTCACCTACTGGTATGTGGGCCCCAACGAGGCTTCGCCGCAGATCGACAAGGATATCGACGCGCAGTTCTGGGCCGCCTTTGCCAAGACCTACCCGAACATCACCGTCGAGAAGCAGAATCTCGACTACAACCAGATGCTCAACAAGACCCGCACCGCGGCGCTGGGCAATGCCGCGCCGATGGTGGCGAAGTTCCCCATCCTGTGGGGGGTGGAGTTCGCCGCGAAGGGGCAGCTGAGCCCGTTCAAGCCCGAGGATGTGGGTTTCACCATGGCCGATTTCTGGCCGGGCGCGATGAAGTCGGTCACCTGGCAGGGCAAGACATACGGCATTCCCACCAACAACGAGACGATGGCGCTGACCTGGAACGCCGCCCTGTTCGCCGCCGCCGGGCTGGACCCGGAAAAGCCGCCGGCCACCTGGGACGACCTGGTCGTCTATTCCAAGCTGATCAAGGAAAAGACAGGCAAGAACGGCTATGGGCTGGTGGCGCGCACCAATGCGGGCAACACGCCGTTCCGCTTCATGCCCCAGCTCTGGGCCTATGGTGGTGGCGCGCTCGATGAGTCCGAGCCCGATCCTACCTACAAGAAGATCATGATCAACAACGAGGGCTCGCGCGCCGCGTTGCAGGCCAGCTACGACATGTATGTGCGCGACCGCTCGGTGCCGGTCTCGGCGCTGACCAACACGCAGACGGAGAACCAGGACCCGTTCATCGCCGGCCAGCTCGCCATGATGATCGGCCACCCCAGCGAATACGCGGCGATGCTCGACCGCGCCAAGAAAGCCACCGGCGACGACAAGAAGATCGCCGACGCCGTGGTGGCCAACATGCGCTACGGGCTGATCCCCAAGGGCGCGGCGCGCCGGGCCGTGGTGTTCGGCGGATCGAACGCGCATGTGTTCAACCCGAAGGTGGTGGATGGCAAGCTGGACATGGATGCCGCCCGCGCCTTCATCGCCTTCTCCACCGGGCCGGAATGGTCCACCAAGCTGGCCTGGACCAACTCCAACCCCGGCCACCTCACCGGCTTCCGCACCAGCTGGATGAAGGAGCGGCTGGAGCAGATCAGGTTCCTCAACGTCACCACCTCCATGCTGCCGAACGGCATTCCGTTCCCGGTCGTGCCCATTTCGGGTGAGATCATGAACATCGTGGTGCCGGACATGATGCAGAACGCGCTGACCAAGAAGATGACGGTGGCCCAGGCCACCGACGACGCGGCGCGCAAGATCAAGGGGCTGATGGGCGGCGATCTCTGACCCACCCATGAGCCTGCTCGCAGCCCCGAAGCCGCCGCCACGCTGGCGGCGGCTTCTCGCCGACTACGCCTATGTCGCGCCGGCGCTGGGCGTGATGCTGCTCGTCATCGGCTATCCGATCTACGACACGGTCTATCTCTCCTTCTTCAACACGCCGCCGAGCCTGGCGATGGAGGACAAGATCTATGTCGGGCTCGACAACTACGCGCGCATCCTCGCCAGCGATTCGTTCCGCGAGGTGACGTGGAACACCTTCATCTGGACGGTGTTCTCCACGTTCTTCGCCTTCCTGCTCGGCCTGGGCGCGGCGCTTTCGCTCAACCGCGAATTCATCGGCCGCGGGCTGATGCGTGGCGTGCTGCTGGTGCCCTATGTCGTCAGCGGCGTGTCCGCGGCCTATATCTGGCGCTGGCTGTACCACAGCGATTTCGGGGTGATCGGTGCCGCTTCGGTGGCGCTGGGCATCACCGACCGGCCCTTCAACTTCCTCGACAACGTGGACACGGTGCTGCCCTCGCTGATCGTGGTGAACGTGTGGAAGGAGTTCTCCTTCGCCATGATCATGCTGCTGGCCGGGTTGCAGACGGTGCCGGACCAGCTCTATCGCGCGGCGATGGTGGATGGCGCGGGGCCGTGGCACCGTTTCTGGCATGTGACCATGCCGCATCTGAAAAGCGTCACCATCGTCACCGTGCTGCTGCTGCTCGTGGCCAACCTCAACAGCTTCATCATCCCGTGGATCATGACGGGCGGGGGTCCGGTCGGTGCCTCGGACATCTGGATCACCGCCATCTACCAGCTGGCCTTCGAGCGGGTGCGCTTCGGCATCGCCTCGGCCTATTCGGTGATATTGTTCATCGTGATGATGGCCATGGGCTATTTCTACGTGAAGGCGCTGACGCGCCGCGATGAGGCGGAGGCAAGATGAACCGCCGGCGCTTCGACATCTGGTCGCTGCTGCGCATCGTCTTCCTGGTGCTGCTGACGCTGTTCACCGTGATCCCCATGCTGTGGATGGTGCTCACCTCCATCAAGACGCAGTTCGCGGCCTTGCAGTACCCGCCTGAGTGGATCCCGCACAACGTCACGCTGGAGCAGTACACGCGGCTGCTGTCGCCCACCAGCGACGTGGGGCCGGAATTCCTCGGCTACATGTTCAACTCCCTGGTGGTCTCCACCGCCTCCACCATCCTCGGCGTGATGGTGGCGGTGCCGGCGGCGTATGCCTTCTCGCGCTTCCGCTTCGCCGGGCGCAACGCGCTGTTCTACACGGTGCTGCTGCGCAACATGTTTCCCGCCGTGGTGTTCCTGATGCCGCTGTTCGTGATGATGCGCTGGCTGCATCTGGTGAACACGCAGTATTCGCTGATCATCACCTACCTCACCTTCGGCCTGCCGCTGTCCATCTGGCTGCTCAAGGGGTTCTACGACAACATCCCGCCGCAGCTGGAACAGGCCGCGCGCATCGACGGCGCCTCGCGCTTCCAGGCCTTTATCCGCGTGGTGATGCCGCTGTCCACGCCGGGCATCATCGCCACCGCGATCTATTCGTTCATCCTGGCCTGGAACGAATATGTCTATGCGCTGACCTTCCTCAACGACAAGAGCAAGCTGACCCTGCCCGTGGGGTTGCAGCGTTTCTTCACCGAATACGCCACCAACTGGCCCGGGCTGATGGCCGCCTCGTTCATCACCTCCGTGCCTGTGGTGGTGCTGTTCCTGGTGCTGCAAAAATATTTCGTGCGGGCCCTGACCGAGGGCGCCGTGAAGGGATGACCATGCGCGCTTCGGAGCCTGGCTGATGGCCAAGGTGCAACTCACCCAGCTGGTGAAAACCTACCGCGCCTTCACCGCGGTGGACGACCTGAACCTCACCATCGAGCATGGCGAGTTCGTCGCCCTGGTCGGTCCGTCCGGCTGCGGCAAGACCACCACGCTCAACCTCGTCGCAGGGCTGATCGAGCAGACGAGCGGCGACATCCGCATCGGCGACCATCTGGTCAACGGGCTCGACCCGAAGGACCGGGACATCGCCATGGTGTTCCAGAACTACGCGCTGTACCCGAACAAGACGGTGTTCAAGAACCTCGCCTTCCCCCTGCAGATGCGCAAGCTCGGGCGCGCCGAGATCGACCGCAAGGTGCAGGAGGCGGCGAGGGTGCTCGACATCACCCACCTGCTCGACCGCACGCCCCGCCAGCTCTCCGGCGGCCAGCAGCAGCGCGTCGCCCTCGGCCGCGCCCTGGTGCGCGACCCCAGCGTGTTCCTGATGGACGAGCCGCTGTCCAATCTCGATGCCAAGCTGCGCGTGCAGATGCGCTCGGAGTTGAAGCGCTTCCATCAGGACCAGCAGGCCACCGTCATCTACGTCACCCACGACCAGCTGGAGGCGGTGACGATGGCGGATCGCATGGCGGTGATGAATGCCGGGCTGCTCCAGCAATACGACACGCCGGCCGAGGTGTTCGCCCACCCCGCCAACACCTTCGTCGCCGGCTTCGTCGGCAGCCCGGCGAT
>CAMFLK010000240.1 GCA_945957135.1 uncultured Rhodospirillales bacterium
TCTACACCCTAGAGTTCGTCGGCAGCGTCAGATGTGTATAAGAGACAGTGTCGTGCATCTGCCCCGCCAGCCGCATGCTGGCGCCGCGCTCCACGCGCACCGCGTCGGGGTCCACGCCGCTCAGCAGCAGGTGCCGCCGCGCGTCGTCCTCCAGCTCGTCCAGCGCCGCGTTGAGGGCGGCGGCGTCGAAGCCCGGCGCGAAGGTCACCGGCAGGGTGCGCACGCTCTCGAACGACAGCGGGGCCGCGAGGAAGCCCAGCGCCGAGGCCGCGCCGGAGGCGGGCGGGACGATCACCTCGCGCACGCCCAGCGCGCGCGCCACGGCGGGGGCGTGCGCCGGCCCGGCGCCGCCGAAGCCGACCATGGCGTAGCGGCGCGGGTCCTTGCCCTTTTCCACCAGATGCACCCGGGCGGCGGCCGCCATGCTCTCGGTCACCACCTTGTGGATGCCCCAGGCCGCCTCCTCGACGGACAGGCCGATCCGCTCCGCCACCTGGGCGACGGCGCGCCGGGCGGCGTCGCGGTCCAGCGCCATGCGCCCGCCGAGGAAGAAGCCGGGATCGTAGTAGCCGAGCACGAGATTGGCGTCGGTCACCGTCGCCAGCGTGCCGCCCATGCCGTAGCAGGCCGGGCCGGGGTCGGAGCCCGCCGAATGCGGCCCCACCTTCAGCAACCCCACCTCGTCGATCGCCGCGATCGACCCGCCGCCCGCGCCGATCTCGATCATGTCGATCACCGGCGCCTTGATCGGCAGGCCGGAGCCCTTGCGGAAGCGGTGCACGCGCCCCGCTTCCAGCATCGGGGCGATCTCGACGCGCCCGTCCTCGATGAAGCACGCCTTGGCGGTGGTGCCGCCCATGTCGAAGGAGATCACGTCCTGCTTGCCGGCCAGCTCGCCGAACAGCGCCGTGGCCAGCCCGCCCCCGGCCGGACCGCTCTCCAGCAGCCGGATCGGGAAGGCGCGCGCCGTCTCGGGCGAGATCAGCCCGCCGGCCGAGTGCATCAGCCGCAGCGCGCCGGTGAAGGCGCGGCGCTGCAGCTCGATCTCCAGCCGCTTCAGGTAGCGGTCCATCAGCGGCTGGACATAGGCGTTGGCGCAGGTGGTGACGCCGCGCTGATACTCCCACATCTCCGCCACCACCTCGGCGGACAGCGAGACGGCGAATTCCGGGAACTCCTCGCGGACGATCCGCCCGACGCGCTGCTCGTGCGCCGGGTTGCGATAGGCGTTGAGGAAGCAGACCGCCACCGCCTCGATGCCCTGGGCCAGCAGGGCGCGCAGCGACGCGCGCACCGCTTCCTCGTCCAGTTCGACGACGACATTGCCGTCGCGGTCCATCCGCTCCGGCACTTCCAGGCGCAGCTCGCGGGGAACCAGCGGTTCGGGGAAGCCGAGGAACAGGTCGTAGATGTCGTAGCGCTGCTCCGTGCCCATCTCCAGCACATCGCGGAAGCCGGCGGTGGTCAGCAGGCCGAGCCGCGCGCCCTTGCGCTCGATGATCGCGTTGGTGACCAGCGTGGTGCCGTGAACGATCTCCGACACGTCGGCCAGCGTGATGCCGGCCATGCCGACCAGCTCCTCCAGCCCCGCCAGCGCGGCGATGGAGGGGTCGTGCGGCGTGGTCAGCTGCTTGTTCAGCCGCACCGCGGCGGCTTCGGCGTCGTAGAGGATGAAGTCGGTGAACGTGCCGCCGATGTCGAAGCCGATCCGATAGCGACCCGTCGCCTTGGCCATGCCGCAACCCCTCGAAATCATCCCATAACGGCAGGTTGGCCGTACGGTCGATTGACCTATATGATACGTGATATCTTCGCTAGTCGAAATTTCTACGATCGGAGAAATTGGCGGCGAAACCGCTTGGGGAGGCCGTTCATGGCGCCGTTCGCATCGCGCAAGCCGGAAACCGAAGCGGCGGAAGACGCGCGGGGCGGGGTGCGGCTGGGCGAGGTCGTCCATCGCCTGCGCCGGCAGGCGGGGCTGACCCTGAGCGAGCTCGGCGAGCGCTGCGACCTGGCGCTGTCCACCATCTCCAAGGTGGAGAAGGGCCAGATGTCGCCGACCTACGAGACGATCCTGCATCTCGCGGCGGGGCTGGGCGTCGATGTCGCCGAACTCTTCACCGGCCAGTCCAGCCCGGCCGTGTCGGGCCGGCGCAGCGTGACCCGGCGCGGCCAGGGCGTGCCGCAGAAAGTGGCGAACTACGATTACGAGATGCTGTGCGCGGACATCGCGCGCAAGCCGTTCATTCCGCTGGTCACCACCGTGCGCGCGCATTCGGTGGCGGAATTCCCGGAGCTGGTCCGCCATCCCGGCGAGGAGTTCATCTATGTCCTGTCGGGTTCGGTTGAGCTGCACACCGAGCACTACCAGCCGCTGCAGCTCTCGCCCGGCGACAGCTGCTACTTCGACAGCACGATGGGCCATGCCTGCGTTTCCGCGGGCGCGGAGGATGCGGTGATGCTGTGGATCTGCTCGCGCGTCGTGCCGCCGCTGCGCGGCTGACCCCGCTAGACCCCGAGATACGCCGCCACCACCGCGGGATCGTTGGCCACCTCCGCCGCCGGCCCCTGCAGCACGACGCGGCCGGTTTCCAGCACATAGGCGTAGTCCGCCACGTCGAGGGCGGCGGAGGCGTTCTGCTCCACCAGCAGGATGGTGGTGCCCTCCGCCTTCAGGGCGGCGATGATGGCGAAGATTTCCTCCACGAACAGGGGGGCGAGGCCCATGCTCGGCTCGTCCAGCAGCAGCAGGCTGGGTCCGCCCATCAGGGCGCGGCCGAGGGCCAGCATCTGCTGTTCGCCGCCGGACATCGAGCCGGCGTGCTGGTGCAGGCGCTCGCGCAGGCGGGGGAAGCGGGTCAGCACGGAGTCGCGCCGGCGGGCGATCTCGGCGGCGTCGCGCACCAGCCAGGCGCCGACGGCGAGGTTCTCCTCCACCGTCAGCTCGGCGAAGATCTGCCGCCCCTCCGGCACGTGCAGCAGCCCGCGGGCGGCGATGCGGTGGGGGCGCAGGCCGGTGATGTCGGCGCCATCCAGCAGCACCCGCCCGGCGCGCGGCCGCACCAGGCCCGAGAGCGCCCTGAGCGTGGTGGTCTTGCCCGCGCCGTTCGCCCCGATCAGGCACACCACCTGGCCCTGCGCCACCGACAGGTCGAGCCCGCGCACCGCCTCGGTGCGGCCATAGGCGACGGTGAGGCCGGAGATGTCGAGCCGGCTCATGCGCGCCGCGCCAGCCTTGCCGCCACCTTGGCGCCGAGATAGGCCTCGATCACCGCCGGTTCGCCGCGCACCTCGTGCGGCGTGCCCTCGAAGATGCGGCGGCCGAAATTCAGCACCGTCACCCGGTCCGACAGATCCATCACGAAGCCCATGTCGTGCTCCACCAGCAGCACGGTGGTGCCGAGGTCGCGGATGCGGCGGACCAGCGCGCCCAGCGCCTCGGTCTCCGCCGGATTCATGCCGGCGGCGGGTTCGTCGAGCAGCAGCAGGCGCGGGTCCTGGGCGATGGCCCGGGCGATTTCCAGCCGCCGCTGGTCACCGTAGGAGAGGGCTGAGGCGCGATCCTCGGCGCGCGGGCCGAGGCCCACCATGTCCAGCGCCACCCGGGCGCGGGCGGCGGCCGCGCGCTCCTCGCGACGGAAGCCGGGCAGGCGGGCGACGATGCCCAGCGGCCCCGCGCGCAGCCGCACATGCAGCCCGGTCAGCACGTTCTCCAGCACCGTCATGGCGGCGAAGATGCGGATGTTCTGGAAGGTGCGCGCCATGCCCAGCCGGGCGCGGGCATGGGCGGGCAGGGCGGTGATGTCCTGGCCGGCCAGCACGATGCGCCCTTCGCTCGGCGCCACCACCCCGGAGATCAGGTTGAACAGCGTGGTCTTGCCCGCCCCGTTGGGCCCGATCACCGCGTGCACGCTGCCCGGCGCCACGGCGAGATCGACCCCGTCCACCGCCACCAGCCCGGCATAGCGGCGGGTCAGCCCGGCGATCTCCAGCATCATGCTCCGCGCCTTCGCATCCGCCACGGCAGCAGCCCGTTGGGCAGGAACAGCACGGCGACCACGATGATCAGCCCGCTCACCACCCCGCGCAGATCGGCGAGTCCGCGCAGCAGTTCCGGCAGCAGCGTCAGCACCCAGGCGCCGACCACCGGCCCGACCGGCGAGCCGATGCCGCCGAGCAGCACGTAGGACAGGATGGTCACCGCCGGCTCGAACCCATACTCGTTCGGCCCGATGAAGCTGGAGACATGGGCGTTGAGGCAGCCGGCGATGCCCGCCAGCACGGCGGAGGCCACCAGCGCGCCCAGCTTGTAGCGGCGCACGTTCACGCCCATCACCTCGGCCGCCGTCTCGTCCTCGCGCATCGCCTCCATCGCCCGGCCCACCCCGCTGCGCCCCACCAGGAACAGCACCAGCACCGCGAGGCCGAGCAGGCCGTAGATCATCCAGGTCTCCGCCCGGTTCGGAATGCCCGACAAGCCGAGCGCGCCGCCGAACAGACCGACATTGAGGTACACGGCCCGCAGCACCTCCCCCAGCCCGATCGTCGCGATGGCGAGGTAGATGCCGGACAGCCGCAAGGTCGGCGCGCCGATCGCGAGCGCGAACAGCACCGGCACCACGCAGGACAGCGGCAGCACCGCGAAGAACGGCAGCTTCAGCTTCAGCGTCATCAGCGCCGAGGAATAGGCCCCCAGCCCCATGAACGCCGCCTGCCCCAGCGAGAGCTGCCCCACCGCCAGCACCACATACATCGACAGCGCCAGCAGCCCGTTGATGCCCAGCGCATAGACGACGTTCTGATACGTCCACAGCAGATCGTCGAGCCAGGCCGGCATCACGCGCGCCTCACCTGCGCCCGGCCGAACAGCCCCTGCGGGCGGGTCCACAGCACGATCACCAGAATGGCGAAGGCCACCGCCTCCTTCAGGTCGGAGGCGACGTAGCCCGCGGTCAGCACCTCCACCACGCCGAGCAGCAGCCCGGCGATCACCGCACCCCCGATATCGCCCATGCCGCCGACGATGATCACCACGAAGCCGCGCAGCATCATCGCCTCGCCCATATAGGGCTGGATGGCGTTGAAATTCAGCCCGATCAGCACGCCCCCCGCCCCGGCCAAACTCCCCGACAAA
This sequence comes from uncultured Rhodospirillales bacterium, assembly GCA_945957135.1. Classification (GTDB taxonomy): domain Bacteria; phylum Pseudomonadota; class Alphaproteobacteria; order Acetobacterales; family Acetobacteraceae; genus CAMFLK01. Next base: position 5,135 of record CAMFLK010000240.1, read on the forward strand.
AACGAGACCAGCGCCGCCGCCCGCCCGGTGTCGATGCCCATCAGCCCCGCCGCATCCGGCCGCTCGGCCATGGCGCGGATCGCCAGCCCCAGCCGCGACAGCCGCATCAGCGCCACCAGCCCGCCCACCAGCACCGCGGTCACCGCGAGGATCAGAATCTGCGCGTCGGTGATGCGGATGCCCGCCAGCTCCACCGCCTGCCCGCTCAGCACCTGCGGCGGAAAGCGGCGGATATCCGGCCCCAGCGCCACGGTCATCGCCGAATACAGCGCCAGCACCGCGCCCAGCGTCACCATCAGCGAGGCGAGTTCCGGCGCGTTCACCCGCCGCAGCCGGGTCAGCAGCAGCGCGTCGATCACCACCGCCACCAGCCCGGACCCGACGGCGGCCAGCGGCAGCGCCAGCCAGATCGGCAGCCCGAACCCGCGCGTCAGCCCCAGCGCCATGAACGCGCCGGCCGAGAAATAGAACCCGTACACCAGGTTCACCACCCGGAGCACGCCGAACATCAGCGTGAACCCCAGCGCGAACAGCGCATAGGTCGCCCCGAGAAGCACGCCATTGACGATTTGCTGCGCGAACATCGCGCGCCCCACACCGTACCTGTCGCGCGCCGTCAAGTGGGCGGCGGCAAATCAGGCCCGCGACTCCCGCCAGCGCCGCCACCCCTCGGCGCGCAATTCGCAGGCCGGGCAGGCCCCGCAGCCATACCCCCAGTCATGCCGGTGAACGCGATCGCCGAGATAGCAACTGTGCGACCGCTCTACGATCAGCTCCACCAGCGCATGCCCGCCCAGCGCCTCCGCCAGCCCCCAGGTCGCCGCCTTGTCGATCCACATCAGCGGCGTCTCCAGCACGAACCGCCGGTTCATGCCGAGATTGAGCGCCAGCTGCATCGCCTTGATCGTGTCGTCCCGGCAATCGGGATAGCCGGAGAAATCCGTCTCGCACATCCCCGCCACGATCCGCCGCAACCCCCGCCGCCAGGCGATCGCCGCCGCATAGGTGAGAAACAACAGGTTGCGCCCCGGCACGAAAGTGGAGGGCAACCCCTCCTCCGTCATGACGATCTCGGCCTCCGACGTCAGCGCCGTCCCCCCGATCCCCGCCAACGCCCCCCCGAGATCGACCATATGATCCGCCCCCAGCCGCGCCCCCCACTCCCCCAACGCCGCGATGCCCTCCCGCAACGGCGCCCGGCACGCCAACTCCACCGCATGCCGCTGCCCATACGCGAACCCCACCGTCTCGACCCGCCCATACCGGTCGAGCGCCCAAGCCAGACACGTCGCGGAATCCTGCCCGCCGGAGAAAAGGACGAGGGCGCCGTCGGTGGAGTGCATTCGGGGGGCTCCTAGGAAGGAAGGAAGCGGTTCTTTTTTGAAAAAAAGAACCAAAAAACTTTTTTCACTTTGGCTGCGCCGTGGCTTGTTCTTCCAAACTCCCCTTCCCCGTCTTGGCCGGGCTTGTCCCGGCCAGCCCGCCGCGACCCCTTGTCGCGGCAGGCGTGACGTGCCGCCGGCGGTTGGAGCATGTCCACGCGCCATCGCCTCGGGAATGACCCAAGGTAAAAAAAATTTCGGGGTAGCCGGCTGGAATTGACGAAAAGGCGCGAAACGCTTGGG
>CAMFLK010000241.1 GCA_945957135.1 uncultured Rhodospirillales bacterium
AGTTTCAAGAGGCGGATGCCGTGGCGGGCATCGACGCCGAGTTCGGCCAGCGCCTGGCGCGTGTCGTGATAGCTCTTGCCGGCGGTGACGATGCCGAGCCGCGCGCCGGGCGGGTCGAGCATCAGCCGGTCCAGCCCGTTGGCGCGGGCGTAGTCCTGGGCGGCCGGCAGGCCCTTGAGCAGCACGCGGGCTTCCTGCTCCAGCGGCATGTCGGGGATGCGGATGCCCGCGTCGGGGTGCGGGCCGTCGGGCAGGCGGATGCGGAAATCGGCGAGGGAGAAGGCGACGGAGGCGGAGCTGTCCACCACGTCCGCCACCGTCTTGAAGCCGATGCAGCGGCCGGACCAGCGCGACATCGCCCAGCCGTGCAGGCCGAGTTCCAGCAGGTCGCGCAGGTCGGCGGGCACCAGGATGGGCAGGCTGGCGGCGATCAGCGCCGGCTCGCTCTGGTGCGGCACGGTGGAGGATTTGCAGCCGTGGTCGTCGCCGGCCATCAGCAGCACGCCGCCGGTCCGCGCGGTGCCGGCGTAGTTGGCGTGGCGGAAGGCGTCGCCGGCCCGGTCCACGCCGGGCCCCTTGCCGTACCAGTAGGCGAACACGCCGCCGTAGCGGGCGCCCGGCAGCAGCGGCACCTGCTGGGTGCCCCACACGGCGGTGGCGGCGAGTTCCTCGTTCACCCCTGGGCGGAACTGGATGTGGTTGGCTTTCAGATGCTCGCTCGCGTGCCACATCTGGATGTCCACCTGGCCGAGCGGCGAGCCGCGATAGCCGGAGACGAAGCCGGCGGTGTTGAGGCCGGCCGCGAGGTCCAACTGGCGTTGCAGCAGCGGCAGGCGCACCAGCGCCTGGGTGCCGGTGACGAAGAACCGGTCGGCCCCGGTTTCGTATTTGTCCTCGAGCGTGACGGCGGAGTGTTTCATGGCGCCTGCCCTCGATCCCCTAGGGAGGAATTTAGGTCAGCGAATGTGCCGCATCCAGCCTCGCGAGCGGACTTGGCGAAAATCGCAGCTTTCGGCGTGCCTGCCGGAAAGCGCCGGCACGAAGACGCGAAAATGCTGCGCTGCTCCGGTCATTTTCTTTCGAGCTCGGGGAAGTCCTCCTCGCGGAATTCGGCGGCGCCCCGCCCCTGCCGCGCCGCCTCGGCCTGGCGCAGCTCCACCCGGCGGATCTTGCCGCTGATCGTCTTGGGCAGCTCGGCGAATTCCAGCCGGCGGACGCGCATGAACGGCGGCAGGCGGTCGCGGGTGTGGCGGAAGATGGAGAGCGCGGTTTCGCGGGTCGGCTCGGCGCCCTCGGCCAGGGCGACGAAGGCCTTGGGCACGGCGAGGCGCAGCTTGTCGGGGGCCGGCACCACCGCCGCCTCCACCACGGCGGCGTGCTCGATCAGCACGCTCTCCAGCTCGAAGGGGGAGATGCGGTAATCGGAGGCTTTGAACACGTCGTCGGCGCGGCCGACATAGGTGAGGTAGCCGTCGGCATCGCGGCTGGCCACGTCGCCGGTGCGATAGACCGGGCCGGTGAGGCCGGCGATGCCGCCATCCTCCTGCTGGTAGCCGCGCATCAGCCCGGCGGGCGGGTCATCGAGCGGCAGGCAGACGGCGCCTTCCTCGGCCTCGGCATCGTCGGCGTCGAGCAGGCGGATGCGGTAGCCGGGCATCGGCACGCCCATGGCGCCGGGCTTGATGGGCAGGCCGGGCGGGTTGCCGATCTGCAGCGTGGTCTCGGTCTGGCCGTAGCCGTCGCGGATGGTCAGGCCCCAGGCGGCGCGCACCTGCTCGATCACCTCGGGGTTGAGCGGTTCGCCGGCGCTGCACACTTCGCGGAGTTGCGTGGTCCAGCCTGCGAGGTTTTCCTGGATCATCATCCGCCACACGGTGGGCGGCGCGCAGAGCGAGGTGACGCCATGCGCCACCAGCGAGTCGAGCAGCGCCCGCGCGTTGAACCGGCCGAGATTGGCGATGAACACGGCGGCCCCGGCCATCCAGGGCGTGAAGAAGCAGCTCCACGCATGCTTCGCCCAGCCCGGCGAGGAGATGTTGAGATGCACATCCCCCGCCCGCAGCCCCAGCCAATACAGCGTGGAGAGATGGCCGGCGGCGTAGGAGCCATGGCTGTGCAGCACCAGCTTGGGCCGCGAGGTGGTGCCGGAGGTGAAGTAGAGCAGCAGCGGGTCGTCGGCCCGCGTCACCCCGTCCGGCACGAAATCCGCAGGCGCGGCCAGCAGGCTCGCGTAATCGACGCTGCCCTCCGCCGCGCCGCCCACGGTGATGCGCCGCACCTCCGGCCCCAGCATGGTGAGTTTCGCGGCATCGGCCAGGGTGGTGACGACCAGCCGCACCCGCGCCCGGCCCACCCGTTCCGCGAGGTCCTCCGCGCCGAGCAGCGTGGTGGCCGGCACCACCACGCAGCCCAGCTTCATCGCCGCCAGCATTACCTCCCATAACGGCGCGACATTGCCGAGCATCAGCAGGATGCGGTCGCCGCGCCTCGCCCCCAGCCCCCACAGCCCGTTGGCCACGGCGCTGGAGCGTGCGGAGAGTTCGGCGAAGCTCAGCCGTGCCGCATCCGCCCCGGTGATCCACAGTGCGGTTTCGCCCCCGCGCGGGCCGCGGGCCAGCTCGGCATCGAACCAGTCGAGCGCCCAGTTGAAATTCCCGAGCTTGGGCCAGGCGAATCCGTCATAGGCCGCGCGGTAGTCGGTGCGGTGGGCGAGCAGGAAATCGCGCGCCTGACGCAGCGTGCTCATGCGATCTCTCCCCGCGCGGTGGCGCCGAGGAAGCGGAACATCGCCGAGAAATCCGCACCCCCCTGCCCCGCTTCCACCAGCGCCTGGTACAGCCGCAGCGCATGCGCGCCCAGCGGCGTCGGCGCCCCCGAATCCTCCGCGGCCTGCTGCGCCAGGCCGAGATCCTTCAGCATCAGCGCCGCCGCGAAGCCCGGCTGGTAGTCGCGGTTGGAGGGGGCTGATGGCACCGGCCCTGGCGCGGGGCAGTAGGAAGTGAGCGCCCAGCACTGGCCGGTGGAGACGGAGGCGATGTCGAACAGCTTCTGCCGGTCGAGCCCCAGCCGGTCGGCGAGCAGGAACCCCTCGCTGACCCCGATCATCGAAATCGCCAGCATCATGTTGTTGCACGCCTTGGCCGCCTGCCCGGCGCCGGAGGGGCCGGCATGCACGATGCTGCGCCCCATCCCCTTCAACACCGGCTCCGCCCGCGCGAACGCCGATTCCGTGCCGCCGCACATGAAGGTGAGCGTGCCCGCCACCGCCCCGCCCACGCCGCCGGAGACCGGCGCATCCAGCATCATCCGCCCGGACGATTCCGCCGCCTCCGCCACCCGCCGCGCCGTGGCCACGTCGATGGTCGAGCTGTCGATCAGCAGCGCGCCGGGCGCGGCATGGGCCAGCACGCCCCCCTCGCCCAGCACCACCTCCGCCACATGCTTGCCGGCCGGCAGCATGGTGATCACCACCTCCGCCCCGGCCACCGCCTCGGCCACGCTCGCGACGCCACGGCCGCCCTGGGCGGCATGCGCCGCGCGATTGGCCTCGGCGAGGTCGCACCCAGCCACGTCGTGGCCGGCCTTCAGCAGATTCGCGGCCATCGGCAGCCCCATGTTGCCGAGGCCGATCAGGGCGATGTTCATGCCGCCTCCAGCAACTTGCGCGCGATGATCACGCGCATGATTTCGTTGGTGCCCTCAAGGATGCGATGCACCCGCAGGTCGCGCACGTAGCGCTCCACCTGGTAGTCGGCGATGTAGCCGTAGCCGCCATGCAACTGCAGCGCCTCGTCGCAGATGCGGAAACACACATCCGTCGCGAAGCGCTTGGCCATGGCGCAGCGCTGGGTGGCGTCCGCAGCACCCGCATCCAGCGCCGCGGCCGCGCGATGCACCATCAGCCGCGCCGCCTCCAGCTCCGTCGCCATGTCCGCCAGCCGGAACTGGATCGCCTGGAAATCGGCGATCGCCCGGCCGAAGGCGCGGCGCTGGCGGACATGGGCCAGCGCCGCCTCCAGGCAGGCCCGCGCCCCGCCCAGGCTGCACGCGGCGATGTTGATGCGCCCGCCATCCAGCCCCATCATGGCGATGCGGAACCCCTCGCCCTCCGCCCCCAGCCGGTTCTCCACCGGCACCAGGCAATCGGTGAAATCGACCTGCGCGGTGGGCTGGCTGTTCCAGCCCATCTTGCGCTCCGGCTTGCCGAAGGACAGGCCGGGCGTGCCCGCCTCCACCAGCACGCAGGAAATGCCGCGCGGCCCCTCGCCCCCGGTGCGCACCATGGTGGCGTAGAGGTCCGACACGCCGCCGCCGGAGATGAACGCCTTCGACCCGTTCAGCCGGTAATGCGCGTTGTCCGCCGCCTCCGCCCGGGTGCGCAGGGCCGCGGCGTCGGAGCCCGAACCGGGCTCGGTCAGGCAGTAGCTGACGAAGATGGCGCCGTTGATGATGTCGGCCAGGTAGCGGTCGCACTGCGCCGGGCTGCCGAAGCGCGCGAGCATCCAGGCCACCATGTTGTGGATGGTCAGGAAGGCGGTGGTGGAGGGGTCGGCCGCCGCCAGCTCCTCGAAGATGATCGCCGCATCCAGCCGCGACAGGCCGGTGCCGCCCCTGCCCGCATCCACGTAGATGGCGCCGAACCCCAGCTCGCAGGCCGCGCGCAGTTCCTCGGCGGGAAAATGCCGCTCCCGGTCCCAATCCCCGGCATACGGCGCCAGCCGGTCGCGCGCGAAATCGGCGGCGGTCTGGCGATAGGCGCGCTGGTCCTCGCTCAGTTCGAAATCCATGGACGCCCCCCGGCGCGGCCGCGGCATCACGGCCTGTTTTCTCCCGCGTGCCGCGAGACTAGCCTATCCCTATCGTGTTTGAAGGGACGAAACCACCATGCGCGCACGCATCCGCGACACCGAGATCTATTTCGACATCGAGGGCATGGGCCTGGTGCCGGAGGGGCGGCGGATGCGCGAACGCCCCGTGGCCTTCATCCTGCACGGCGGGCCGGGCGGCGACCATTCCGGCTTCAAGCCCGGCTTCTCGCCGCTCGCCCAGCACATGCAGCTCGTCTATCTCGACCATCGCGGCCAGGGCCGCTCCGCCAAGGGCGACCCGTCCACCTACCATCTCGACCAGAACGTCGAAGACCTCGAAGCCCTGCGCGAACATCTCGGGGTGGAGCGCATGGTCAGCATCGGCACCAGCTATGGCGGCATGGTCGCCATGGCCCACGCCGCGCGCTACCCGAACTCCGTGTCTCACCTCGTGCTGGTGGTCACCGCCGCCCATGCCGGGTTCAACGCCCGCGCCCAGGAAATCGTGGCCGCGCGCGGCACCGCCGAGCAGAAGGAGGTCGCCGGCCAGCTGTGGCGCGGCGAACTCACCACCGAAGCCAAGCTGCGCCGGTTCTACGACGTGATGGGCCCGCTCTACTCCACCACCCACGACCCCGCCGCCGCCGCCATCGGCCGCGACCGCGGCATCCTCACCCCCGACGCGCTGAACCAGGCCTTCCGCCCCGGCGGCTTCCTGCAAACCTACGATCTGCGCCCCGAACTGAAGAACATCACCGCCCCCACCTTGATCCTCGCCGGCCGCCACGACTGGATCTGCCCGCCGGAATTCTCCGAGGAACTCCACCGCCTGATCCCCGGCTCCGACCTGCGCATCTTCGAACACAGCAGCCACTCGATCCGGGCCGACGAGCCGGAGGCGATGATGGCGGCGATCGCGGGGTTCGTGGTCTACAAGACGAAGTGAAGGAAGGCGGGGGCTCCGCCCCTCGACCCCGCCGGGGGCGACGGCCCCCGGACCCCGCCTCTTATTTCTCCTGTGTTTCAGGCCCTTGCCCGAAACATCGATCTCGACTTGTCCGTGCATCCACGAATGCCGGTAACCCGGGATAAGGTTGATCCAATGACCGCTCCTTCTGATCATACTGGACCACCATGCGATGCCACTGCATGCCTTCATGCGGGCCTGATTCCACGGCAACTCTTCCTTCCTTTAAGCGAAACCCCGGAAGCAAGTGCGCTCGAACTTCATCACACACATGATTCGCTGCCCTAGTGAGTTCCAACATCAAATCTTGAACAAGATCTACATGGTATTCGTAACGATTGCTTAGGCGATCGTACCTTTCTTCATCCCATTCTTCGATTTTATAGAATCTCTTAGTATATAAGCATTCGAAATCAGGGGGCAATCGTTCCGCATGCTTGTGAAACAGATTTTGAAAATCAGCCAATACACAACGAAAATTTTGCAGTGCTTTTTCCAATTTCGGATAACGACCAGGCCAGACGCGCACAAGAAGCCAATGTCTCAGTTCACGAAGTTGACCATCAATTGCAACAGATAGACTTGGCTGACCCCCGCCTAAAATCCCGCTGCTCCAGCCCATCCAACTATCCAGATCGCAGCGACGTGCCCATTCATCGATATATCCGGCGTAAATTTCATCATCTTGTTGCTTTGCGCCATCGAACCCGGGCAAAGAACTAACCACCCAAGCTTCATGTTCTTTTTTAATTTTCTTCAACACCTCTACGGAATAAGCGTGCTCCTGCCCATCGATTTCACTATGATGATTCCGGCAAAGCAAGATAAGATTACTATAGCGGTCCCGCTCTTCCGTTTTCAGAGACGATTTACCTCGCGGACCATCCTCCGCCTCCGCCACCATGTGACACATCTCGCCTATTAGAGCTTCGCTATCCGTCTCGCTCTCATCTAGGGCAAGGGTTATCCTGCACGCAGG
>CAMFLK010000242.1 GCA_945957135.1 uncultured Rhodospirillales bacterium
AAGCTCACCCTGTCCAACAACGCCCATTGGCGGGTGATCAGGGCGGTGATGGGGCTCGCGCCGCGGCTGGTGGTGGTGGGGGGAGGGGGCTACAACCCCTACACGGTCGGCCGCTGCTGGGCGGGCATCTGGGCCACGCTGAACCGTCTGCCGATCCCCGACCGCACCACCGAGGAGGCCGAGGCCGTGCTGCGCGCCCTGACCTACAACCGCGCCGCCGGCCGCAACCCGCCGGCGCACTGGTTCACCACGCTGCGCGACGCGCCCAATCCCGGCCCGGTGCGCGATGCGGTGCGCCGCGTGGCCGAACTCGCCCTGTCCCCAGCCGAAGGTTTCGCCACATGATCCGCCGCCGCCTGCTGCTGCTTCTCGCCCTGCTGCCGATGCCCGCCGTGGCGCAGACCCAGGCCCAGGCCGAGCTGCCCAAGGAGAAGCTGGTCATCGTCACGCATGACGGGAAGCGGCACGATTTCAGCGTGGAGATGGCGCTGACCCCGGATCAGCAGGTCACCGGGCTGATGTTCCGCCCCAGCGTGGCGGAGGATGGCGGCATGCTGTTCGACTGGGGCACGCCGCGGCCCTCGCAGATGTGGATGCGCAACACCATCGCCTCACTGGACATGCTGTTCATCGACGGCGACGGCACCATCCGCGCCATCGCCGAACGCACCGTGCCGCAGAGCCTGGCGGTGATCGACAGCCGCGTGCCCGTGCGCGCCACGCTGGAGGTGCGGGCGGGCACGGCGGAGCGGCTGGACATCCGGGTGGGGGACAAGGTGGAGCAGCGCATCTTCGGCAACGCGAAGTAGCGGCGCTCAGTATCCCCGCCCGGTATCCACCCGGTTGGGCATGGCCTCGCCGTTCCGGCCGGCCAGCAGGTTGGCGAAGAAGATGTCGAGGCTGTCGCTGTTGTAGCGGCTGGGGTCATCGGCCGCGACATGGGGAGTCACCACCAGGTTCGGCGTGGTCCACAGCCGGCTGTCCGAGGGCAGCGGTTCCTGGTGGAACACGTCCAGCACCGCGCCGCCCAGCGCGCCGGCATCCAGCGCGTCGGCCAGCGCGTCCTCGTCCAGCAGGGGGCCGCGCCCGACATTGACGATCTTCGCGCCGGCGGGCAGCAGCGCGATGCGCCGTCGGTCCAGCAGCCCGCGCGTGGCCGGGGTCAGCGGGCAGGCGAGGGCGAGGAATTCGCTGGCTCGCAGCACGGCGTCGATCGCGTCGATGCCCAGCACCTCGTGGAAATCGGGATGCGGCACGGCGCTTGTGCGCACCCCGGTGACGATCATGCCGAAGCCGCGCGCCGCCCGGGCGATGGCGGCGCCGAGATCGCCCGCGCCGACCACGGTCAGGCGGCGGTCGCGCATTGTGGGGGTGAAATGCGGCCGCCATTCCCGCTTCGCCTGCTGGGCGGCGTAGCGCGGCATGCCGTGCGCCAGCATCAGCAGCGCCATCGCGCCGAACTCGCCCACCTTGCCGCCATGCACGCCGCGATTGTTGAGCAGCACGGCGGTCGCGGGCAGCCAGTCGAACGGGGCGAGCCGATCGACGCCGGAGGCCATGGAGAACACCAGCTTCAGTTCCGGGGCGGGGGCGGGCAGGAGCTTGGCGAGCACGCCGGGCGCGCCGATCAGCACCTCGGCCGCGCGCAGCCCCTCCCGGAACCCGTCCCCGGTATCGGCAAAGCTCGGTTGCAAGCCGGTGACCCCGGCCCGGGCGGCAGCCGCCGCGAGTTCGTCTTCCGTGACCGCCATCGGGTCATCGGCACCGTTCTGGATGTGGATGCGCATGGCCGGATGTTGCGCCGGCCCGCCGCGATTTCCAAGATGGGCGGGTGAACGCCCCGCCCATTCTCCTGCGCACCGACGATGTGGTGGTGCTGAACAAGCCCGCCGGCCTGCCGGTGCATCCCGGCCGGCAGGGCGGCGCGAGCGTGGAGGACTGGTTCCCGCTGCTGAGCCGCCGGCGCACCGGCCCGTGGCTGGCGCACCGGCTGGACCAGGATACTGCCGGCTGCCTGCTGATCGCCCTGCGCCGGCCCGCCCTGCTCGCCGCCCAGGCCGCCTTCGCCGAGGGGCGGGCGGAGAAGACCTATTGGGCGGTGGTGCGCGGCGCGCCGGCGGGGGAGTCCGGCGCGGTGGAGGCGCCGCTGCTGCGCCACGCCAAGGGCGCGCAATGGCGGATGGTGATCGACGCGGCGGGCCAGGCGGCGCGCACCGAATGGCGGGTGCTCGGCCGTGGCGAGGATATGGCCTGGCTGGAACTGCGCCCCCGCACCGGCCGCACCCACCAGATCCGCGTCCATTGCGCCTCGCTCGGCTGCCCGATCCTCGGCGACGCGGTGTATGGCGACGGAAAGGGCCGGATGCATCTGCTGGCGCGCGCGCTCGGCGTGCCCCTTCAGCCCCCGGTCGCCGCCACCGCCCCACCGCCGGAGCATATGATCCCGGCGCTACTGGCCTGCGGCTGGAGCCGAGCATGACCGAGCTGGCGGCGGCTTGACGGGAATGTGTATCATATACACATGAAGACGAAGGACATCGTCAAGGCTCTCAAGAAAGCGGGATGGGACCAGGTCCGGCAGGTCGGATCGCATCAGCAGTTCAAGCATCCCACTCGGCCGGGGAAGGTGACGGTTCCTTTTCATGGCGGCGGCGCGGAGATCACGGGCCCGCTCCTGCGAAGCATCGAGCGCCAGAGCGGCGTGAAGTTGAGATGAGGTGGACATGGCGATCCGATTCTACCGGGCACTGATGGTGCGGCAGCCCAAGGGCGTCGGGGTGGTGTTCCCCGAACTGCCGGGATGCGTGACGCTCGGCAGCGATGGGCAGAGCGCCGGGACGAATGCGATCGAGGCGCTTCAGCTTCATATCGAAGGCATGGTCGCCGATGGCGAGGAACTGCCCGCCGCCCTGCCCGTGGACGCGCCCGTTCCCGACTGGGCGATGCCGGACGGCGACGAATTGGCGACGACCCTGCTGGTGCCCGTGGACATTCCGGGCAAGGCGATCCGCGTCAACGTCACCATCGACGAGGCGCTGCTTCACCGCATCGACATGGCGGCCTCGGCGGAGGGACTCACCCGTTCCGGCTTTCTCGCCCAGGCCGCACGCGCGCGGTTGAAGCCCGTGGGCGGGAATCTGCCGGAAGCGGCGGAATAAACCGGAGAGCGGGATGACATCGCATGCGCTCAGCCATCCCGCTCTACGCCTTTGTTTGGTCGCGTGATTCAGACTTTTTGGCGATCCCGCCAAACGTCATCACGCTCTAACCGAGAAGAAACCACAGCCGGAACACCAGCGTCTCCAGCGCCGTCTGCCGGCGCAGGCCGGGCAGGCACAGGGCCGGCAGACGGCGCCACCAGGGCTGGGCCAGCGCCGCGCGCAGCAGCGTCACCTGGGCGATTGCCGCATCGGACAGCAGCTCCGGCTGGGCGGCGAGGGCGGCGAGATTCTGGCGCATGATGCCCATGAACACGCCCGGCCCCCGCCGCAGCGCGGCCATGCCGCGCCGAAGGATCGAGGGCGCGGCGCCGACCAGATTGGCCGCGTGCTGGCGATAGAGCACGACGGGTTCCTCGTCGTACAGGATGCGCCCGCCCGCGCCGGCGACGATCAGCGCGCACCACCAGTCGTGCAGCGCGGCGGGGGAGGGGTGGCTGCGCACGGCGAGGCGGACGGCGTCGCGGTTCATCATCACCGTGCAGCCGCTCGCGATGTTCTGGGTCAGCAGGGCGGGAAAATTCAGCCCGCGCGTCATCGGCGCGGACAGGCCGATGGGGGTGAGCGTCGCGTCCACCAGCACCTGCCGCGCGCAGTACAGCGCCGGGCCGTCCCCCGTGCCGAGGGCGGCCGCGCCACGCCGCAGCTTGGCCGGCAGCCATACGTCGTCCTGGTCGGCGAAGGCGACGAGATCGGCCGCGTCCAGCAGCGGGGCCACCGCGCGCAGCAAGGCGAGGAAGCTGGCGGCCGCGCCCAGCCGCTCCCCCAGCCCGGCGACGCGGACGCAGCGCCCGGCGCCGATCCCCGCCGCGAATTCCTCCAGCACGGCGCGGCTGGTGTCGGTGGAGCCGTCGTCGCGCCAGTAGAGCACCCAGCGCACGCCATCCTGCGCCGCCAGGCTGGCGAGCTGGGCGGGCAGGTAGCGGGCGCCGTCGAAGGTGGAGAGCAGCACCGCCACGCGCGGCGGGGAGACGGTCATCCCGCGCAGGCGATGGCGACGGTGGCGGCCACCGAGTCCCGCCAGTCCGGCAGGCGGTGGCCGAACACCGTGGCGAGGCGGGTGCAGTCCAGCCGGGAATCCGCGGGCCGGCGGGCCGGGGTCGGCCAGTCGGCGGTGGCGATGGGCTCGACGACGGGGACGCGCCGCCCATGCGTGGCAGCGGCGGCGAACACCGCCTCGGCGAGGCCGTGCCAGCTGGTCCAGCCGCTGCCGGCGGCATGGAACACGCCGCCCTGCTCCGCCCGCCAGCCCGCGCCGATGGCGGCGGCCATGGCGAGCAGGGCGGCGGCGAGGTCGTCGGCGGCGGTCGGGCAGCCGATCTGGTCGGCCACCACCCGCAGCCGGTCCTGCCGCGCCCCGGCCGCCAGCATGGTCAGCACGAAATTGCGGCCATGGGGCGCATGGACCCAGGAGGTGCGCACCACGCAATGCCGCCCGCCGGCGCCGAGCACCGCCCGCTCGCCCGCCAGCTTGGTGGCGCCGTACACGCTGGCCGGCGTGGGCGGGTCGCTCTCCGTGTAGGGGGCGCCCTTGGTGCCGTCGAACACGTAGTCGGTGGAGACATGGATCAGCGGGATGTCTGCCTCGGCACAGAGCCGGGCGAGCAAGGCGGGGCCGTCTTCATTGGCGACGCGCGCCGCCTCGGGCTCGGATTCCGCGCGATCGACGGCGGTGTAGGCGGCGGCGTTGATCACCAGGGTTGGCCGTGTCGAAGCCAGCGTGGCCGCCAGCGTCTCCGGCCGCGCGAAATCGAAATCGGGCCGGCCCACGCAACGCGCGCCCGAAGGGGCATGGGCCAGGATCGCCCGCGCGAGCTGCCCCGATCCGCCGGTGACGAGCAGGGTCATGGGTCGTAGGCGAACCAGCCGTGGCAGGCGGCGAAGCCGGGCAGCGCCGCGTCCTTGCCCGAGAGCACCGCATTCTCCGGCGCCACCGGCCAGGGCAGGGCGATTGTGGGGTCGTTCCACGCCACGCCGCGCTCGGCGTCCGGCGCGTAATGCGTGGTCACCTTGTAGATCACCTCGGTGTCCGGCGCGGTGGTGCAGAACCCGTGCAGGAACCCCTCGGGCACCCAGAGCTGGGCCCAGTTCTCGGCGGTGAGCTCGGCGGCCACGTACTGGCCGAAGCTGGGCGAACCCGCGCGGATGTCCACCGCCACGTCCCAGATCGCGCCGCGCACCACCCGCACCAGCTTGCCCTGCGCCGCCGCGCCGATCTGGCAGTGCAGGCCGCGCACCACGCCGGCGGGCACGGAGCGGCTGTGGTTGTCCTGAACGAAGCGGGCGGCGATGCCCGCCGCTTCCAGCCGGTCCTGCCGCCAGGTTTCCGAGAAGAAGCCGCGGTCGTCGCCGAAGCGCGGCGGGGTGATCAGCACCACCTCGGGGATGGCCAGGCGCTCGATGCGCATGGTCAGGCGATCTCCCCGTCGGCCAGCGCGGTCAGCACGCGGCCCAGCTCGGTCTTGCCCAGCGCGTGGGCGTGGGCGCGCAGCCGGTCCGCGTCGATCCAGCCCATGCGGAAGGCCACCTCCTCGGGGCAGCCGACCAGCATGCCCTGGCGCGACTGGATGGTCTGCACGAAGGTGGCGGCCTGCAACAGGCTGTCCGGCGTGCCGGCGTCGAGCCAGGCGCAGCCACGGCCCAGCCGCTGCACCCGCAGCCTGCCGCTTTGCATGTACATCCGGTTGAGATCGGTGATCTCCAGCTCGCCCCGCGCGGAGGGCGTCACCCGCGCGGCCAGCTCGCTCACCTCGCGGTCGTAGAAATAGAGGCCGATCACCGCCCAGTTGGAAGCCGGCACGGCCGGCTTCTCCACGATGTCCAGCGCCCGCCCCGCGCCGTCGATGGAGACGACGCCGTAGCGTTCGGGGTCGCGCACCTGATAGGCGAACACCGTGGCGCCGCTGGGCTGGGCGCTCGCCTCGCGCAGCAGATGGGAGAGGTGGTCGGCGAAGATCAGGTTGTCGCCCAGCGCCAGGGCGCAGGCCTCGCCGGCCAGCCAGTCGCGCCCGATATGGAAGGCCTGCGCCAGCCCCTCCGGGCGCGGCTGCTCGGCATAGGTGAAGCGCACCCCCAGCCGCTCGCCGTCGCCCAGCAGGCGGCGGAACTGCGGCAGGTCGGCGGGGGTGGAGATCACCAATATGTCGCGGATGCCCGCAAGCATGAGCACCGAGAGCGGGTAGTAGATCATCGGCTTGTCATAGACCGGCAGCAGCTGCTTGCTCGATGCCAGGGTCATCGGGTGCAGCCGCGTGCCGGAGCCGCCGGCGAGGAGAATGCCCTTCATGCGCCCCTCTTACGCAGCAGGCCGTGCCTGGGTCGTGCCCAGCCGGCTGCCGTCGTAGCGCGCGGCGCGGATCGGCTCCCACCAGGCCCGGTTGGCGATGTACCAGTCGATGGTGCGGGCCAGCCCGGCCTCGAAATCATGCCGCGCCCGCCAGCCCAGCGCGGCCTCGGCGCGGGAGGGGTCGATCTCGTAGCGGAAATCATGGCCCGGCCGGTCGGTGACATGGCTG
>CAMFLK010000243.1 GCA_945957135.1 uncultured Rhodospirillales bacterium
ACGGTGCGTGGAATAAGCGTTGTGGACCCGGGGGCAGTGCCCGGCGCCTCCACCATTTCCGGGTTTCCCGGTTCATGGGGGCGAAACAGGCTCGACACGCGTGGTAAAGACCCATCTTTCGCTCGGCATGGTTCCGCCGTCATCGGGCCGTATCACAAGTGCCAATGACAATCATGAGGCGCTCGCTGTCGCTGCATAAGCGATAAGCGCGGTTTCGGGGGGCCCCGGGCAACAGAATGCCCCCCACTTATCCTCCTCCCCGCCCATGTACTGGCCTTTTCGTCCCAGCCTGCTAAGGGAAGGCCGAGACCGCGAGGCGAGCGATGCAAGACGATGACGGAACCGGCGCGGGCGCGGCGCCGGAAAGCCTGCTTCCCTATGACGACTGGACCGAGGATGCCTTCCGCCAGGTGATGGTGAAGGCGCTGCGCGAGGTGGCGGCCAACGGCCTGCCCGGCCAGCACCATTTCTACATCACCTTCCGCACCGACGACCCCGGCACGGACATCCCCGCCCGCCTGCGCGCCCAGTATCCCGAGGAAATGACCATCGTCCTCCAGCACCAGTTCTGGGACCTCGCGGTGGACGAGACCATGCTGCGCGTCGGCCTGTCCTTCGGCGGTGTCGCCAGCACGTTGCGCATCCCCCTCGGCGCCATCACCGCCTTCGCCGACCCCGCGGTGAATTTCGGCATGCGCTTCCGCGCCCGCACGGCCCCCGCGCCCGAAGCACCGGCCGAGCCGGAGGCCGAGGCACCGGCCGCCGAACCGCCGCAAGCCGAAACGCCACAGGTCGTCAGCCTCGACGCCTTCCGCCGCCGTACCCCGCCGCGCGAGTAGGGAGACCCCAGCCATGAACGCGCCGCTCTCCCGCCCGAAGGGCTTCCTCTACGGCCCGATGTTCCCGCTCGGCGAAGACGACACGCCCTGGCGCAAGCTGGATATCCAGGGCGTGTCCAGCACGACCTGCGACGGGCGCACCATCCTCAAGATCAAGCCGGAGGTGCTGTCCGAGCTCGCCTTCCAGGCGCTGCACGACGTGTCGCATCTGCTGCGCCCCGCCCATCTCGCCCAGCTCCGCGCCATTCTCGACGACCCCGAAGCCTCAGCCAACGACCGGTTCGTGGCGCTGGACCTGCTGAAGAACGCCAATATCGCCGCCGGCGGCGTGCTGCCGATGTGCCAGGACACCGGCACCGCCATCGTGTTCGGCAAGAAGGGCCAGCATGTCTGGGTGGAGGGCGACGAGGAGGAGGCGCTGAGCTACGGCGTCCACCGCACCTTCACCGAGACCAACCTGCGCTACTCGCAGATGGCGCCGCTGACGATGTTCGAGGAGGTGAACACCGGCAACAACCTGCCGGTGCAGTTCGACATCTACGCCAGCCCCGGCGACCACCACGCCGACGAGTTCCACCTGATGTTCGTCGCCAAGGGCGGCGGCAGCGCCAACAAGACCTTCCTGTTCCAGGAAACCCGCGCGATCCTGTCGCCCGAGAAGCTGCTGGCCTTCATCGCCACCAAGATGAAGACGCTGGGCACCTCCGCCTGCCCGCCCTACCACCTCGCCATCGTCATCGGCGGCACCAGTGCCGAGACCACGGTGAAGACCGTGAAGCTCGCCTCCACCAAATGGCTGGACGCGCTGCCGCGCACCGGCGGGCCGGACGGGCACGCCTTCCGCGACGTGGAGATGGAGCAGAAGGTACTCGAGCTCAGCCGCACGCTGGGCATCGGTGCCCAGTTCGGCGGCAAGTATTTCTGCCACGACGTGCGCGTGGTGCGCCTGCCCCGCCATGGCGCGAGCCTGCCGGTGGGCATCGGCGTGTCGTGCAGCGCGGACCGGCAGATCAAGGCCAAGATCACGCCGGAGGGCGTGTTCCTCGAGGCGCTGGAACGCGACCCGCACCGCTTCCTGCCGGAGCAGACGGACGAGACGCTGGGCGGCGAGGTGGTGGCGATCGACCTCGACCGCCCGATGGCGGAAATCTGCGCCCAGCTCTCGCAATATCCGGTGAAGACCCGCCTGTCGCTGACCGGCACGATGGTGGTGGCGCGCGACATCGCCCATGCCAAGCTGAAGGAACGGCTCGACGCGGGCCAAGGCCTGCCCGACTATATCAAGAACCACCCGGTCTATTACGCCGGCCCCGCGAAGACGCCGCAGGGCTTCGCCACCGGCAGCTTCGGCCCCACCACCGCCGGGCGGATGGACAGCTACGTCGCCGAGTTCCAGGCCGCCGGCGGGTCGCTGGTGATGCTGGCCAAGGGCAACCGCTCCCGCGCGGTGCGCGCGGCGTGCAAGGCGCATGGCGGCTTCTATCTCGGCAGCGTCGGCGGCCCCGCGGCGCTGCTGGCGCAGGACTGCATCCGCAAGGTCGAGGTGCTGGAATATCCCGAGCTGGGCATGGAGGCGGTCTGGCGCATCGAGGTGGAGAACTTCCCGGCCTTCATCGTCGTCGACGACAAGGGCAACGATTTCTACGACGGGATGGAGTGATGCGCTTCACCGTCGATCGGCTCGACCATCTGGTGCTGACCTGCGGCGATGTGGAGATCACCGCCTCCTGGTACCAGCGCGTGCTGGGCATGGAGCGCGAGGAGTTCGGCCACCGCAACCGCACCGCGCTGCGCTTCGGCGGGCAGAAGATCAATCTCGATCCGGTGGGCGACATCCCGCGCCCCAACACCGCCGCCATCCCCGCGCCGGGCACGCAGAATCTCTGCTTCGTCACCGCCGTGCGGCCGCAGGACGTCACCGCCCATCTGAAGCAATGCGGCGTGGCGGTGGTGGAGGGGCCGGCGGCGAAAGTCGGCGCGCTGGGGCCGATCACCTCCGTCTATTGCCGCGACCCCGACGGCAATCTCATCGAAATCGCCAGCTACATGCGGGAATGACGCCATGAAGACCGCCCCCGCCGCCGGCATCGTGGCGTTCCTCGCCTTCCTCGCCTGCGTGCCGCTCGCCAATTGGATGATCCTGCATGTCGGCACCGTCTGCCCGCCGGACAGCCCGTGCCTGATCCCCGTGGCGCCCGGGCTGATGGCGCCGTCCGCCGTGCTGGTGATCGGCTTCTCGCTGGTGCTGCGCGACATCGTGCAGCGGCTGCTCGGCGTCTATGCCGGGCTGATCGCCATCCTCGCCGGTGCCGCCATGTCCTTCCTGGTGGCGCCGCCCTCGCTGGTGTTCGCCTCCGTCACCGCCTTCCTGCTCAGCGAGCTGGCGGATTTCGCGGTGTACACGCCCCTGCAGCGGCGGCGGCTGATCCTCGCCGTGCTGGCCTCCGGCCTGGTCGGGCTGGTGGTGGATTCGGTGGTGTTCCTGTGGCTCGCCTTCTCCAGCCTGGAGTTCCTGGAGGGACAGATCGTCGGCAAGGCCTGGGCGGTGCTGGCGAGCATTCCGCTGGTGCAGCTCACGCGGCGGCTGGTTCCGCAACCCGCCTGATGCTGGCTGCGGATTTCGACTTCGACCTGCCGCCCGAGCGCATCGCCCAGCACCCCGCCCGGCCGCGCGAGTCCGCGCGCATGCTGGCGGTGGGCGACGCCTTGCGGGACCGCGCCGTGCGCGACCTGCCCGACCTGCTGCGGCCGGGCGACATCCTCGTCGCCAACGACACGCGGGTGATCCCCGCCCAGCTCAGCGCCCGGCGCGGGGCGGCGCGCATCGGCATCACGCTCGACCAGCTCGCCCCGGACGGCGCCTGGCACGCGCTCGCGCGCAACGCGCGGCGGCTGCGCGAGGGCGATGTGCTGGCGTTCGACGGCCCGGCGGGGTTGACCGCCACTGTACGGTCGCGCGACGCGGCCGGCGGCGTGACCCTGGAATTCGACAGGCAGGGCGCAGCGTTTTCCGAAGCCCTCGCCGCGAGCGGCGCGCTCGCCCTGCCGCCCTACATCGCCCGCCCGCACGGCCCCTCCGCCGAGGATGCGCGCGACTACCAGACCGTGTTCGCGGCCCAGGACGGCGCGGTGGCCGCCCCCACCGCCGGGCTGCATTTCACGCCGAACCTGCTCGCCGCGCTGGACGCGCGCGGCGTCCTCCGCGCGACGGTCACCCTGCATGTCGGCGCCGGCACGTTCCTGCCGATGCGCGGCGACACGCTCGACGCCCACCGAATGCACGCCGAGCGCGGCGAGATTACCGTGGCCGCCGCCGCCGCCATCAACGCCGCCCGCGCCGCCGGCGGCCGCGTGGTCGCGGTGGGCACCACCAGCCTGCGGCTGCTGGAAAGTTCCGTGGATTCCACGGGCACCATCCATCCCTTCCACGGCGAGACCGACATCTTCCTGCGCCCCGGCCACGCCTTCCGCAGCGCCGACCTGCTGATGACCAATTTCCACCTGCCGCGCTCCACCCTGTTCGTGCTGGTCTGCGCCTTCGCCGGCACGGCGCGCATGAAGGCGGCCTACGCCCACGCCATCGCCGCCGGCTACCGCTTCTACTCCTACGGCGATTCCAGCCTGCTGGAGCGCGCATGACCCTCGCCTGGACCCGCACCGCCCAGGATGGCGCCGCCCGCTGCGGCACTCTGCGCACCGCGCATGGCGAGGTGGAAACCCCGGTCTTCATGCCCGTGGGCACCGCCGGCACGGTGAAGGCGATGACGGCGGACGCGGTGCGCGCGACGGGCGCCCGGCTCATCCTCGGCAACACCTACCACCTGATGCTGCGCCCCGGCGCCGAGCGCGTCGCCCGGCTCGGCGGCCTGCACCGCATGATGGACTGGCCCGGCCCGATCCTGACCGATTCCGGCGGCTTCCAGGTGATGTCCCTCGCCGGCCTGCGCAAGCTCGACGCCGATGGCGTGACGTTCCAATCCCATATCGACGGCAGCCGTCACCGCCTCACCCCCGAACGCTCCATCGAAATCCAGCATCTTCTCGACGCCACCATCACCATGGCGTTCGACGAGTGCACCAAATTTCCCGCCGCGCATGACGAGGCGAAAACCTCCATGGAACTGTCCATGCGCTGGGCCGCCCGCTCGCGCGCCGCCTTCACGCCGCGCGACGGCTACGGGCTGTTCGGCATCGTGCAAGGCGGCATCTACGACGATCTCCGCGCCGCCTCCGCCGCCGCGCTCACCGGCATCGGCTTCGAGGGCTACGCGGTCGGCGGCCTCGCCGTGGGCGAAGGCCAGGACATGATGTTTTCCGTCCTGGATTTCACCGTGCCGCACCTGCCGGCGGACCGGCCGCGCTACCTGATGGGCGTGGGCACGCCGGACGACCTGCTCGGCGCCGTCGCCCGCGGCATCGACATGTTCGACTGCGTGATCCCCACCCGCGCCGGCCGCACCGCCCGCGCCTATACCTCGCGCGGCGTGTTCAACCTGCGCAACGCCCGCTTCGCCGACGACGCCGCGCCGCTCGACCCCGCCTGCGCCTGCCCGTGCTGTGCCCGCCACAGCCGCGCCTATCTGCATCATCTGTTCCGCTGCGAGGAAATGCTGGGGCCGATGCTGCTCACCTGGCACAACCTGCATTATTATCAGGATTTGATGGCCGGCCTGCGCGCGGCCATCCGCGCCGGCCGGCTCGCCGATCATGCCGAGGCGGTGCGCGCCCTCTGGCGAAAACCCGCCCTCTAGCGCAACCCCCAGGAGTCCGCATGACCGATCCCTATGCCGGCCTCACCCAGCTCGGCCACCCCGTCACCGCCCCCACCACGCCGGAGGCGGCGGTGCTGGAGCGCGTGGCCAATCCCGCGCCGGGGCAGCACTACGTGGTGCGCTTCACCTGCCCGGAATTCACCTCGCTCTGCCCGCTCACCGGCCAGCCGGATTTCGCGCATATCGTGCTGGACTACATCCCCGCCGAATGGATCGTGGAGAGCAAGTCCCTGAAGCTCTATCTCGCCGCCTTCCGCAACCACGGCGCCTTCCACGAGGCCTGCACCATGGCGATCGCGCAGCGGTTGGTCGGCCTGCTGGCCCCCGCCTGGCTGCGCATCGGCGCGTACTGGTATCCGCGCGGTGGCATGCCGATCGACGTGTTCTGGCAGACCGGCGCCCCGCCCGCGGGCGTGTGGATCGCCGATCAGGGCGTGGCCCCCTATCGCGGCCGCGGCTGAGCTTGGGCCTTCTGGTCAAGCGCAGCTTCAGCCTCGCCGGGCACCGCACCAGCGTGGCGCTGGAGGCGGAGTTCTGGGCGGTGCTGGCCGAGCTCGCCGCGCGCGAGGGCGTGACGCTGTCCGCCCTGGTGATGCAGGTGGACGCGGCGCGCGACCCCACCCGCCCGCTGGCCTCGGCCTTAAGGCTGCGCGCGCTTCGCGACGGCCGTTAACGATTCGGAAGCATCCCGAGTCTTAACCTGTGCATGGCCGCCAAACGCGGTGCCTGAAAGTCGTGATGCCGTGCAGAGAAAACTCTCAGGAGAGCCCCATGACTCCCAGCCGGGCCACCGCCCTGCCGCCCAAGCCGCCCGCCCCGAGCACGCTGATGCTGTGCGACCAGCTTCTCACCCTCGCCAAGGACGCCGACCGCGCCGGGCTGACCCGCACCGCCTCGCGCCTCGTCGGCCTGGCGCACAAGGTGTTCGAGGAGCCGGCCGCTCGCGCTTGAGTCGTGGTGCCCGCCTTCTTCGCAGGGTGGCGCCGTGCTCGGCGGCGTCAAGGCGCGCTTCGCTCAAGAGCCTTGACACCGC
>CAMFLK010000244.1 GCA_945957135.1 uncultured Rhodospirillales bacterium
CTCGCGCACGCCCGGACCCGTCGGGACCAGCAGCACGGTGTCGCCGAAGCCCTTGTAGGTGATCTCCTGCTTCGGCACGCCCAGACGGACGAGCTCGGCAGTGACCGCCTGCGCGCGGCGGATGGACAGGCCCATGTTGTATTTCGGCGTGCCGGAGGTGTCGGCATAGCCGTTCACTTCGATGCGCGTGGTCTGGACCTTCGTCGAAGCGGCGGCCGCCTCGGCGATGATCTGACGGGCGCGGGCGCTCAGGTCGTAGCGGTCCCAATCGAAGAACACGAGGTAGGAGCGGGCCGGAGCCGGGGCCGGAGCGGCCACGGGCACGGGGGCCGGAGGCGGAGCGACGCCGAAGTTGTAGCGCACGCCGACCAGGGCGGACCAGTTGTACTGGTTCTCCAGGGAGGCGCTGCCCTTGTAGGCCTTGCCGCCGGAATACAGCGTGGTGTCGAACTTCTCCTGGCTCAGCACCTGCATCGCGCGGGCTTCCGCGGTCAGGGCCAGACCCGGGACGGACGCGATCGGGAAGGCCGCGCCGAGGATCTGCTGGATGGCGACGCCACCCGGCGTGCCGCCGGTGAAGTTCAGGCGGGCGTTGTTGTTGTAGATGTTGCCGTTCTGGATCTGGCCGAACTGGTAGCCGACACCGAAGCCGACATAGGGCACGACCGACGGCGAGACGCCGTTGAAGTCATACAGAGCGTTGACCATCGGGCCGAACGACTGGATGTTGCCGCCGCCCGAGGTGCCACGCGCGCCGTTCTGGATGTTGGTGTGCTGGTTGCGGTAGTTGCCCTCAACTTCGAGGCGCAGGCCGTTGCCGAACCCGTAGCCGACGCTGCCGAGACCCACGAAGCCGCCCGACGAGTGGAAGTTGCCCGAGGGAACGACGGCCGTGTAGCCATTGGCGCGCAGCTTGTCGACGTTGACATCCTGCAGATAGTTGAAGCCAAGACCGCCGCCGACGTAAACACCCGTCACCGGCTGCGCGCTGGCCACCGCCGGAACCGACAGCACCACTGCGGTGAGCAGCATATTACGCAAAGTCATGGTCCTATTCTCCTCGTTATCGGAGCTGCGCTGGCTGCGCAACCAACCCGGGGCGCTTGCTGCCCGAATCTCATCGGGGCCAACCTAGTCGCGCTGCCGCCTGCAAACCAGCACGGAAAGCACTCGGAAGCGGGTTCGGCGTGATTCACCGCGACGATGTGATATTTACGCAACATATGTGGCAGCGGCGAGACGCCTGCCTGCCAGAGCGCGGCGAATACCGCCGCAAGCGGCGGATGGCGGGGAACGGCATCGCATGCTCGGCTGCCTCCATGAACGACCTCACGCACCGCCTCGCCGGGCTCGACTGGGCCCGAATCGAAGCCGATCTCGAAGCCAACGGCGCCGCCGCCAGCGGCCAGCTGCTCACCCCGGCCGAATGCGCCGCCCTGGCCGATCTGTATGGCCAGGACCGGTTCCGCAGCCGGGTGGTGATGGCGCGGCATGGATTCGGGCGGGGGGAATACCAGTATTTCGCCAACCCCCTGCCGCCGCCGGTCGCCGCCCTGCGCGCGGGGCTCTACGCGCGGCTGCTGGGGGTCGCAAATGGCTGGGCGGCGCGGCTGGGCACGCCCCCGTTCCCGCCGGATCACGCGGCGTTCCTCGCCGCCTGCCACGCGGCCGGACAGGCGCGGCCCACGCCGCTGCTGCTGACCTACGGCCCAGGCGACTACAACTGCCTGCACCAGGACCTCTACGGCCCCCTTACCTTCCCCCTGCAGGCCGCCTTCCTGCTCAGCGTGCCCGGCGAGGATTTCACCGGCGGCGCGTTCGTGCTGGTGGAGCAGCGGCCGCGCATGCAGTCGCGCGCCGAGGTGGTGCCGCTGCGCCAGGGCGAGGCGGTGATCTTCGCCGTGCATCACCGCCCGGTCACGGGCCAGCGCGGCCCCTATCGGGTGGCAATGCGCCATGGTGTCAGCCGCATCCACTCCGGCCGGCGCATGACGCTGGGCATCATCCTGCACGATGCGGCCTGATGCTCACTTGAGGACGATCTCCACCCGGCGGTTCTGCGGCTCGCGCACGCCCGGACCCGTCGGGACCAGCAGCACGGTGTCGCCGAAGCCCTTGGTGGCGATCTCCTGCCGGGGCACGCCGAGTCGCACGAGCTCGGCGGTGACGGCCTGCGCCCGGCGGATCGACAGGCCCATATTGTATTTCGGCGTGCCGGAGGTGTCCGCATAGCCGTTCACCTCGATGCGCGTGGTCTGCACCTTGGTGGAATTGGCCGCCGCCTCGGCGATGATCTGGCGGGCGCGGCTGCTCAGCTCGGCGCGGTCCCAGTCGAAGAACACGAGGTAGGAGCGCACCGGCGCCGGCGCGGGGGCCACCACCGGGGCCTCCTCCACCGGCGGCGGCGGCACGTTGAAGGCGTAGCGCACGCCCAGCATCATCGCGTGGTTGGCATCGCCCGAAATCTTGCGCGTGTAGGGCTGCGTCACGCCCCCGGACGTCAGGGTGCCGGCGAAGCTGTGGTTGCCGGTGATCGCCATGTAGCGGTACTCGGCGGTGGCGGAGAGGCCGACCAGGCCGGGAATGGGGAAGGACAGGCCGCCGATCGCCTGGTAGGCGATGCCGCCCTTGGTGTCGCCCAGCGCGGTGGCCACGCCGGGCGCGGTCTGGTCGAAATTCTGGCGAATCCAGCTGTAGCCCACGCCGCCGCCGATATAGGGGAAGACGTACGGCGAGCCGATATCGATATCGAACAGCGCGTTGCCCATCACGCCGTATTTCTGCTCGTGCCCGCTCTGGCGGGTGAATGGCGCGGGCGGGTCGCCGGCACCGTTGTAGCGGTAGTTGCCTTCCACCTCCACGCGCAGGCCGTGGCCCAGGGCGTAGCCGATGCTGCCCAGCCCCACCCAGCCCACGTCATACTGCGCGTTGCCGTAGAACGAGCGGGTGACGTTGCCGGTGGTGGTGGTGCGGATGCCCTGGCCGACCAGGAAATTCGCGCCCCCGCCGGCGCCGACATAGAAGCCCTGGATCGGCTGCGCCCAGGCGGCGGGGGCGGTCCAGGGGGCGGCGCACAGCGCGATCAGGCTGGCCAGAAGGGCACGGCGCATCAGGCTTGTCTCCACAGGCGGCGGGAGGTTCTGGCATAGCGGAAGCGCGCCGGCCAACCAACTCCGCCGGCCCGCGAAAGTTCCCGCGTCAAACGATTCGGGCCTCGAAGGGCGGCAGCAGGTCCGGCGCCTCGAATTCCAGCACCCAGAGATCGGGATCGAAGCGGATCTGCCGCTCCACATAGGCATCCGCCGCCGCCTGATCCACCGGCGCGGGGCCGGTGCCGCGCAGCCAGGCCGGCACGCCCTCCGCCCCGCGCGTCTGCGACAGCACCACCAGCCCGTCGCGCCCGCGCAGCACCACCAGGATGCCGCCGGCATCGGGGTCGCCCTTGCGCAGCACCACGCCGAACCGCCCGTCGCCCTGCCCCATGCGCAACGCCATGGAGACCCACAAGCCGGACTTGACCCGCGCCTCGCTCATACCGACGGCCATGAAGAATGGCCGTCGGTATGAGTCTTTATTTGGCGCGCCGCCGCCGGCCAACCACGCGCGCGGTGAAGCCGCGCGCGGGGCGCGCGATGCCAAGCGCCCTTCGCGATGGAAGGGTCATCGCTTCGTTCGCTCGGCCTCATGCTCCCCACCTCATGCTTGCGCCATCCGCCCGCCATCCACCACCAGCGCCTGCCCGGTGATCGACCCGGCGCCGGCGCGCGCGAGGAAGGCGACGGTCTCGGCCACCTCGAACGGCGTGGCGATGCGCCCCGTCGGCACGCCGGCGGCGGCGTCCTCGGCCGACAGTCCCAGCTCGGCGAAGCGCGCGCGGGCCATCTCCGTGTCCACCCAGCCGGGGCAGACGGCGTTGACGGTGATGCCGCGCGGCGCCGCCTCCATCGCCATGGCCCGGGTCAGCCCGATCACCCCGTGCTTGGCCGCGCAATAGGCCGGCTGGTCCGCCACCCCGCGCAGGCCGAGCACCGAGGCGATGTTGACGATCCGCCCCGTCCCCTGCGGCAGGCGCGGCAGCGCGGCGCGGCTACAGACATAAGTACCGGTGAGATTGACCGCCAGCACCTCGGCCCAGCCCGCCCCCGCCCCGGCCAGCCCGGCATTGTTCACCAGCACGTCGATCCGCCCGAGCCCGGCGAAGAAGCGCGCCACGCCATCGGCATCCGTCACGTCCAGCGCGGCGAATTCCACGCTCGCCGGCAGTTCGTCGGACCGCCGCGCCACAGCCGTCACCGCGAACCCGTCCGCCACCAGCCGCCGGGCAATGGCCAGCCCGATGCCGCGCGTCCCCCCGGTCACGATGGCGTGCCGCTGGTTCATGCCGCCGTCGTCCCGCCATCGACCGGCAGCACCACGCCGGTCACGAAGCTCGCCGCGTCCGAGGCCAGCCACGCGATGGCCGCCGCGATCTCCGCCGGCGCCGCGAACCGGCCCAGCGGCACCGCGTCGCGATAGGCCTGATCCGACCCCGCCGCGTAGCGCGCCGGCCAGCGGCTCGCCAACTCGCCGATCACCCGCGCCAGCATCGCCGTCTCCGTGCTGCCCGGCGCGATGGCGTTGCAGCGCACGCCCTGCCGCGCCCAGTCCAGCGCCGCGCTGCGGGTGAGTTGCGCCAGCGCCGCCTTGCTCGCGCCATAGGCGGCACTCAGCGGCTTGCCGATCAGCGCCTGGTCGCTCGCCACGTTCACGATCGCCCCGCGCCCTTGCGCCAGCATGCCCGGCAACACCGCGCGCATCAGCGCGTAGGGGGCGAGGAAATTCACCCGCATCACCCGCTCCGCCTCGTCCGGCGCAGTGTCCAGCACGCTGCCCAGCACGGTGGTGCCGGCGCAGTTCACCAGTATGTCCACCGCCCGCCCGTCCAGCAGCCCCGCCAGCCGCGCCTCGATGCCGCCGATCTCGGCCAAGTCCCACTCCGGCAGGTCGAGGCCGATCACCTCCACCCCCTCGCCCGCGAACAACGCCGCCACGGCCGCGCCGATGCCGCCGCGATGGCCGGTGACCACGGCGCGCCGCCCGGCCAGTCCGAAATTCGGTTGCGTCATGCCGCTCAGGTTGCCCCGCTTGGCAAGAGCGCCGCAATCCCGCCTATGATCGCGCCGCACCCGAGCGGAGACCGACGATGAGACTGCTGGCAGCCTGCCTGACCGCCGCCCTCGCCTGGATGTCCGCGGCCCGCGCCGACGACAAGATCAATTTCGGCATCGACTGGGTGGCCGAGGCGGAATACGGCGGCTACTACCAGGCCGTCGCCACCGGCATCTACAAGAAATACGGGCTGGACGTGACGGTGCGCCAGGGCGGCCCCTCGGTGAACCAGGCGCAGCTGATGCTGGCCGGCAAGCTCGACTTCAACATCTCCTCGAACAGCTTCATCGCGCTGAACTTCGTGAAGGAGAACATCCCCTACAGCGTCGTCGCCGCGATGTACCAGAAAGACCCCTCGGTGCTCATCGCCCATCCCGGCCAGGGCAACGACAATTTCGCCGCCATGCGCGGCAAGCCGATCATGATCAGCGCCGACACCCGCGCCGGCTGGTGGAACTTCCTGCGCGCCCGCTTCAACTTCGAGGACAGCCAGATCCGCCCCTACACCTTCAACCTGCAACCCTTCCTGGCCGACAAATCCGCCATCCAGCAAGGCTTCCTGGGCAGCGAACCCTTCTCCATCCGCCAGCAGGCCGGCTTCGAACCGGTGGTGCTGCTGGTCGCCGACGCCGGCTACACCGGCTACGCCCAGCTCTTCGCCACCTCCAACAAGCTGATCGCCGAAAACCCCGACCTGGTGCAGCGCTTCGTCAACGCCTCCATCGAAGGCTGGACCTCCTACCTGTTCAACGACCCCGCCCCCGGCAACGCCCTGATCCGCAAGGACAACCCGGACATGCCGCAGGACCTGCTGGACTACGGCCGCCAGGCCCTCATCGCCAACCAGATCCTCACCGCCGGCGACGCCGCCACCAAAGGGATCGGCGCCATGACCGACGCCCGCTGGGCCGACTTCCTCGCGATGATGGCGTCGCAGGGGCTGTATCCGAAAGACCTCGACCTGAAACGGGCCTATACGCTGAAATTCGTCAATCAGGGGGTGGGATTGGCGGGCAAGAAGTAAGAAAGCAGTTCTTTTTTGAAAAAAAGAACCAAAAAACTTTTTATACTTGATCCGTGCGGCGGCGCCGGCGCGGGGAACAAGTCAAAAAGTTTTTTTGCTTCTTTTTTTTCAAAAAAAGAAGCGCTTCCTGCCTAACCCTTGCTGGAACTCTCCCACCTCTCCCGCCGCTTCCCCAACGGCGTGCAGGCGCTGGAGGATGTCTCGCTCGACATCCGGGAAGGCGATTTCATCGCGCTGCTCGGCCCGTCCGGCTGCGGCAAATCGACGCTGTTGCGGCTGATCGCCGGGCTCGACGCGCCGGATGCGGGGCGGATGGCGTGGCGCGGGCCGCCGCCCGGGCCGGGCGAGTTGGGCTATGTGTTCCAGGACGCGACGCTGCTGCCCTGGGCGAGTGCCGCGGAGAATGTGTGGCTGCCGCTGCGGCTGCGCGGCGTCGGCCGGGCGCAGGCGGCGGCGCGGGTGGCGGCGGCGC
>CAMFLK010000245.1 GCA_945957135.1 uncultured Rhodospirillales bacterium
GAGCAGGGCGAAGTAGCCGGCCTCCATCGCCTCGCGCGCCGGGATCATGCCGGACTCGCCAGGGCGGAGGCGCAGCGTGGTGTCGATGACGATATCGACGCGCCCGCCCAGCGCCTCCGCCGCGCGGGCGACGCTGGCGCTGTCGGTGAGGTCGAGCTCGACGGTGTTCGCGGCGGTGCCGGCGAAGGGTTTCCAGCGATCGGCGATGCCCGTCAGCACCTCGCGCGCGCCGGCGCGGCGCATCGCCTCCGCCATCGCCTGGCCGAAGCCGTGGCGGCCGTCGGTGACCAGCACGCGGCGGTCGCGCGGGTCGCAGCTCATTTCGGCCAGCATCGGATCATCCGAGCATTCTCCCTCCGGCAGCGCGACCATGACGCCCTGGCCGGCCTTGTCCAGCATCAGCCGCATGCGCACGCGGTCGCCGGGCTGGAGGGCGGCGTGCAGATGGGCGATGGCGATGGGGCCGCAATCCAGCCGCACCGTGCCGACCGGCCAGGGGGTGCGCGGGCGGAAATACGGATCGGCGGTGATGCGCACCACCGTGCGGGCCAGCAGCGTGCCGGCGCTGGGCTGGTCGCGCCAGACGAGGCGGTCTCCGAGGCAGGCGAAGCAGATGTCGCGGGGCGGATACTGCACTTTTTCGCAAGCCGTGCAGATTTGCAGGGCGAAGCGACCCCGCCCGGCCATGGCGGCGAGGCCGCGTGCCGCCCGGCTCGGCGCTGACGGGGGCATTGTGGCCGGCGTTAAAGGCAGCAGGGGATCGCGCGGTTTTCTCATATCGCCGGCCATGAAGGATGGCCGTCGATATGAGTCTTTGTTCGGCGCGCCGCCGCCGGCCAACCCGGCGCGCGATACCGATCGCGCGGCGTGATGGAAGAGTCATCACTTCGCACGACCGGTATCATGCGGATTCCAGAATGACGGCACCCGAGCACAGGCCGCGATCATAGTTGATCATGCCGAAGCCGGAGGCCAGCGCGCGCCGCGCATCGGGCACCTGATGGCCGAGTGCCGTGCCGGTGACCTGGCGGATCGCCTCCACCAGGCCGAGATGCCCGCCGGCCGCCCCCGCCTGGCCCACCGAGAGCTGGCCGCCGGAGGTGTTGTGCGGGAAGTCGCCCCAGGCGGACAAGTCGTGCGCGCGCACGAAATCCTTGCCCTCGCCTTTGGCGCAGAAGCCGAGATCCTCGAACTGCATCATCACGATGACGGGGTAGTCGTCATAGGTCTCGAGCACGTCGATGGAATCCGGCGTGATGCCGGCGACGTCGTAGAGATCGTCGCGGTCGCGCGCCCAGCCGCCGCGCAGCTGCACCGGGTCTTCGGGGAAGGCGTGGTGGCGCTCGATGCTGGAGAGGAGGCGCGCGGCCTTCAGCCCCATCGCGCGCGCCGTGTCGCCGCGCATCACCAGGAAGGCCTCGGCGCCGGCGCAGGGCATCACGCAGTCGAACAGCGCGATCGGGTCGGCGATCGGGCGGGCGGCGAGGTATTGGTCCATGGTCAGCTCGCGCCGCATCAGCGCGTGCGGGAAGGCCAGCGCGTTGCGGCGCTGGGCGAGGCAGATGCGGCCGAAATCCTCGCGCGTGGCGCCGTAGGTCCGCATATACGCGTCGGTCAGCAGCGCGAAGCTGCCGTTGGGGCCGCCGGCGCCATAGGGATAGACGGCATCCGTCGCGAAGCGGCTGAAGCCGGCGAGCTGCTGGCGGAAGCTGTCGGGCGTGCTGGTGTCGCCGGCCACGCAGGCCACCACATCCGCCTCGCCCGCCTCCACCGCCCGCGCCGCACGGCGCAACTGCACCACGGCCGACGCGCCGCCCATCGGCACATGTTCGAGGAAACGCGGGCTGAGGCCGAAATGCTGGGTGAGGCCGACGGCGGTGTCGTTGCCCAGCGAGAAGCTGGACAAAGCGAGCCCGTCGAGATCGCCCTTGGCGAGGCCGGCAGCGTCGAGCACCGCGCGCAGCGCCCGGCCGATCCACCACGCAGCACTTTCGATGGAGTGGCGCACGTATGGCACGGTGACCGGGGCGACGGCAACGATGTCGTTGTAGCCTCGCTGTTTCATGCGGGCGGGCATTCAAGGAAGGAAGAATGTTCTTTTTTGAAAAAAAGAACCAAAAAACTTTTATCCATTGAAGACAAGCCGCGGCGTTGCCACGCGAGGGATAACGAGCAAAAGTCTTTTTGCTTCTTTTTCTTCAGAAAAAGAAGATCCTTCCTTCTCACTGGCTTAATCTACATGAACAGCTGAATATTGCCGAACGCGCTGTCGCAGTTCACCAGATCGACGCGCTTCAGCTTGATCTTCAGCCCGCCGTCGCGCAGCACCAGCGTGTGGCGGCTCCAGCCGGCGAACAGCACCTGTTCATCCATGCGGGTTTCCAGGTAGTGGAAGGGTGTCCAGGTCTCGTAGGTGCCGGTCTCGTCGTCGCGCGATTCCACGCTGGGCGCCTGCATCACGTGGTGGCAGCGGCTTTTCGGCTTCTGGCTGTAGGTCTTGTTGCCTTTCAGCCGCTCCACGCGGATGCGCAGCAGCACGAGGTCGTCGTAGAACAGGTTGTTGTGCAGGATCGGGTCGGTCTGGCCGTATTCCAGCGGCATCCAGTAGCGCGCGTCCGGCGTGAACATGTCGAGCCATTCGTCGAAGCGCTGCTCGTCGATCAGCCGCGCCTCCCGCGTCACGAAGCGCGACAGCGCCTCGTCGGAGGGGGCGTTCACGGTGGCGCTCATGCGGGCACCATGAAGCGGGTCCAGGCGCGGAACTGGTTGCGCATCTGGCGCTCGCTGGTGCCGTTGACGATGGCGGTGTCGTCGGCGGTCTCCGTGGGTTCAACCAGGCGCTGCATGTTCACCCAGGGATTGGCGTCGCTCGACAGGCTGTCCTGCGCGCGCTCGTACATCTCCAGGTCGTCGTGGCCGACCGGGGAGGTGGGCGCGTTGATCAGGCGGGAGTAGAGCAGGGTGCGTTCCAGCAGCTTGTCCGGCGCGTCCACCAGCCGGAAGGTCCAGGATTCCACGAGGGTCTTGTCCACCGCGACGGGCTTGAAGATGCGCATCGCCTGGATCGGGCCCTTCATCGTCATGTTCGGGAAATAGACGGTGTTGTGGCGATTGGTGCCGAGAATTTCCTTGGCGCGATCCTCGCCATAGGCGGCGACCATCTGGTCGAAATAGCCGGGAATCGCGGAATAGTCGGAATGGATGGAGTGGGACACGCCGGTATGGCCATGCCCGTTCGGCCAGACGCGGATGCCCATGCCCTCATAGAACTCATAGGGCGACATGAACGGGGCGTAGATTTCCACGGCGGGGTGCTTGGGGGCACCCTCCGGCTGCTGCTTGCCGATCGCGACGGCCATGCCGGCCGAGGATTCATGGGCGACCATCGGGTGGGTGGTGTCGGTCAGGTTCTCGACTAGCATCTTCCAGTTGCAGCGGTGCATGTAGCGAAGAACGCCGCCGGCGACTTCGAGTTTGCCGACCGGGGAGCGGTCGATCATGTTGTCGAGGCTGGACAGGCTGTCGCCGAAATAATCCTCGAAGCCGATGCCGTCCTCGGCGAGGCGCGCGAAGACGAAGTCGCGATAGACATGGACGGCGGCGACCGGGGTCATGCCCTTGGCGGCCGGCGAGGATTTGAAATCGGTGTGCTCGTAGCCGTTGGGCAGCGGGATGGCGGCGATGCTGCCGTCGGTGCGGAAGGCCCAGGCGTGGTAGGGGCAGCGGAAGAAGCGGCCGGCATTGCCGCAGGCTTCGTTGGCCACGCGCGTGCCCTTGTGCGGGCAGCGATTGTGCAGCACGCGGATGCTGCCGTCGCTGTGCCGCGTCATCACCACCGGGGCGAGGCCGATGGTGGTGGTGATGAAATCGGCGGTCTTGGGCACCTGGCTGGCATGGCCGACATAGACCCAGGTGTTGTGGAACAGCGTCTCCATCTCGACCGCGAACAGCTCGGGATCGGTATAGACGTCGCGATGCACCTCGCCCTCGCGCACCAGGGCGCGGATGGCGTCGGGATGGCCGCGATAGCGGGACATGCTAGCCTCCGTCTATAAAGTTTCGATCGTGGCGAGCGCGCCGGCGAGCGCGCTGCCTTCGGCATCGGCGAGGGCCGCCTCGCGCAGGCGGCGCATCCAGTCGGCGGCGTCCGGCCGGCCGGCGAGCGTGGGGACGGCCGCCATCACCCGGTCGAACTTGCTTTCGCCGCGCGCATGGGTGTCGCTGTAGCCCTTCACCAGCCGGCGGCAGCGCAGGATTTCGCGGGCGAAATCGATATCGCCGGCGGAGTGGGCGGCGACCAGGACGAGCCAGGATTCCATGTGCGCCACTTCCCGCCCATGGCGCAGCAGGCGCCGGCGCCAGCGCCGCATGCCGGCGATGGTGTAGAGCAGGGTGAAGCCGTGCAGGCTGGAGGTGCGCACGCGGGCACCGTTGGCGAACAGGCCGAGGAAACGCCGCAGCAGGGCTGAGGATTCCACGAAGCGGCCGAGCGGCGCGGGCATGGTGGCGCACATCTCGTCCACGCGCGGATGCATGAACTCGGTGGTTTCGAGAATCTGGCCGTCGCGCACGCCCACCTCGCGCGCCACGCGGGTGGTGCGGCTGGCGCGGGTTTTCAGATCGGCGACGCGGATCACGTCGTCATAGGCCATGGCGACGGCGATCTGGCGGGCGGCCTCGCCGTGCAGGCGGGCATCGAGGGCGGCCACGCGGTCGAGATATTCGCGCGCGTAGGCGACGTCCTGGTAGTCCACCATGCGGGCCAGGCCGTGGCGCAGCATGTCCTGCGCCTCCGGGGCGAAATCGCGCTCGATGCGGGTGAGGGCTTCGGTGAGGGCGGCGTGCTCCGCCGCGCTGCCGCCGCTGACGCGCAGGGGGGCGAAGACCGGCTGGGTGGCGCTGGGGGGCGGCGGGGCATCGACGGCGTCCCAGCCGCCGGCGAAGGCGCGCAGGCTGGCCTCCACGCCGACGCCGGCGGCGCGCACCGTCGCCTCGAACGCCTCGCGCGGGAAGGGCAGGGTGCGGGTGGCGGCCAGCGCCCCGAACAGGGCGGCGGAAATCACGCTGCCGGCGCGCTCGGCGATGGCCTGCATGTCCGCGCCGACGAAGCGGGCGGAAAGCTCGGCGGCGGCCTTCAGCACCGGCGCGGGGTCGGCGGCGCCGTCGGCGGGATGCACCTTCTCCGCGACGGACAAGGCGCGGTGGGTGGAGGCGATCAGCGTGGTGCGGCCCGGCGAGACGATGCCGCGCTGGATGGCGCGCCCCGCCTCCATCAGCTCCGCGGCGATCACCACATCGACGTCGCCGGGCATCGGCATCAGCGACAGCACCGGCTTGCGGTTGCCGCGCGCGCGGATGAGCTCGACATAGTAGATGGTCGCGCCGGTGCGCTGGGCGACGCCAGGCACCGAGGTGGCCTGGGCGACGAAGCCTGCGGATTCCGCGAGCGCCACGATCCAGTCCGCCAGCACGCCGCCGCCCTGGCCGCCCATGGCGAGGATGGCGACGGAGATCGGGCGGTCGGCGAGGATATCGAGCCGGTCGGGCGCCTGCGTGTCCATACCGATCAAGCCAGCATCAGGCGTTTTCCGTCGCGCCGGCGTTGCAGCGCGCCGATCACGCGGGTGCGCAGGCGTTCCAGCGCGCGGTCCCACCAGTTCGGATTGTGCACCACATCGGCGCGGTAGAAGGAGGGGCAGAGCACCGCCGCCTCCGCCACCTCGCCGCAATTGCCGCAGCCGACGCAGGAGGAATCGATGGCGGCGACCGGATCCTCCTTGAGCGGGTCGGCGGATTTCTTCACCGAAAGCGAGGGGCAGCCGGACAGGCGGATGCAGGCATGGTCGCCGGTGCAGACATCCTCGTCCACCCCGAAGCGCGGCTTGACCATGCGCCGCCCGGCCTTCACCGCGCGGTTGAACTGCGGCCGCTCGCGGCGCTGGCGGTTCAGCATGCATTCGGAGGAGGCGATGATGATCTTCGGGCCGGGCTCGTCCGTGGTGAGCGCCTCGCGCATCACCGCGCGCATGCGGCCGACATCGTAGGTGCGGTCGATCCGCCGCACCCATTTGGCGCCGACGCCGCGCACCGCGTCCTCGATCGGGTGGTTGGTGCTGCGGCCGGGATGGTCGGCGCGGGAGGAGGGAATGTCCTGCCCGCCGGTCGCCGCCGCGTAGTGGTTGTCCACCACCAGCACCACGCTGTCGTGCTCGTTGTACACGGCGTTGGAAATGCCGGTGGACAGGCCGTTGTGCCAGAATCCGCCATCGCCCATCACGGAGATCGCGCGCTTGCTGCCCGGCGCCTGCAGCGCGGCGGTGGAGGAGGGGCCGAGCCCGTAGCCCATCGTCGTCGCGCCGATGTTGAAGGGCTGGTTGAGCGCGAACAGGTGGCAGCCGATATCGCCGGCGATGTGGTGCGGGCCGAGCTCCTGCTGCACCAGCGACAGGGCGGAGAAGATCGGCCGCTCCGGGCAGCCGGTGCAGAAGCTGGGCGGGCGCGGCGGCACGGTGGCGGCGAGCGATTGCGCGTGGCCGTTCAGCGCCGCGCGCGGCGGGGCCTGGGTTTCGATCTCCGGCGCGTGGGCGGCGAGGAAGGCGGCGATGCCCTGCGTGAGAACCTGGGC
>CAMFLK010000246.1 GCA_945957135.1 uncultured Rhodospirillales bacterium
CAGACGATGAATCACACGCCTCGTGACCTCGGGAATCCCAATTCCCCACAGGCCCTGAAAAAAAGAAGCAAAAAACTTTTCTATATTTGAAGAGTGCACCGGCGATACCGGACGAACGGGAACGGCGCCGGCTCCCCTATTCCTCGCCTTCGCGCCGATGCAGCGCGAAACCGGAGGCGCCCGGCGCGCCGAGGCCGGCGCGCAGCTCCATCGTCGGGATGTGATAGTCGCCGCCGTTCTGGCGCCGATACGGGATGGGCGCGGTCGCCGCGAAAATCCGCATCCGTTCGCGCAACTGCCGCGCGGCAGCCGCGAAACTGGCCTCGTCGTAACGGTCCGTGCCGTAGGTGATGAAGGGCGGCAGCACGTCGTAGCCGGGGTAGTAGAGAATCCCATGGTTGATCGGGAACAGCAGGTCGTCGATCGGGCCGTTGACGCCGCGCGGGCCGTAATGCTCCGCCCAGCCGCCGGCGGTGACAATCAGCATGGCGCGCCGGCCGGCGAGCGAACCCTCGCCATAGCGGTCACCCCAGCGCCTGTCGCTATGCTCCCCCACGCCATAGGCGAAACCGTAGGCATAAACCCGATCCACCCAGCCCTTGAGGATGGCCGGCATGGCGAACCACCAGAGCGGGAATTGCAGGATCAGTGCATCGGCCCAGAGCAGCTTGGCGATTTCCGCCTGCACGTCCGCCGTCAGCGTGCCGGTCGCGAACGCGTTGCGCGAGGCGGCCGCGGGCAGCAATCGCGCATCCGTCCCGAGCGCCGGGAAATCGGCCCGATCGACCTGCGCCTTCCAGCCCATGGCGTAGAGATCGGACACGCGCACGTCATGGCCGGCGGCTTCCAGCTCCTGGACGGCGACGTCGCGCAGCGCGGCGGACAGCGATCGCGGTTCGGGATGGGCGAACACGAGAAGCACGTTCATGGCGGACCCTTTCGGCCGGGAGAGACATCGGCAAGCTAGCCGCCCGCTGAACATTCCGATATATGGCGGAAGCGGATATGATAATGCCGAATAATGGATCAATCTGACGTCACGCTCGACCGGATGCGCACCTTCGTCCGCGTCGCGGAACGGGGGAACCTGTCCGCCGTGGCAAGGGAAATGGGGACGGGCCAATCGACCGTGACCCGCCACCTGCGCGAACTCGAGCAGGCCGTGGGCGCGGCTCTGTTCAACCGCACGACCCGCCGTGTCGCGATGACCGAGGAAGGCAGCCGCTACCACGCGCGCTGCGTTCAGGTTCTCCGGCTGGTCGAACAGGCGGGCGAGGAAATCCGCGACGTCAGCGGCGCGCCCACGGGCACGATCCGCGTCTCCTGCACCGCGGCACTCGGCGTGCTGCACGTCACGCGCCTGATCTTTGCGTTCCAGGCGCGCCATCCCGGCATCCGCGTCGATCTCGGCCTGACCGACGAGCGGATCGACCTCGTCAAGGAAGGGGTCGATATCGCGCTCCGCCTCGGGCCGCTCGCCGACAGCTCGATGAAACTGCATCACCTGGGCGAGAGCACCCGGCTGCTGGTCGCGGCCCCCGCCTACCTCGCCGCGCGCGGCCGGCCGGAAAGGCCGGATGACCTGGCGACGCACAACGTCATCCGCATGTCCAACGTCGCGGGCAGCGAGACGCTGACACTGACGGGGCCGAACGGCAGGGTGTATTCCGTCCCCGTGACCGGCGACCTGCAGGTCGATCACGGGTTGGCCGCGCGGGAAGCGTTCCGCGCCGCGCGCGGGATCGGTCCGGCCCATCGCTGGCTGGTCGATGACCTGCTGCGGAGCGGCGAACTGATGGCGCTGATGCCGGACTATTCGCTGCCCCCGACCCCCTTCAACATGCTGATCGTGCCGCAACGCGCGAAGGTGACGCGCATCCGCCTGCTGATCGATGACCTTGCCGGTCAGGCGGCGCACCTGCCGGGAATCCGGACGGGGCGATAGCCGGGAGGAAGGTCGAACGAGGTTCCCAAAAAATCTTGATCAGACCTAATTTTGTTCTTGAACCTTCCCTCATACCTCGGTATGTATTCCCCTGACGTATCGGCTTCCCCTCGATGCAGGAGGTTTTTGATGCCCCCGCCCGGCCCTTTCACCCTCTTCGCGCAGAGCTTCGCCGCCGCGCTGATGAGCTGGTGGATGCGGCTGATCCTCGGCCGGGAAGAGCGGGAGATGATGGAAGGTTTCTTCGCCAAGCTGCACGGCACGATGGGCCGGCTGGACGATATCTTCGCGATGTGGAAGGCCGGCACCTTGCCGCCGCCCCCGCCCGAACCGGAACCGCGCCCGGCCGCCGCCCGCATGCAAGGGGCCGTGAAGCCGCGCGGGCCGCGTCTGCCTTGCCTGTTCCCTGCCCCGCGCGGCCGCGAGACCGGCGCGCCGGAACCGGAAGTCCACCCGCTCCGCCCGGCACGTCGCCGGCGCTTCATCCGGCCGGTCCGGGCGACCCTCAAACGCCAGGCTTTCGCCCCGTCCCTCGCGGCCGAATGGTCGGGATGACGCGGGTTCCCGTCGCAGCCTGAGCCTTTCCCGCTTCACCTCCAGCCAAGCCCGTCGCGCTTTTCACCTTGGGGTGATTCCCGAGGCGATGGCGCGTGTACCCACCCCATTACCCCCGTCTTGGCCGTGGGATTCGGCCTCGTGCGAAGCCATCACCGCATGGCGGAGCCCCACCCCGTGGATGGACGGGTCAAGCCCGTCCATGACGAAATTGAGAGTTCGTACAATAGTGCCGACGCACGGTTCCAATAGATAAAAAGTTTTTTGGTTCTTTTTTTCAAAAAAGAACCGCTTTCTTCCTTCCTACTTCCTCACATGCACCACCGGAAAGCTCCGCAGGTCGCGTTGCGCCGCCCGGAACACGGCGTCTTGTTCGTGGCCTTTTTCGCGGGCGAGTTGGCCGACGCGGCGGGAGACGTATTCGCCGAGGGCGAGGGCGCCGAGGTTGCCGTCGGCGTCCTGGCCGGCGCGGCCGGTGACGGCTTCCTTCATCGCATAGACGAACACGCCGTTGCGGTTGTCGTAGCTGTCCAGCGCTTCCTGGACGGAGGAGGAGGCGGCGAGCAGGTAGCGGCCGGTTTCGTGGCCGACATTGGCGAGGTTGTCGGCGGTGACCTGGCCGGAGTGGCAGGTGTCGAGGAACAGCAGGGCGTCGCGTGCCTCGATGCGCGAGAGGGCGCCGACCAGGGTGGATTCGTCGATCGCCTGGCGGCCCATCGCCTGGTAGCTGGAGATGTCCGACAGGTCGGCGGGGATGAGCATGAAGCGGCCGTCGTCGTCGCGCACGCCGTGGCTGGCGACGTAGAACAGGAACGTGTCGGAGGGGCGGATTTCCTTGCCCAGCCGGTCGAAGGCGGCGAGGATTCCGGCCTTGCTGGCTTCGGAATCCTTCAGGAAGGTGATGTCCACCGAGCGGAACAGGCCGCTGGCCCGGGCGCGGACCATGTCGGTGAAGGTCTGGGCGTCGGCCACCGCGTAGTTCAGTTTCAGGCTGGGATTGGCGTAGGTGTCGATGCCCACGGCCAGCACGAACAGCCGGCCGCGGCCGGCGGCGACGGGTGGGCCGGTGGGCAGCAGGGTGATCGGCGGGGTTTCGGTGAAGACGGTGCCGGCCTTGTCGTAAACCCGGAGCTGGATGGTGTTGGGGCCGGGATCGACCGGCAGATCGACGGTGGTGATAGCGCCGGGCGCGGGGGGCGCGCTGCGGCCGGCGTTGCGGTCGTTGACGAAGCTGTCGAGCGGGCCGATGCCCAGGCCGCGTTCGGTGACCTTCACGTCCAGCCGCACATGGGCGGCACCTTCGGGCAGGGTGGCGGGCTGGCCGGGCTTGAGGTCGAGCTTGGCGCAGGCGCCGTCTTCGCGCACCGCGCACAGCCCGGCGATCTCGGCGAGCGGCTGGCGGGCCATGCGGGCGCGGAGGTCGCCGAGTTCGGCGAGGCGGGCGGTGGCCGGCGCGGGGTCGCCGAGCAGGCGGGCGCGGACCACGGCGGGGGCGTAGAGCACGCGGTAGGCCTGGGACAGCGAGACCCATTCCGGCTGCTGGTTGCGGGCGCGGTTGAGCTGCACCCCGACGAGGTCGTTGCCGCCGCGATCGGCGTGGTCGAAGAACCCTTCGGGGGTGAACAGCACCCAGCGCTGGCCGTCGGCATGGGCGAACAGGGCGGCGCGTTCGGCGAGCATGGCGTCCGGCGTCAGGCCGTACCAGCGCACGGAGCCGTCGAGCAGGGCGGCGAGCGCCACCTTGCCGCTGCTGGCGATGGCGACGGCCCAGGCGGGGGTGGGGGTATCGACCGCGGCGATCTGGTTTCCGTCCTTGCCGAACAGGCGGAGATGGGTGTCGGTGCCCAGCAGGATGGCGGCGTTGTCGGGCGAGATGGCCACGCTGCGGGCGAACTCGCCGGGTTCGAGGGCGAGTTTCTGGTTGTTGAGCCGGGGCGCGTTGGTGTCGCGCCAGCCGTCGAGCGCGAGGCCGGGGGCGGAGGTACGGGCGGCGGCGAGGGAATTGTCCGGCGTGGCGGCGGGGGCGAGGCTGCGGCTGGCGAGGGAGAAGCGTTCGAGGCCGGTGCGGGTGGCGAATTCCACCACCGCGCCGTCGGGCGAGAGGGCGAGGCGCTTGTCGCGGGCCGGGCGCATGTCCGCCATCGGCGGGGCGGGGCGGCGCAGGGTGCGTCCGTCCGGGGCGAGGCGGCCCCAGCCGGGGTCCTCGCTGCTGAACACCGCGCCGCCGCCGGGCACGGCGACGATGGAGCGGATGGTGTCGTTGGCCGCCGGCAGGTCGGTGAAGCCGCCCAGGCCGTAATCGCCCCAGCGGCGGATGACGTAGCCGGCCGCCCCATGCGCGTAGCCGCCGGCGAGAAGCTGCACGCCCCCGCGATCGTCCGCCGCCCAGGACACGGTGAGCAGCCCCTCACCCGCCAGGCCCGAGGTGTCCGGCGCGAAGACCGGCACGAGGGAGCGGGCGTTGAGCACGTCCACCCGCATGCGGCCCTGCTTGTCCGCGGTCTCGCTGGTCACCGCCAGCAGGAACCCGTCGGGCGAGAGGGCCAGGCCCCAGGGGCGCAGGCCGCCGGGGGGCGCGGCGTCGGCCAGCTTGCGGCCGGCGGGGTCGTAGAGGCGGACGCGGCCGTCGGCGCCGGCGGCATACAGGCGGCCCTGCCCGTCCATCACCACGCCGCGCACCGGGCCGGCATAGGCGCGGTCTTCGTACACCGGCTTGCCCGTCGCGGCTTCCCACACCCGCACGCCGCCCTGGGCGAGGCCGGCGGCGAAGAAACGGCCGTCGGGCGAGACGGCGAGGTCGTACACCGGCGAGGGCAGGCCGCCGAGCAGGCCGATCAGGCTCTGCTTCGCGGTGTCGTACACATAGATGCTGAAGCTGCCGTCCCAGCTGCCGCCGGTGGCGCCGGCGACGAAGGCGCGGCGGCCGTCGGGCGTGAGGGCGACGGCGTAGAGCTCCCCCTCCTGCCCCGGCCCCACCGGCGGGCGCAGCACCCCGCGCGGCGTGCCCTCAGGCAGCGACCACAGCCGCACCGTCTTGTCGTAGCTGGCGCTGGCCATCAGGCTGCCGGCGGCATCGACCGCCAGCTTCGGCACGGCGCCGATATGCCCGCCGGCCTCGATGCGGAGCAGCGGCGCCTGTGGCGGCTCGCCGGCCCATGAGGGCGCGCCGAGCAGCAGCAGGACGACCGCCAGGAGAGCGGCGCGGATCATTATCTGGCGCGCCGCCGCCGGCCAACCCGGCGCGCGATACCGGCGCCGCTCAGCGACGGAAGAGTCGTCGCTTCGCATCGCCGGTATCATCCCGCCAGCTCGAAGCCTTTCGCGGCCGCGGATTCGGACACCGAGACGCGCTGGGCGAAGGCGTCGCGCCGGGCCGCGTTGCTGCCGGCCAGCGTCGCCACTTCCTGGCTGTTGCCGCCGGCGGCGACCGGGGGTGGCGGCGGGGGCGGGGCGGCGCCGGGGCCTTGCAGTTCGGTCAGCGGCACGTAGCCGCGCTCGCCGGAAGCGGTCTGCACCACCGCGTAGCCCTTCTCGGTGCCGGTCACCGTCACCTGGTCCTTCGCCTTCAGCGTGCCGAGCTGCGGGCCGTTGGTCTCCGGGTTCAGCTTCATCGCCACCTGGCGGCGCACCGTGGCGGGGCGGGCGGCCGGCGCGCGGGCCTGGATCTGCGCCTGGGCGCCGGGCGAGAGGTTCTCGGCCGCCACGTCGAACTGCTGGGCGCGGCCCTGGATCTGGTCGTTGATCCGCCGCGCGATGGCGAGGTCGTTCATCGCCTGCGCGCGCAACCCGTTCATCCGTGCCTGGGCCACGGTGCGGTCGATCCGCCCGGCCGCGTAGTCGGCGCGGACCTGCTGGGCCTGGCGATAGCGGCAGTCCTGCAGCTGGTTGAAGGCGAGCAGCGTCTTGTCGATCTGCGCGTTCTCGTTGGTGAGGTCGCCCTGCACCTGGGCGTACATCCCGGCCTGGTCGCGGCGCTGCTGCTGCACCGCGCTCCAGTAGCCGCCGGCCGCCCCCAGCGCGCCGCCCGCCGCCGCGCCGATCAGGGC
>CAMFLK010000247.1 GCA_945957135.1 uncultured Rhodospirillales bacterium
CCCGCGCCGGATCGTCAGGGCGCGCTGGTGGGAAGACCCTGGCTGGGCCTGACCCGTAAAACCCTGGAATTTTCAAAACCTTGGGTGATTCCCGAGGCGATGCCGCATGTACAAGCCAAACGAGTAAAAGTTTTTTGGTTCTTTTTTTCAAAAAAGAACTGCTTTCTTCTTCCTTCCTTCCTTCCTTCCTTCCTTCCTTCCTTCCTTCCTGCCTCACTCCGCCCGCAGCGCCGCCAGCAGTCCCGCGCTCCCGGCGGGGTCTTCGAGTGTGGCGAGGCGCACCGCGGCGAGGCGGGCGAAGCGCAGCAGGATGGTGCGGCGGCGGGTGGGGGGCATGGGGTGGGTGGGGGCGTCGCGCAGCAGGGCGGCTTCCAGGTGGGCGGTGACGATCAGGCCGGTTTCTTCGGGCAGCAGGGGCAGGGGGAAGTTTTCGTCCACGGCGAAGTAGAGCGCGTCGCAGAAGGTGCGGTATTCCGGCCATTTGCTGTCCACCAGGAAGTCGGCCGCGTCGGATTTCACTTCGATGCAGGCGAAGCCGCCGTCCGGGCGCAGCGCCATGATGTCGGCGCGGCGGCCGTTGGGCAGGGGCATTTCGTGGACCGGTGCCCAGCCCATCTGGCCGCAGAAGCGGGCGGCGGCGCGGCGGACCAGCTCGGTCCGGTCGGGGCGGGCGAGGGGGAGCGGGACGGGCGGCATGGGGGGTGGATATCATGACCTGGGCGAAGGCGGGTAACGTTGCGGTGGCGCGCCTTGAACGCGGCCGGACGGATCGAATACTCTCGCGGCAGGGCTCTCGCAGGGACATTTCACCGATGCGCGCAGGCTTTTCAGTCCGAGTGCTGGCGCTGGCCGGCGTGGCGGCAACGCTGCTCTCCGGGGGCGCGCGAGCGCAGAACCAGCAGCTCGGCCAGACCGATTTCGAGATCGTCAATGCCGGCACCGTGCCGATCGTGCGCTTCTACGCGGCGAAAGCGGATTCCACGGAATGGGGCAACAACCGGCTGAGCGGCACCATCGCGCCCGGCCAGCGCGTGATGATGCGGCTGCCGCCGGGCGATGGCTGCCAGTACAAGCTGCAGGCCGTGTATCAGGGCGAGCAGAACTCCACCCGGCTGAACATGAATGTCTGTGCCTTCTCCGACATGCAGTTCGCCGCCCCGCCGCCGGCCAACGCGGCCCAGCGGCCGCCGGCGCAGGTGGCGATCAAGAATGTCGGCGGCCCGCGGCTGCTGCAGGTGCTGATGAGCCCGAGCAACGAGTCCAAGAGCTTCGGCCCAAACCGGCTGCCGCGTGAGCTGGGCAAGGACGAATCGGCGGATGTCGCGCTGCCCAATCCCAACCAGTGCGCCTACGACATCCGCGCGGTGTTCCCCGGCAATATCTATGAGGATCGCTACCGGGTGAATTTCTGCGTGCTCTCCGGCCAGTCCTTCGCGGGTCCTGGCGCGCCGCCTTCCGGAGGCGGGGGCGGATCGTCCGGTGGCAACAGCGCCCAGCAGCAGGTGCGCCCGCCGGTGCAGCAGCAGCAGCAGGCCAATCAGGGCAAGGGCGTGGTGGTGCTGAACCGCTATCGCGTGCCGCTGACCGAGGTGCAGGTCGATCCGTCGGACCAGCAGGGCTGGAGTGCCAGCCGCATGCCCCAGGGATCGGTGATTCATCCGGGCGATCGCGTCGCCATTCCCCTGCCGCAGGCGGGCGGCTGCATCTGGGATCTGAAGGCCACGTTCGACAACGAGGTGGACCAGGAGATCGACAAGATCGATGTCTGCAAGTTTCCGGTGGTGGAGGTGGCGGGGCCGCGGCCGGGCATCCTGCTGTCCACCGGCACCGGCTTCTTCATCAGCCGCGACGGGCATGTGCTGACCAACAACCATGTGGTGTATGGCTGCAAGTCCGTGGCGATCGACCGCGGCAGTTCCGGCATCCTGCCGCTGCGCATCGTCGGGCAGGACACCACGGAGGATCTGGCGATCCTGCAGCAGACCGGCGTGACCACCCCGGCGCTGGATTTCCGCTCGCCGGAGCGGGCGCTGCGGCCGGGGGAGACGGCGATCGTGATCGGCTACCCGCTGCGCAGCTCGCTGGGCGCGCTGACGGTGACGGAGGGCATCGTGAGCGCCACGGAGAGCCGGGGCAGCAACGGCTCGCAGTTCCAGATGCAGACGCCGATCCAGTCCGGCAATTCCGGCGGGCCGGTGTTCGACAACCGGGGCCAGGTGATCGGGGTGGCCGTGGCCGCGCTGAGTGCCCGGGCGGGGCGGACGGTGCAGAACGTGAACTTCGCGGTGAAGGCGGAGGCGGCGCGGCAGTTCGCCCAGTCGCTCGGCGTGCAACTGAGCTTCTCCAATTCGTCCGATCAGAAATCGACCGCGGATATCGTGGAGGAAGTGCGGGGGCGGGTGCTGCCGCTGAACTGCTAT
Source organism: uncultured Rhodospirillales bacterium (assembly GCA_945957135.1). Lineage (GTDB taxonomy): Bacteria > Pseudomonadota > Alphaproteobacteria > Acetobacterales > Acetobacteraceae > CAMFLK01. The sequence goes on from CAMFLK010000247.1 coordinate 2,421, forward strand.
AACTGATATTTTTCTACCGTGTTGACCTCGGGGATGCCTGCACGCTTGCTGCGATGCAGACTCCCCGAGCTGTGAGTTGACTTATATGTTCACCGTGCAGCAACTTGTTGCCCGTAATGTGGTGGTTGCGTGGTCACCGCAGGGCGCCGCGTTGCCCATGCGGTTTTTCTATTACACAAGGCCATGGGAGCAGGAATTGCGGGCGCTCGGCCCTACATATGCCTGGGGGCGGGTCACCCAGCGGGACGTGGTGGAGGCGCTCGTGGAAAATTATGTGAAGGGAACGGCGCGAATACGGATCGGATGTGCCTACCCGAACAATGTGCGGCCGGTCTTCAAGCGCATGAATCCGCCACACCACATGGTTGTCGAGATGCGAACTCGTCACACTCGAACTTTTGGCATGTTCACGGGCCCCAATGTGTTCATCGCTTGCCACCTCGTTCCTGTCGCCGCCCTGAAGAATCCGCCGCCGAGCACTCCGGACCCTTATCAGCTTGTAGCTCAACGTATTCATGATTCGTTCATGCCCTACCTCCTCTCATCGGAAATCGACGGAACCACCCATGTCAGCGCCCTCGTCACTGACTGAAGAGCAAGCTCTAGAGCAGTTGCTCACCAATCTGGGTGGGCCAGCCCAGCCTGTGGAGCGCCATCCACTGGCAGCCGCGGTGATGGACTTCGTGCATGATTTGCGCGGCCTGCTGATGCAAGCCGCGCACGAAGAGAAGATAGGTCCAGCCGAGCTTGCCCGGCGGTTGGACATTTCCACCAGTGCGGTCAGCCGCCAACTTCGCAACGACGGTGATATTAGAGCATCGACGGCAGCGGCATTGGCTTTTGCGATGGGGCGTAAATTCGTGGTCGATATTCGACCTGACGATCAGTCACCCCATCATCGGCCGAATTATTATCGGGTTTCCAATAGTCTGCTGATGGCGAATGCCAAGTCGGAGGCATCCCTGCCCCATGCGCTCAATCAACCCTCACACTCTATCGGGTCTTCCACGCCAGGACTTGTAAATGCCGACGCGAGAAGCTGACGTGGATAAAAAAAACTCCAAACGCCACATGGCGGCCTACTCGGTTCATGGAATTTTTTGTGAGGACGTAAGGCAGGAAGTTTCGGGTAGCGCCACCTATGTGGGCGTTTTCCCTGCAAATCTGATCCTCGATCAGTTCCCGGTCACATTTCCTCGGCTTGCCGCGGTGGGTTGGATATCCTGGCCGGTCGGTCTCCCTTCTCCGGAGGATATCCGTGCAGAGGTGCGAATGCCCCATGGGACTGTCTGGCCCGAGCACGCCATGGCGTTGCCTGAGATCCCTCCGCCGCTTCCCGGTCTGGGACGTATGGCGATCACCTGCGTCGTAAGTAGCGCGTTTGTCACGGCAGAGCAGGCCGGGCTTGCTCAGTTTCTGCTGAAGGTGAATGGCGTCAGCTTTCAAGCGGCGGTGCTTCATCTTCAGCAGCGATCATCCCCGAATGGTTAATCTGACGTCGGGCCGACACCACTTTGTCATGACAAGTGGTTGTGGGAAGACATAATCAGATTGCCTATCCTTCCTCCGCCTTCGCGGCCTGCCAGCCCGCTTCCATCTCCGCCAGCGTGGCGTCCGCCGGCGTGCGGCCTTCCGCCGCCAGCATCGCCTCCACCCGGCCGAAGCGGCGGGCGAATTTGGCGTTGGCGCGGCGCAGGGCGGATTCGGGGTCCAGTTTCAGCTTGCGGGCGAGGTTGGCGAGCACGAAGAGCATGTCGCCCAGCTCGTCCTCCAGCCGGTCGGCATTCGCGCTGGCCAGTTCGCGTTCCAGCTCGGCGGTTTCCTCGGCGAGCTTGGCGAGCACGGCGTGGGCGTCCGGCCAGTCGAACCCCACCCGGCCGGCGCGGGCGGTGAGTTTCACGGCGCGGGTGAGGGCGGGCAGGCCCACGGGGATGCCGGCGAGCGTGCCGGTCTCGGCGCGGGCGGCGCGCTCGGCGCGTTTCTGCTCCTCCCAGGCGGCGCTGTGCATGCCGGCTTCGCGGGCGGCTTCCTCGCCGAACACATGGGGATGGCGGCGGACCATCTTGTCGGCGATGGACCGGGCGATGTCGGCGAAGGCGAAGCGGCCTTCTTCCTCGGCCATGCGGGCGTGATAGACCACCTGGAACAGCAGGTCGCCCAGCTCGTCCGGCAGGGCGGCGAAGTCGCGCCGGGCGATGGCGTCGGCCACCTCGTAGGCTTCCTCGATCGTGTAGGGGGCGATGCTGGCGAAATCCTGCACCCGGTCCCACGGGCAGCCATCGGGGGCGCGCAGGGCCGCCATGATCTCCAGCAGGCGCTGCAATTCGGTCTGGGCGTCGGTCACGTCGTCGCTCCTTCGTGCGGCGACGTTGTATCGGCGATCAGGCGGTGAACGCCATCTCCGGCGCCGCGGGGTCGATGGCGGCGATATGGGCGGGCGCGGCATAGGCGACGGCCGCGGCCATGCTGGCGAGCAGGCCGAGGGCGACGGCGAGGATGGCGGCGCGATACAGGGTCTTCATCGGGGCACTCCAATCGGTTGGCGCCCATATGTTTCCATCCGGCCCGGTGGGGAATGCGTGCGCCAGGCCTATGGCTCATGCATGTGGCGTTGAAATGCGCGGGGGATCGCGCCCATTTCCTCGCGGCGGCTGATATGCGTCGCGCCGCGATGGACAGCGCCGCGCGCTTTGGTTCAGATGCCGGATTCCCGGAGGAAAGCCATGCCTGCTTACCGTTCCCGCACCACCACCCATGGCCGCAACATGGCCGGCGCCCGCGCGCTGTGGCGCGCCACGGGCATGACGGACCAGGATTTCGGCAAGCCGATCATCGCCATCGCCAACTCCTTCACCCAGTTCGTGCCCGGCCACGTGCACCTGAAGGATCTCGGCCAGATGGTGGCCCGCGAGATCGAGGCGGCCGGGGGCATCGCCAAGGAGTTCAACACCATCGCCGTGGATGACGGCATCGCCATGGGCCATGACGGCATGCTCTACAGCCTGCCCTCGCGCGAGCTGATCGCCGATGCCGTGGAATATATGGTGAATGCCCATTGCGCCGACGCGCTGGTGTGCATCTCCAACTGCGACAAGATCACGCCGGGCATGCTGATGGCGACGATGCGCCTGAACATCCCCACCGTGTTCGTCTCCGGCGGGCCGATGGAGGCGGGCAAGGTGATCAGCGCCGGGGTGAAGCGCGCGGTCGATCTGATCGACGCGATGATCGTCGCCGCCGACGACCGGGTGGCGAGTGCCGAGGTGGAGGCGGTGGAGCGCTCGGCCTGCCCCACCTGCGGCTCCTGCTCCGGCATGTTCACCGCGAACTCGATGAACTGCCTGGTGGAGGCGCTCGGCCTCGGCCTGCCCGGCAACGGCACGGTGCTGGCCACCCATGCCGACCGCAAGTCGCTGTTCCTGGAAGCCGGGCGCACCGCCGTCGATCTCGCGCGCAAATACTACGAGGACGACGACGCTTCCGTGCTGCCCCGCGCCGTCGCCGGGCGCGCCAGCTTCGAGAACGCGATGGCGCTGGACATCGCCATGGGCGGATCGACCAACACCGTGCTGCACCTGCTGGCCGCGGCCGAGGAAGCCGGGGTGGACTTCACCATGAAGGACATCGACCGGCTGTCGCGCCGGGTGCCGGTGCTGTGCAAGGTGGCGCCCGCGGTGGCCAACGTGCATGTGGAGGACGTGCATCGTGCCGGCGGGATCATGGGCATCCTGGGCGAGCTCGACCGCGCCGGGCTGCTCGATACCGGCGTGGGCACCGTCCATGCCCCCACGCTGGGCGAGGCGCTGGCCCGCTGGGACATCAAGCGCGGCGACAGCGCGACCGTCGCCGAATTCTACCGCGCCGCACCCGGCGGCGTGCCCACCCAGGTGGCGTTCAGCCAGGCCTCGCGCTGGGAGGCGCTGGACGACGATCGCAGCGCCGGCGTGATCCGCGACGCCGAGCACGCCTTCAGCAAGGATGGCGGGCTGGCCGTGCTCTACGGCAACATCGCGCTGGACGGCTGCATCGTGAAGACGGCGGGCGTCGACGCCTCCATCCTGAAGTTCACCGGCAAGGCCCGCATCTTCGAGAGCCAGGACGCGGCGGTGGAGGCC
>CAMFLK010000248.1 GCA_945957135.1 uncultured Rhodospirillales bacterium
ACATCCAGTGGAAGTTCCGCGACGAGGTGCGCCCGCGCTTCGGCGTGATGCGCGGGCGCGAGTTCCTGATGAAGGACGCCTACAGCTTCGACCTCGACCACGCGGGCGCCGTGGTCAGCTACCGCAAGATGATGCTGGCCTATATGCGCACCTTCCGCCGCCTGGGCGTGAAGGCCATTCCCATGGCCGCGGATACCGGGCCGATCGGCGGCGATCTCAGCCACGAATTCATCATCCTCGCCCCCACCGGCGAGAGCCAGGTGTTCTACGACGCCGCCTTCGAGGCGATCGACACCTCGCCGTCCGCCTTCAGCTTCGACTCCGAGGACGACCTCGCCCGCTTCTACGCGAGCATGACCACCCCCTACGCCGCCACCGACGAGAAGCACGACGAGGCGGCCTGGGCGAAGGTGGCGGACAAGCGCGAGGGCAGGGGCATCGAGGTCGGCCACATCTTCTATTTCGGCACCAAATACAGCGCGCCGATGGGCCTGTCCGTCGCGGGGCCCGACGGGGCGGCGATCACCCCGCACATGGGCAGCTACGGCATCGGCGTGTCTCGCCTGGTCGGCGCGCTGATCGAGGCGTTCCACGACGAGTCCGGCATCATCTGGCCGGACTCGGTGGCGCCCTGGAAGGCGGCGATCCTGAACCTCAAGGTGGGCGATGCCGCCTGCGACCGGCTGTGCGAGCAGCTCTACGCGGGCCTCGCCGGCCAGGCGCTGTACGACGACCGCGACGCCCGTGCCGGCCAGAAATTCGCCGATGCCGACCTGATGGGCCATCCCTGGCAGATAATCGTCGGCCCGCGCGGGGCGGCGGCCGGCACGGTGGAGCTGAAGCGCCGCGCCACCGGCGAGCGGCACGAGATCGCCGCGGAATCCGCCCTGGCCCAGATCGGCTGAGCGATGTTCGGCGCGTTTGAGCGCATGGTGGCCGCGCGCTATCTGCGCGCGCGCAAGGGCGAGCGCTTCGTCTCGGTCATCGCCATCTTCTCCCTGGTCGGCATCGCGCTCGGCGTGGCCACGCTGATCATCGTGATGAGCGTGATGAACGGGTTCCGCCAGGAACTGCTCGGCCGCATCCTCGGCGTGAACGGCCATTTGGGCATCTACGGCGCCGTCAACGCGCCGATCACCGGGTTCGACGCGATGGCCAAGCGCATCGATGCCGTGCCCGGCGTCACCTTCACCATGCCCGTCGCCGAGGGCCAGGTGCTGCTGACCACCGATCGCGGCGGCGCGCTCGGCGGGCTGGTGCGCGGCGTGCGCGAGGCCGATCTGCGCAAGATGACGGCGGTCTCCAACAATATCCGCATGGGCACGCTCGATGGGTTCAAGGGCGACGACGCCGTGGCGATCGGCCTCGGCCTCGCCCAGCGCTTCGGCATCGGGGTGGGCGACAAGCTCACCCTGGTCTCGCCCCAGGGCTCCGCCACCGCCTTCGGCACCGTGCCGCGCATCAAGGCCTATACGGTGCGCGCCGTGTTCCAGGTGGGATTCAACGAGGCCGATACCAGCTTCGTCTATCTGCCGCTGGAAGCCGCCCAGATCTTCTTCCGCCTGCCCGACGCGGTGAGCCAGATCGAGGTCTTCACCACCAACCCGGACCGCGTCCCCGAAGTCAGCGCCCGCATCCGCGAGCTGCTGCGCGGCGAGCGGGTGCGGGTGATCGACTGGACGCAGAGCAACAACAGCTTCTTCGCGGCGGTGGAGGTGGAGCGGAACGTGATGTTCCTCATCCTCACCCTCATCATCCTGGTCGCCGCCTTCAACATCGTCTCCTCGCTGATCATGATGGTGAAGGACAAGACGCGCGACATCGCGGTGCTGCGCACGGTCGGGGCGAGCTCGGGCGCGATCATGCGCATCTTCCTGATGTGCGGCGCCTTCGTCGGTGTCGCCGGCACACTGGCGGGCACGCTGCTCGGCGTGGTGTTCTGCCTGAACATCGAGACCATCCGCGGCTGGCTGGAAAGCCTGACCGGCACCAATCTGTTCAACCCCGAAGTCTATTTCCTCAGCCGCCTGCCGGCCGTGCTGCAATGGCACGAGGTGATGCAGGTGGTGGGCATGGCGCTGGCCCTCTCGCTGCTCGCGACGCTCTACCCGAGCTGGCGGGCGGCGCGGACCGATCCGGTGGAGGCGCTGCGCAATGAGTGAACCGCTCGAGCTGCGCGGCGTGCGGCGGGTGTATCGCGCGGGCGAGGGCGAGCTGCCGGTGCTGACCGGCGCCGACCTCACCCTGCATGCCGGCGAGATCGTCGCCCTTGTCGCGCCCTCCGGCACCGGCAAATCCACCCTGCTGCATCTGGCGGGGCTGCTGGAGAAGCCCGATGGCGGGCAGGTGCTGGTCGATGGCCGCGATGCCGGCGCGCTGCCGGACGGCGAACGCACCGCCATCCGCCGCGACTCCATCGGCTTCGTGTACCAGTTCCACCACCTGCTCGGGGAGTTCACGGCGCTGGAGAACGTGGTGCTGCCGCAGATGATCGCCGGAAAATCCCGCCGCGTGGCGGAGGCGCGGGCGCGCGACCTGCTCACCCTGTTCGGCCTCGCCGCCCGCACCGGCCACCGGCCCGGCAAGCTCTCCGGCGGCGAGCAGCAGCGCGTCGCCATCGCCCGCGCCCTGGCCAACGCCCCCCGCGTGCTGCTGGCCGACGAGCCGACCGGCAATCTCGACACCGGCACCTCCGGCGCGGTGTTCGACGCGCTGCTCGACGGCGTGCGTCGCCACGGCGTGGCCGCGCTGATCGCCACCCACAACCCCGACCTCGCCGCGCGCATGGACCGCACGGTGACGCTGCGTGAGGGCCGGGTGGTGGCGGCGTGAAGGACGGTTTTGTCCACCTGCGCGCCCATTCCAGCTATTCGCTCAGCGAAGGCGCGATCAAGGCCGACAAGCTCGCCGCCCTGGCGCGCGAGGCCCGGATGCCCGCCGTGGCGATCACCGACAGCGGCAATCTGTTCGGCGCGCTGGAATTCAGCCAGGCCTGCGTCGGCAAGGGCGTGCAGCCGATCATGGGCTGCCAGATCGCCCTGGCCCGCGCCGACAATCCCCGCCTGGCGCCGGACGCGCTGGTGGTGCTGGCGCGCGATGCCGAGGGCTACGCCAATCTCCAGCGCATCTCCTCCGCCGGATTCCTGGAGACCGAGCCCGGCCTGAAGCCGCAGATCGCGCTCGACCGCCTCGCCGCCCACGCCGCCGGCCTCACCCTGCTGACCGGCGGCACCAACGGCCCGGTCGCCCGCTTGCTGGCCGAGGGCCAGCGCGAGGAGGCCGAGCGCCTGCTGCACGCGCTGCGCGAGGCCTTCCCGGACCGCGTGGCGGTGGAACTCCACCGCCACGGACTGGCCGTGGAAGCGGCCATCGAACCCGGCCTGATCGCGCTGGCCGACGCGGCCCACCTTCCGCTGGTCGCCACCAACGACTGCTTCTTCGCCAGCCCGGCGATGTACGAGGCGCATGACGCCCTGCTCTGCATCGCCGAGGGCCGCCTGCTCTCCGAGCGCGACCGTCGCCGGGTCACGGAAGAACACTGGTTCAAGCCGCCCGCCGAGATGCGCCGGCTGTTCGCCGACCTGCCGGAAGCCTGCGACAACACGCTGGCCATCGCCCGGCAATGCGCGGTCATGGCCGAGAGCCGCAAGCCGCTGCTGCCGGTCTGCCCCAAGGTCCGGCCGGGCAGCACGGAGGAGGAGACCGTCCGCGCCATGGCCGCCGAGGGCCTGGCCGCGCGCATGGACGCCATCGGCGCCGACCAACCCACCCGCGCCCGCTACGCCGAGCGGATGGAATACGAGCTCGGCGTCATCTCCAAGATGGGCTTCCCTGGCTACTTCCTCATCGTCGCCGACTTCATCCAATGGGCCAAGGCGCACGACATTCCCGTCGGCCCCGGCCGCGGCTCCGGCGCCGGCTCCGTCACCGCCTGGGCGCTGACCATCACCGATATCGACCCGCTGCGCTTCAACCTGCTGTTCGAGCGCTTCCTCAACCCCGAACGCATCTCGATGCCGGATTTCGACATCGATTTCTGCCAGGACCGGCGCGACGAGGTGATCGCCTATGTCCGCCGCGAATATGGCGAGGACCGCGTCGCCCAGATCATCACCTTCGGCAAGCTCCAGGCCCGGGCCGCGGTGCGCGATGTCGGCCGCGTGCTGGGCATGCCGTTCGGCCAGGTCAACCGCGTCGCCGAGCTCATCCCCAACAACCCGGCCAAGCCGGTCACCCTGCAGCAGGCCATCGACGGCGAGCCCAAGCTGCAGCAGATGCGCGTCGATGACGAGGCCATCGCCCGGCTGATGGAAATCGCCCTCCAACTCGAGGGCCTGTATCGCCACGCCAGCACCCATGCCGCCGGCGTGGTGATCGGCGACCGCCGGCTGGTCGAGATGGTGCCGATCTATCGCGACCCGAAATCGGACTTCCTGGTCACCCAGTTCTCCATGAAATACGTGGAGCAGGCCGGGCTGGTGAAGTTCGACTTCCTGGGCCTGACCACGCTGACCATCCTCAAGCGCGCCGTGGCCTATCTCGCCCGCGAGGGGGTCAGCGTCGATCTCGGCCAATTGCCGCTGGACGACCCCAAGACCTTCGACATGCTGCAACGCGCCGACAGCGCGGGCGTGTTCCAGTTCGAAGGCCAGGGCATGCGCGACGTGCTGCGCCAGATGCGGCCCGACCGGTTCGAGGACCTCGTCGCCGCCGTCGCCCTCTACCGCCCCGGCCCGATGGCCAGCATCCCCGCCTATTGCCAGCGCAAGCACGGCGAGCCCTGGCAGGCGCCGCACCCGGCGATCCACGACATCCTGGCCGAGAGCTACGGGATCATGGTGTACCAGGAACAGGTGATGCAGATCGCCCAGACCCTGGCGGGCTACAGCCTCGGCGCGGCCGACCTGCTGCGCCGGGCCATGGGCAAGAAGATCCGCAGCGAGATGGACGCCCAGCGCGAGCTGTTCTGCTCCGGCGCCCGGGAACGCGGCGTCGATGCCGCCAAGGCCTCGGAAATCTTCGACCTGATGGCTCGTTTCGCCGATTACGGCTTCAACAAATGCCACGCGGCCCCCTACGCCCTGGTCGCCTACCAGACCGCCTGGATGAAGGCCAACCACCCCGAAGCCTTCATCGCCGCCTGCATGAGCCTCGCGGTGAACAACACCGACAAGCTCGCCGCCCTGCGCCAGGAAGCGGCGCGCATGGGCATCGCCGTGCTGCCGCCGGACATCAACCGCTCCGGCGCCGATTTCGTGCTGGAGCGTGATGCGGCCGGCAAGCTTGCCATCCGCTACGCCCTGGCCGCGGTGAAGCGGGTGGGCGTGTCGGCGATGCAGGCGATCGAGGCGGTGCGCGGCGAAACCCCCTTCGCCGACCTCGCCGATCTCGCCCAGCGCGTCGATCCCCGCCAGCTCAACCGCATGCAGGTGGAGAACCTGGCCAAGGCCGGCGCGTTCGACGGGCTGGTGGGCAACCGCGCCCAGGTGTTCGGCGCCGCCGAAACCATCCTGCGCCGCGCCCAGGCCACCACGGAGGAAAAAGGCAGCGGCCAGATCGGCCTGTTCGGCGGCGAGGCCGGCCCCGAACCGCTGCGCCTGCCCGACGTGGCCGACTGGCAGCCGCTGGACCGGCTGGGCTACGAGGCCGAGGCCGTGGGCTTCCACCTCACCGCCCACCCGCTCGACGCCTACGCCACCGTGCTCCGCCGCCTCGGCGTGGTGCCGAGCAACCGGCTGGAGGCGCAGGCCCAGGCCGGCGCCGCCCGGGTGAAACTCGCGGGCACCGTGGTCAACGCGAAGGAACGCATCACCCGCACCGGCAGCCGCATGGCCTGGGTGCGCCTGTCCGACGGCGGCGGCGGCTACGAAGTCACCTTCTTCAGCGAAGTGCTCAGCCGCTCGCGCGAAATCCTGGCCGAAGGGAACGCCGTGCTGGTCACCGCGGACCTGCGGCTGGAAGGCGAAAGCCTGCGCATCACCGCCCACGACGTGATCGCCCTGGACGAGGCCGCGGAAAAGGCCGGTCAGGGCATGCGCGTCTGGCTCGCCCGCACCGAAGCCGTCGCCCATATCCACACCCTGCTGACCCGCGAAGGCAAGGGCCGCGGCCAGGTGGTGCTGGTCCCCCGGCTGGACGGCGCCCAGGAAGTGGAAATCGTCCTGCCCGGCCGCTTCAACGTCACCCCCCGCCTGGCCCAGGCACTCAAGATCGTGCCGGGGATCGAGCAGGTGGAGGAGATGTAGGAAGGAAGCGTCTTCTTTCTTGAAAGAAAGAAGCAAAGAACTTCTATTCGTTTTGGCTTGTACATGCGGCGGCGCCTCGGGAACCTGTCCCAAGGAAAAATGCGTCCTGGCTGTGCGCCCGGCGGGGGTCATCCGGATTTTTCCCAGTCGTCGTAACCGCCGTTCCAGCTTCGCTTGGGGATTTGCAGGCGCCATTTCTTCGGCACCTGGTAGGGGCCGGGCGTGTCGCGCGCGTCGCGGGGGCGGGATTGGGGTTTGCGCTCCACCTTGGGC
>CAMFLK010000249.1 GCA_945957135.1 uncultured Rhodospirillales bacterium
CTTCGAAATCCGGCAGCCCACCGCGATTGCCGCGCGGTTGACCGGACACCGAGGGGCCGCCGCGCAGGGGCGGATTCCACAGGCAGGACGACCCTTCCGCCGCCACCCGGTCCGGCACCACCTGGTGCAGACAGCCCATCATCAGGTCGGGCAGCAACTGCCCCACCACATGGCGCACGGAGACGGGATAGGGCCTGGGCGCGTTGAGGATGCAGCCCTCGGGGATCGCCATGCGGAACGGCAGCAGGCTCGCCCAGTTGTTGGGAATCTCCGGCGCCACCACCACCTTGATGCCGAAACTGGCATAGGCGCGGCAATAGGCCGGCGGGACGTTGATGCCGCGCTGGGACAGGCCGGAGGTGCCGGCGAAATCCACCGCGATCGAATCGGCCCCGATGGTCATCGCCGCGCGCAGCGCGACGGGCGCCTCGTAGCCGTCCGAATGGATCTCGGCCTTGTAAACCCCCTGTTTCAACCTGCCGATTTCCGCGATGGTCGCGCGCAGCGAGCTGTCGAAGATGAACTCCGCCAGATCGTCGATGCTGTCGAGCGCGAACTCGTCCATCATCTCCACCAGCCGCCGCGCCCCGGCGTCGTTGCAGGCGCACAGCGAATAGACGTCGCCCTCCAGCTCCACCGGCAGGCGCGAGCCCATGCGCACGAAATCGAAGAAGGTCTCGTTGGCCCGGCCCTGGTCGAAGCATTTCACGATGGGGATGTACAGCCCTTCCTCGAACACCGAGCGCCCCTCCGGCCCCATGCCCAGGCCGCCGACGTCGATGACATGCGCGGTGTTGGCGAACAGCCCGACCAGCGTGCCTTCGCGGAAGGCGGGCGTGACGACGGTGAGGTCGTGCAGATGGCCGGTCCCCAGCCAGGGGTCGTTGGTGATGTAGTGGTCGCCCGGCCGCATCGTCTCCGCTGGAAACTTCTTCAGGAAATGCCCGACGCTTTCCATCATCGAGTTCACGTGGCCCGGCGTGCCCGTCACCGCCTGGGCCAGCATGCGGCCCTTGAGGTCGAAGATGCCGGCGGAAAGGTCGCCCGCCTCGCGTACCGTGGTGGAGAAGGCGGTGCGGATCATCGTCTGCGCCTGCTCCTCCACCACCGCGATCAGCCGGTTCCACATCACCTGCTGGCGGATCGAAGCCAGTGCGTCATTCGCCATCACGCCGCCTCCCGCCGCATGTCGATATAGCCGAGCGCGTTGATCTCCGCCGTCCAGCCGGGGCCGACCAGGGTGGAAGTCTCCGCCTCCGCGATGATCGCGGGGCCGGCCACGCGCGCCCCCGGCGCCAGCCCGGCGCGTTCGTGCACCGCCCAGTCCGCGACCTCGCCGCCGGCGGTGTCGCGCACCGCCTGGCTGCGTACCGACGCTGCCCCCGCCACGGATGGAACCGGCGGCGGCGCGTCCTGCATCGAAGTGGCCACCAGCACCGCGTAGCCCATGATCTCCACGTCCGAGCCCGGCACCGGCCGATCATAGAACCCGGCATAGGCGCGGTCGTATTCCGCGCGGATGGCGGCCACCTCGGCCTCGCCCAGCACGCCGTCGGGCAGGGAGACGGGAATTTCGTGCCCCTGGCCCACATAGCGCATGAAGCCGACGCGCCGGGTGGTGGTGGGCGCGCCGAAACTGCCCTGCGCCACCACCGCCTGCGCCTCGCGCGCCATATCCGCCAGCAGCGCGTTCACCGCCGCGCGGTCGAAGCTCGAGAAACGCTGATACAGGCTGCGCACCACCTCGTAGCCCACCGGCGCGCGCAGGAAGCCGATGGCGCTGCCCACCCCGGCGCCGGAGGGCACCAGCACGCGGGCGATGCCCACCTTCTCCGCCACGCGATAGCCATGCACCGGCCCGCCGCCGCCGAAGGCGATCAGCGTGCGCCCCTCGTAGCCCTTGCCGGATTCGATGGCATGCACGCGCGCGGCATTGGCCATGTTCTCATCCACCATCTCCACCACTCCCAGCGCGGCCATCGGCACCGGCAGGTTCAGCGGTGTGGCGACATCCTTCGCCATCGCCGCCGCCGCCGCCTCGGGGTGCAGGCGCACGCTGCCGCCGGCGAAGCGGGCGGGGTCGTAGCGGCCGAGCAGCAGGTTGGCGTCCGTCACCGCCGGCGCCGTGCCGCCGCGCCCGTAGCAGGCGGGGCCGGGATCGGCGCCCGCGCTCTCCGGCCCCACGGCGATGCGGCCGAGCGCATCGACATGGGCGATGCTGCCGCCGCCGGCGCCGATCTCCACCATGTCGATGACGGGAATGCGCAGCGGCAGGCCCGAGCCCTTGCGGAAGCGCCCGACCCGCGCGACCTCGAAGCTGCGCGCCGTCTGCGGGCGGAATTCGTCGATCAGGCACACTTTCGCGGTGGTGCCGCCCATGTCGAAGGACAGCACCCGCTCCAGCCCGCATTCGCGCGCGACATGGGCGGAGAAGATGGCACCCCCCGCCGGCCCGCTCTCCACCAGCCTGATGGGAAAGCGGCAGGCGGTCTCGATCGTCGTCAGCCCGCCGCCGGAGAGCATCATGAACACCGGCGCCGTCAGCCCCATCGCCCGCAGCGCCCGTTCCAGCCGCGTGAGGTAGCTGGCCATCAGCGGCTGCACATAGGCGTTGGCGGCGGTGGTGGAGAAGCGCTCCCACTCCCGCATCTCCGGCGACACTTCCGAGGACAGCGACACCGGCAGGTCCGGCCGGGCGGCGGCGAGGATGTCGCGCACGCGAATCTCGTGCGCGGGATTGACGAATCCGTGGATGAACCCCACCGCCACGCTCGCCACCCCGGCCAGGCGGGGCAACAGCGCGTGGACCGCCGCCTCGTCCAGCGGCAGCAGCACGCGGCCCTCGTTGTCCATCCGCTCCGGCACGGTCAGGCGCAGATGGCGCGGCACCAGCGGCTCGGGCAGGCGGATGTTGAGGTCGTACTGGTCGTACCGGCTCTCATTGCCCAGCGCCAGCACGTCGCGGAACCCCTCGGTGGTGATCAGCGCGGTCGGCGCGCCCTTGCGCTCGATCAGCGCGTTGGTGGCCAGCGTGGTGCCGTGGATCAGGATCGCCACGTCCCCCGGCCCGATCCCGGCCGCCTCGAGAATGGCGCGGATGCCGGTCAGCACCCCCTGCTCCGGTGCGGCCGGCGTGGTCAGCACCTTGGCCGTGTGGCGCTGCCCGTCCCGTTCCAGGGCCAGATCGGTGAAGGTGCCGCCGATATCGACGGCCAGACGCGCCTGGGCCATGCGGGTTCCGTGATGATTGCTGCGTTGCGGTCAAGAGGGGGCAGTCAAGCGACGCCCGGTGGGGCTGGCAACCCCCACCTTCCGCAGAAGGCCCGCAGGCGGCATAAACCGGGCAGAAGACCCGGAGAAGCGTCCATGAAGCACCGCCTCATCGTCAGCCGCCAGATCGCGCCGGATGTCGCCGCCACCATCGCCGCGCAGTACGACTGCCCCTACGAGGGCAAGGAAATGACCGCCGAGGAGGTGCTGGCCGCCGCCGCCGCGCACAAGGCGGAGGCGCTGATGATCACCTCCCACGTGCGCTGGACCGGCGAGCTCATCGCCCGCATCCCGGATCACGTGAAGATCCTCGCCACCTGCAGCGTGGGCACCGAGCATATCGACATCCCCGCCTGCAAGGCGCGCGGCCTGCCGGCCACCAACACGCCGGACGTGCTGACCGAATGCACCGCCGACCTCGCGCTGATGCTGATGCTCAACGCCTTCCGCCGCGGCCATGAATACGACGCGATCATGCGGGCCGGCTGGCGGCGCGGCTACGGGCTGGGCGAGATGATGGGCCTGCGCATGTGGGGCAAGACGCTGGGCATCCTCGGCCTCGGCCGCATCGGCCGGGCCGTCGCGCAGCGGGCGCGCGGCTTCGGCATGAAGATCCTCTACGCCGCCCCCCGCCGCCTGCCGCCCGAGCTGGAGCAGGGGGCCACCTGGTACCAGGATTTCCGCGCCATGCTGCCGCATTGCGACGTGCTGAGCCTGCATGCGCCGGGCGGCCCGGCCACGGCGGACATCATGAACGCCGAGACCTTCGCCCTGCTGCCCAGGGGCGCCGTGTTCGTCAACGCCGCGCGCGGCGCGCTGGTGGACGAGACCGCGCTGATCGACGCGCTGAAATCCGGCCAGCTCTACGCCGCCGGACTCGACGTGTTCAAGAACGAGCCGGAATTCGACCTGCGCTTCGCCGAACTGCCCAACGTGTTCCTCTGCCCGCACATGGGCAGTGCCACGGTGGAGACGCGCAACGCCATGGGCTACCGCGCGCTCGACAACATCGCCGCCGTGCTCGCCGGCAAGCCGCCCATCGACCCGATCTGGACCTGACGCATGGCCAAATCCCTCTACATCACCCGCCGCCTGCCCGCCGCCATCGAGGAGCGGGCACGGCGCGACTACGACGTGACGCAATCCGAGGCGGACACGCCCACCACGGCGGCGGACATATTGCGCGGCGCGGAGGCGGCCGACGCGCTGCTCGTCTGCCCGGCCGATCGCATCGATGCCGACATCATCCGCGCCCTGCCTGAGCGCGTGCGTGTCATCGGCACGTTCAGCGTGGGCTACGACCATGTCGATGTCGCCGCGGCCCGGCTGCGCGGCATCGCCGTGTGCAACACGCCGGACGTGCTGTCCGTCGCCACCGCCGAATGCGCCATGCTGCTGATCCTCGCCGCCGCGCGCCGCGCCGGCGAGGGCGAGCGGATGATCCGCGCCGGCGCGTGGACCGGCTGGGCGCCCACCCAGCTGATGGGCACGCTGGTCTCCGGCCGCCGGCTGGGCATTTTCGGCATGGGCCGCATCGGCCGCGAGCTCGCCCGCATGGCCCGCGCCTTCGACATGCAGGTGCACTACCACGACATCGCCCGGCTGCCGCCGGAGCTGGAGCACGGCGCCACCTGGCACGCGCACGAAGCCAGCTTCCTCTCGGTGTGCGACGTGCTCTCGCTCAACGCCCCCGGCGGACCCGGCACGCGCCACTGGTTGAACGCCGAGCGCATCGCGAAACTGCCGCGCGGCGCGGTGGTCGCCAACGCCGCGCGCGGCACGCTGATCGACGACGCGGCGCTGATCGAGGCGCTCACATCCGGCCAGGTCGGCTATGCCGGGCTCGACGTCTATGACGGCGAACCGCGCGTCAATCCCGGCTATCTCGGGCTGGAGAACGTGGTGCTGCTGCCCCATCTCGGCAGTGCCACGGTGGAGACGCGGCTGGCCATGGGCAACATCGTGCTCGACGGCATCGACGCGCTGCTCGCCGGGCGCGTGCCCACGAATGTCGTGACCTGACGGGCGGTGGAC
The DNA here is from genome assembly GCA_945957135.1 of uncultured Rhodospirillales bacterium. GTDB lineage: Bacteria > Pseudomonadota > Alphaproteobacteria > Acetobacterales > Acetobacteraceae > CAMFLK01. The sequence continues at coordinate 5,305 of CAMFLK010000249.1, forward strand.
TGGTTCCTGACACCGCTGGCCGATTTCTACCTTCCGCTCGCGGTTCTCGCGGATATCCTGCCAGCCGGCGCGGTGACCATCCACGCCCTGCTGCGCAAGCGCGACGTCGCCTCGGCCACCGCCTGGATCGGCTTCGCCTGGCTGGTGCCCATCCTCGGTCCGCTGCTCTACATCCTGCTCGGCATCAACCGGGTGCCGCGCCGCGCCCGCAAGCTCAGCCGCCGCAGGCGGCGCCGCACGCCGGGCCATGCCGGCCAGCACACCGCGCCCCCCGCCCTCGCCCCGCTCGCCATCGCCGGCGGCCGCATCACCGAACGGCCGTTGCTGCCGGGCAATCTGTTCGCGGCCATGCACAATGGCGACGAGGCCTATCCCGTCATGCTCGCCAGCATCGCGGCGGCGCGGGAGAGCGTGGCGCTGTCCAGCTACATCTTCCACGACGACGCGCTCGGGCAGGAGTTCATCGCCGCCCTCGCCGCCGCCCATCGCCGCGGCGTGGCGGTGCGGGTGCTGATCGACGGCATCGGCGGCGGCTATCTGCGCACCCCCGCCTGGCGCCGGCTGCACGCCGAGGGCGTGCCGGCGGCGCTGTTCCTGCACTCCTACCTGCCCTGGCGCACGCCGGTGCTCAACCTGCGCAGCCACCGCAAGCTGCTCATCGTCGATGGCAACGAGGCCTATACCGGCGGGCTGAACATCGCCGCCGAGAACCTCGTCGCCACCAACCCGCCGCATGCCGTGCAGGACACGCATTTCGCGGTGCGCGGGCCGGTGGTCGGCCAGATCATGGCCGCGTTCGTGGAGGACTGGGCCTACACCACGGGCGAAACCCTGTCCGGCGCGCCGTGGTTCGTGCATCAGGCGATCGAGGGCGAGACCCTCGCCCGCGTCGTCACCTCCGGGCCGGACGAGGATCTGGAGAAGATCAAGGCGCAGTTCCTGGTGGCGATCGGCCAGGCGCGGCGATCCCTGCGCATCGTCACCCCCTATTTCATGCCGGACGCGCCGATCGCCGCGGCGCTGGGCCTCGCCGCGCTGCGCGGCGTGTCGGTGCAGATCACCATTCCCGAGCACAGCGACCATTTCTACATGAACTGGGCCATCCGCGCCTGCCTGCGCCCGCTGCTGGAAGCCGGCTGCGATATCCGCCTCGCCCCGCCGCCCTTCGACCATTCCAAGCTGATCACGGTGGA
>CAMFLK010000250.1 GCA_945957135.1 uncultured Rhodospirillales bacterium
TAAGAGACAGGAGGCGGAGCCCGAGCGGGGGGCCGAGGCGGAGGCCCCGCTGCGCGCCGCCCCGGCCCGCCTGCCGGACCCCGCCGCCATCCCGCCCCGCGCCTGGCTGTATGGCACGCGGCTGATCAGCGGCTTCGTCTCGGTGCTCGCCGCCCCCGGCGGGGTGGGCAAATCCGCCCTCGCCTTGGCCCAGGCGGTGGCGGTGGCGAGCGGGCGCGGCTTCCTCGGCGAGCAGGTGCACCGCCGCACCGGCGCCTGGGTGCTGAACCTGGAAGACCCGCTGGACGAGCTGGACCGCAGGGTGGCCGCCATCCTGCGCCTGCACGCCCTGCCGGCCGAGGCGGTGGCCGGGCGGCTGTTCCTGCACTCCGGCCGCACCCGCCGCCTGTCCATGGCCGCGAGCCTCGATGGGCAGATCGTCCACCCCGACCGCGACGCGGTGGCCGCCCAGGCCGTCGCGGCGGGGATCGGGCTGATCGTGGTCGATCCCTTCGTGAAGAGCCACGCGCTGGACGAGAACTCCAACGGCCAGATGGACGCCGCCGCCACCGCCTGGGCGGAGGTCGCCGAGCGCAGCGGGGCGGCGGTGCTGCTGGTGCACCACACCCGCAAGCTGGCCGCCGGCGGGGCGGATGTGGAGGCCACGCGCGGCGCCAAATCCCTCACCGACGCGGCCCGCAGCGCCGCCCTGCTGGTGCCGATGACGGCGGAGGAGGCCGAGCGGCTGGGCGTGCCGGAGGCCACGCGCTGGCGCCATGTGCGGCTGGACGACGCCAAGGCCAACCTGGCCCCGCGCGCCGAATCCGCCCGCTGGTTCCGGCTGGAGACGGTGGCGCTGGGCAACGGCACGGCGGACTACCCCGGCGGCGACAGCGTGGCCGCCGTCACCGCCTGGCGCCCGCCCAGTGCCTTCGCCGCGCTGGACACGCCGTCCTGCAACGCCGCGCTGGACCGCATCGCCGCCGGGCCGGGCGAGGGCGCCGCCTGGTCCGCCCACCGCACCGGGCGGGGGGCGGAGCGCTGGGCCGGGCGGGTGCTGATCGACGAATTCGGCCTCGACGAGGGCGCCGCCGCGCGGGTGGTGGGCGCCTGGCTGAAATCCGGGCTGCTGGTGGAGCAGCCCTACCGCGACGCCGCCCAGCGCAAGACGCGCCTGGGCGTGCGGGTGAACGACGCGCTGCGCCCCACGGCACAGCGCCCTTCTTCTTCCAACAGCGAAAGGACCGCACGATGACCGAACACGAAATGGCGCCGATCAACCGGCGCGACACCGGCGCACCCGCCCTGCTCCATTGGCGCAGGAATGGCGCGGCCCCGCCCCCCTGCGCGCCCCCCTGCGCACCCGTGGCGCGCGCCCCGGCCCGAATGGCGCGGCCCCATGGCGCGCCCAATGGCGCACCCCATGGCGCACCCAGGCGCGCGCCGTTGCGCCATTCCGCCAAGCCGGCGCCGACCGGCGAGGTGGTGGACGCGGAATACGTCATCTACCGGCTGGAGGAGGCCGGCAGCGCCCTGCTTGCCCTGCCGCACACCGGCTACTCCACCCGGCTGCGCAGCTCCGCGCTGGACGTGGTGCGCAGCGCCATCGAGGGCTATGGCTGGGAGGAAGCCAGCCCCCGCCTGCGCCCGCCGGTGCCGGATGCCACGCGCATCACCCGCATGGACGAGGCGATGGGCTGGATCCCGCTCATCCCGCGCGACCGCTACGTGCTGCGGCGCATCGTCGGCGCCCGCAGCCTGGTCAGCCCCACCACCGAGCGGCATCTGTTCAGCTGGCGCCGCCTCGCCGCCCTGCTCGGCGCCGACCACAAGGCGATCCAGCGCTGGCACGCCCAGGGGATCGACATGATCGTCGCCGCCGTCAATGCCGGGTAAGGGACCAAGGCGGCGCGCGTCCCGATTGACGCGCGCCGCCGCTTCTCTACGTTGCGCCCGCCATCCATGAGGTCCTGCGTGACGGAACCGCCTGCCGACCTGCTGTTCCTCACCCAGCGCATCCCCTACCCGCCCACCAAGGGCGAGAAGCTGCGCGCGCTGCAGATCCTCCGCCATCTCGCCCGCACCCACCGCGTTCATCTCGGCTGCCTGATCGACGATCCCGAGGACTGGCAGCACGTCCCCGCCGTGCAGGCGCTGTGCGCCAGCACCTGCTTCGCGGCGCTCGACCGGCGGCGGGACGCGCGGTCCCATCTCCAGGCCCTCGCCAGCGGGCGGGCGCTGAGTGTCGCGCTGTACGACCGGGCGGAGCTGCGCCGCTACGCCACGCGGGTGCTGGACGAGACGCGGCCCGCGGTGGTGTTCATCTCCTCCTCCAACATGGCGCCCTATGTGCTGGATCATGTGCTCCCGGGGGCGCATCGCGGCCGCCGCGTGGTCGATCTGGTGGATGTCGATTCCGAGAAGTGGCGCGCCTATGCTGACACCGCCCGCTTCCCGCTGTCCTGGCTCTACCGCCGCGAGACCCGGCTGGTGCGCGCGCTGGAACGCCGCATCGGCGGCGAGGCCGACGCCTGCACCTTCGTCTCCACGCCCGAGGCCGCGCTGTTCCGCGCCCTGGTCCCCGACGCGACCGCCACCATCGCCGCCGTGCCCAACGGCGTGGATTTCGCCTATTTCGACCCCGACGCCGCTTTCCCCCCGCCCTACGACCCCGCCCGCCCCAACTTCGTCTTCACCGGCACCATGGACTACGCGCCGAACATCGACGCGGTGCGCTGGTTCGTGGCCGACATCCTGCCCCGGGTCCGCGCGCGCCTGCCGGACGCGCAGTTCCACATCGTCGGCGCCAATCCCGCCGCCGCCGTGCGGGCGCTCGCCTCGCCCTGCGTCCACGTCACCGGCCGGGTGCCGGACGTGCGCCCCTACCTCGCCCATGCCACCGCCGCGGTGGCGCCGATGCGCATCGCGCGGGGCATCCAGAACAAGGTGATGGAGGCGATGGCCATGGCCCGCGCCACCATCGTCACCGCCGACGCGCTGGAGGGGATCGAGGCCACGCCGGGCACCGAATTGGTGCTGGCCGACACCGCCGAGGCGATCGCCGAGGCCGCGCTGCGCCTCGCCGCCGACCCCGCCGGGGCCGCCCGCATCGGCGCCGCCGCGCGCCGGCGGGTGGTGGCGGATTTCAGCTGGGACGGCCGGCTGGCGGGGTTCGACCGGCTGATCGCCACGGCGTAGCCACCCCCGCCGTTACGATACGTATATGCAATGGGCCGCCGGCCCAATATTTCGATGATCACTCGTAATATTTAGCTACACTCCGGCAACCAATTCTCGTTATAGGTTTGCAGCGAACAACGCGGATCGCCGCGCGCATGGCCGCTTCCATCGCCGACAGCATCGTCTTCATCACCGACTTCGCCGGGAACACGAACCGCGCCGGCACCGGCGTGCTGATCTCGCCGGACGAGGTGCTGACCAGCGCCGCCCTGGTGCAGGGCGGCGCCATCGCCATCGCCGTCACGCCCGGCGCCGACAGCACCGCCTCCAGCTACGCCACCACCGCGGGCAGCTGGTACGAGGTGATCGGCGACCTCGCGTTGATCCATCTCAACACGCCCTATTTCAACCTCCGCTGGATGGACCCCTCCCCCGGCTTCGCGGGCGGGCTCGCGATGGTCAGCGCCTTTCCCGCCGGCGGCGGCAGCCGGGTGGACAGCCTGCAATGGGTCGGCGCCGACGGCGCCACCGCGGCGGTCGGCGGCACGATCGGCGGGCCGGTCTGGGACGGCGCCTCCGTCTTCGCCATCACGCAGGCCGGCGGCACCGCCACGCTGATCAACGCCACCCTGCTCACCCAGATCCAGGCGGTGCTGCAACAGGACGACTATACCGTCGGCGCGGTCTACGACACCGCCACCGCCCTCGCCGCCCGGTTCGACACGCTGGAACAATCCGCCCGCAACAACCAGCTGGTCTCCATCACCGCCACCGATGGCGGCTCCCTGCCCCTCACCCTCGCCCAGCTGGTGACGGACAGGAACGCGCTGCGCTTCGTCACCGGCAGCGTGACGGTGGAGGTCGCCGCCGGGCTGCGCGGCCACGCGGCGGCGCTCAGCACGCTGGGCGAGACCGGCATTTCCAACATCCGCTTCATCGACGGCACGCTGACCTTCGACGTGAACTCCGCCTCCGCCCAGGTGCTGCGCCTCTACCAGGCGGCGCTGGGCCGCACGCCGGACCAGACGGGCCTGCAATTCTGGACCGACCGGCTGGAGGGCGGCATGCGCCTCGACCAGCTGGCGCAGGGCTTCGTCGCCGGCGGCGAGTTCCAGGCGCGCGTCAACGCCGCCGACCCCGCCGCGCTGGTCGGCCAGCTCTACACCGCCACCCTGCACCGCGCGGCGGACGCCGAGGGCCTCGCCTTCTGGACCGGCATGCTCGGCCAGGGCATGAGCCAAGCCGCGATGGTCACCGCCTTCTCCGAAAGCGCCGAGAACCGGGCGGGCACGCTGGCCCAGGTGAAATCCGGGCTGTGGAACCTCGATTCCAACGCCGCCGCCGTGGCGCGCATGTACGACACCGCGCTCAACCGCCTGCCCGATGCCGCGGGCCTGGCGACCTGGACGGCGCTGATCAACCAGGGCGCGGTGACGCTGACCGCGCTGGCCGAGGGCTTCGCCCATTCCGCGGAGTTCCTGGCGCGCACCGGCGCCCTCTCCAACTGGGATTTCGTCACCGGCCTCTATGTGGACGCGCTGGACAGCCGGGTGGACCCGGCGGGGCGCTGGGGCTGGGTGCAGGCGCTCAACGCCGGCACGCTGGACCGCGCCGGCGTGCTGGTCGGCTTCTCCGAAAGCGCCCAGCACCAGGCGCTGATGGCCGGCAAGCTGACCCCCGACGACCCGGCGAAATGGGGCATCCCGACGGGCTAGGCCGCGACTGTTTCGTTAAAATATCATTGCCACGTTGAAAATCGATCGCCGACGGGTTAATTGACGCCATTCATGACAGCCCGCGCCGCGGGCGTGGCGGATCATTATGACTGACACAACTCGTTATCCTTACGACACGATCGTCACCATCACGGCCGACGGCAAGCAAGGCTCCGGCGTGCTGATCTCTCCCGACGAGGTGCTGACCGCCGCGCATGTGGTCTGGAGCAGCGATACCCGCCGCGCCGCCAGCAGCATCGCCGTCACCCCCGGCTACAACGCCGGCTACGCGCCCTTCGGCACCGGCTATGGCAGCTACGTCCATTATTTCCAGATCAACGATTCCAACGGCCTGATCGGGGCCGCGGACTCGCAGAACGATTTCGCGGTGATCCATCTCAGCCGGCCCTTCGCCACGCTGGGCACGATGGGGCTGCAATCCGAATTCGCCGGCGGCTGGGTCACGGTCAGCGGCTATCCCAGCAGCGCCGGCGGCGCGCAGATCGACAGCGTGCAATACGCCACGCGCGAGCGCGGCTACACCCTGCTGGACACCGTCTCCCTCGGCCCGGGATCGAGCGGCGGGCCGCTGTGGATCGGCGGCGAGGGCGACCCGCACGTGGTCGGCGTGGTGTCCTCCGGCGCCGCCGGCAACACCGGCTACAACGCCCTGATCACCGCCAGCATGTTCACCACCATCACCGGCTGGCTGGCGCAGGACGACTACGTGGTCGGCCGCGTGCAGGACAACGCCGCCGCCCTCGGCGCGCGGTTCGACCAGCTGGAGCAGAACGCGCTCAACGGCCTGCTGGTGCGGGTGGATGTCACCGATGGCGGCAGCATCCCGCTCACCCACGCCCAGATCACCGGCGACCGCGACGCCATGAAGCTCATCCATGGCGGGTTCTACGCCACCGTGAACGGCGGGCTGTACGGCCATTCCGCCGCCGCCCGCGCCCTGTACACCACCGGCGCCGTCACCGTCGCCTACACCGACGGGCAGATCACCTTCGACGCGAACAGCCAGGTCGCCCAGGCGATGCGCATCTACCAGGCCGCGCTGACCCGCACGCCGGACCAGCGCGGCCTGCAATACTGGGCCGACCGGCTGGAAACCGGCGGCACGCTGGCGGGCATCGCCCAGGGCTTCGTCGATTCCGCCGAATTCCACGCCCATTACGGCGCGCCGGACGATGCCGGCTACATCACCCAGCTCTATTACAACGCGCTGCACCGCGCGCCGGACGCGGCGGGGCTGGCCGGCTGGCAGCAATACATGGCCCAGGGCATGACCCGCGCCCAGGTGCTGGTTGGCTTCTCCGAAAGCAACGAGAACCGCGCCGCCACCGCCGGCCAGGTCAGCGCCGGGCTGTGGGACCTGAAACTGAACGCGGCCGAGGTGGCCCGGCTCTACCCGACCGTGCTGGGCCGCATGCCGGACCCGATCGGCCTGGCCGGGTGGACCGCGATGCTCGACGCCGGAACCCGCTCGCTCGCCCAGGTGACGGAAGGCTTCATGGGGTCGCAGGAATTCCAGGCGCGCTACGGCGCCACCAGCAACGACGATTTCGTCCGCCTGCTCTACGTCAACACGCTGCACCGCCAGCCCGAC
>CAMFLK010000251.1 GCA_945957135.1 uncultured Rhodospirillales bacterium
CGTTGCGGGGGACGGGGTCAAGGCTCTTGAGCGAAGCGTGCCTTGACGCCGGCCATCGCAACGCAAGCACAATCGAGAGTGCGAAGGAGCTTCAAACGTTGAAGCGGAACAGCAGAACGTCGCCGTCACGCACCACGTATTCCTTGCCCTCCACCCGCATCTTCCCGGCTTCCTTCGCACCGCCCTCGCCGTTCAGGCCGACATAGTCGTCATAGGCGATGGTCTCACACGCGATGAAGCCGCGTTCGAAATCGCCGTGGATCACGCCGGCGGCACCCGGCGCCTTGGTGCCCTTCACGATGGTCCAGGCGCGGGTTTCCTTGGGGCCGACGGTGAAATAGGTGATCAGGCCGAGCAGGTCGTAGCCGGCGCGGATCACCCGGTCGAGCCCGCTGTCGTGCAGGCCCAGCCCTTCCAGGAATTCGGGCCGCTCCTCGTCCGGCAACTGGCTCACCTCCGCCTCGATGGCGGCGGAGACGATCACATGGCGCGCCCCCTCGGCCGCCGCGCGCTCGGCGACGCGGGCGGAGAATGCGTTGCCGGTGGCGGCAGCACTCTCCTCGACGTTGCAGACATACAGCACGGGCTTGCTGGTGAGCAGTTGCAGCCGGCGCGCCGCCTCCACCTGATCGGGCGGGATGGCGGTGCGGGCGGGCCGCCCCTCGGTGAGCGCGGCGACGATCGGCTCCATCAGCGCCACCTGGGCCACGCTCTCCTTGTCGCCGCCGCGCGCCTTCTTCTGGGCGGCGATCAGCCGCTTCTCCAGGCTTTCCAGATCGGCGAGCATCAGCTCGGTCTCCACCGTCTCCGCGTCGCGGATCGGGTCGATGCTGCCCTCCACATGGGTGATGTCGCCATCTTCGAAGCAGCGCAGCACATGCACGATGGCGTCCACCTCGCGGATATTGGCGAGGAACTGGTTGCCCAGCCCCTCGCCCTTCGAGGCGCCACGCACCAGCCCGGCGATATCGACGAATTCCAGGCTGGTCGGCACGATCTTCTGCGACTTGCCGACGCGCGCCAGCTCGCCCAGCCGCCTGTCCGGCACCGCGACGCGGCCGACATTCGGCTCGATCGTGCAGAACGGATAATTGGCCGCCTGCGCCGAGGCGGTGGCGGTCAGCGCGTTGAACAGCGTGCTCTTGCCGACATTGGGCAGGCCGACGATGCCGCAGTTGAAGCCCATCACGGAAGTCCTTGAAGAAGGAAGAAAGGAAGCGCCTTCTTTTTCTGAAGAAAAAGAAGCAAAAAGACTTTATCCGTTATCCTTCGCGCGGAGGGGGCGAGGCATTACTTGCTTCCCTGCATGTCCAAAGCGACGCGCGTCATGAATTCCTCCGGCTTGTCCGCCGCCAGCAGCCCGGCGGCGTCCGCCACCGCGTCGAGCATCGGGATCAGCCAGTCGCGGTCCACCTTGGCGAAGTCGCCCAGCACATGGCCGGTGACCCGTTCCTTCGATCCGGGATGGCCGATGCCCAGGCGCACCCGCCAGTAGTCGGGCGAGCCGAGATGGCGGTCCATGCTGCGCAGCCCGTTATGCCCCGCGGCCCCCCCGCCCCGCTTCACCCGGATGCGGCCAGGCGCGAGGTCGAGCTCGTCGTGGAAGGCGGTGATGTCGCCCGGCGCGAGCTTGAAGAAGGCGGCGGCGGCCTGCACCGAACTGCCTGAGTCGTTCATGTAGGTCATGGGCTTCAGCGCCAGGATGCGCACCCCGTCCACGCTGCCCTCGGCCACTTCGCCGCGAAAACGCTTCCGCCACGGCGCGAAGCCGTGGCGGAGCGCGATCACGTCCAACGCCATGAAGCCGATATTGTGGCGCTGCCGGGCCATGCCCGGTTCGGGATTGCCCAGGCCGACCCACAGCTTCATGGCCGAAACCTCCCGGCGGGGAGGTTACTTCTTCTTCGGCGCCGCGGCCTTGGCAGCCGGGGCGGCGGCCGCCGCGGCCGGCTCGGCGGCGGCTTCGGCCATCTTGGTGGGCGGGGCCACCGTGGCGATCACGAAGTCGCGGTCCGTGATGGTCGGGCGGATGCCCTCGGTGCCCGTCAGGTTGGACCAGCGGATGTTGTCGTTGATGTCCAGCCCGCCGAGATCGGCGTCGAAATGCGCCGGCACGTTGTCCGGGTCCACCAGGCATTCCACGGCGTGGCGCACCACGTTGAGCATGCCGCCGCGCTTGATGCCCGGGCTGGTGGCCTCGTTGTGGAACTGCACCGCCACAGCCACGCGCACCTTCTCGCCGGCGGCCAGGCGCTGGAAGTCCACATGCTCCGGCAGGTCGGTCACGGGGTGGAACTGCACGTCGCGGATCAGCGCGCGGGTGGTCTCGGCGCCCACCTTCAGCTCGAACAGGCGCGAGCGCCAGCCGGAGTGCTGGATTTCGCGGAGCACGAGCTTGGGCTCCAGCGCGATAAGGGTGGGCGCCTGGCGGGCGCCATAGATCACGGCGGGCACCTTGCCCTGCCGCCGGGTCGCGCGTGCTGCCCCCTTACCTGCACGCTCGCGCGCCTCGGCCTCGATCGTCACGAAATTGGCCATGGTGTGCTCCTGAAACGGGAAACGCCGGCCTCCAGGGGTGCCGGCGAGGTGCGGCGTGTAGCAAGTCGCTTGCCCGGATGCAAATGATGTCACGCATGGCAGGGTCCGTGGGAAACCCGGCGAAAGGCAGGATAGACTGCGTTCATGCCCGATGGAGAAAACCAAGCCGCCCTCCAGGCGGCCCCGGCCGCGACCCCGGTCCGCCTGCGCACGGTGATGGCCGGCGCCCTGCTGGCCATGGTGCTGGCCGCGCTCGACCAGAACATCGTCAACACCGCCCTGCCGCGCATGGCCGCCGATCTCGGCGGCATGGCGCATCTGTCCTGGGTGGTGACGGCGTTCATGCTGACCTCCACCACCACCACGCCGCTCTACGGCAAGCTGTCGGACACCTACGGGCGGCGGACGCTGTTCTTCGTCTCGATCGGCATCTTCCTGGCCGGCTCGCTGCTGTCGGGCGCCGCGCAGTCGATGGCCCAGCTCATCCTGTTCCGGGCGTTGCAGGGGCTGGGCGCCGGCGGGCTGCTGACCCTGGCGCAGGCCTCGGTGGGCGACGTGGTGGCCCCGCGCGACCGGCCGCGCTACCAGGGGCTGTTCAGCGGCACCTTCGCGCTGTCCAGCGTGGCCGGGCCGCTGCTGGGCGGGCTTATCACCCAGGCGCTGTCCTGGCGCTGGGTGTTCTATGTGAACCTGCCGATCGGGCTGATCGCGCTGGCGATGATCGCCTCCGGCCTGCCGCGTCATCCCCGCCCGGCAGTGGCGCGCAAGGTGGACGTGCCCGGCGCCGTGCTGCTGGCCCTGGCGACCGCCAGCCTGCTGCTGCTGCTTGCCTGGGGGGGCGCGGAGTTCGCCTGGCTGTCCTGGCAGACCGCGGCGCTGGCGGGGCTGACCGTGGGCCTGTTCGCCGCCTTCATCCTGCGCGAGCTGCACGCGCCGGAGCCGCTGATCCGCCTCGCCCTGTTCCGCAACCCGGTCTATGCGCGCGGTGTCACGGTCAGCGGCATGATGAGCTTCGCCATGCTCGGCTCCACCGTGTTCCTGCCGCTCTATTTCCAGCTGGTGCTGGGCATGGAGCCGGCCAAGGCGGGGGCGATGATGCTGCCGCAGGTGGCGGGCATGCTGATCACCTCCATCATCGGTGGGCGGATCGTGGCGCGGCTGGGGCGCAACCGCCCGTTCCTGCTCGCCGGGCTGGGGCTGGAGGCGGTGGCGCTGGCCAGCCTGGGCTTGTTCGCCTGGCTCGCGGCCCCGCCGCTGCTGTTCCTGGTCTCCATGGGCATGCTGGGGCTGGGCATGGGCATGGGCATGCCGAACCTGACGGTGGCCGTGCAGAACGCGGTGGCGCATCGCGAGCTGGGCGCGGCGACCGGGGCGATGACCTTCATCCGCTCGCTGGGCGGCGCGGTGGGGGTCGCCTCCTCCGGCGCGATCATGACGGCACGGCTGGCCGGCGCGTTCGGCACCGACGCCAAGGTGGACCTGCACCAGCTCGCCGAGGACGGCATGCGCGGCCTCGCCAGCCTCACGCCCGCGCAATACGCCGCCATCGCCGACGGCTACCGCACGGCGCTGACCGGCTGCTTCCTGCTGAGCGGCGTGGTGATGACCGCGGCCTTCGTGCTGGTGTTCGGCCTGCCCGAGCGGCAGTTGCGCAGCGAGATCGAATGATTTTTCGCGCGGGCCGGGAATAAACGGCCCCCGTTTCCGGTCTTGCCTGCATGCGTCACAGGCAGGAGACGGACATGTCGGACAACGAGATCGGGCGGCGCGGCGCGCTGCGCTGCATGCTGTGGGCGGGCAGCGGGGTGATATGGACCGTCTCCGGCGGCGTACCGCGTGCGCTGGGCGATACCCAGCCGGCGGACGGCTTCACCTTCGCCCAGGTCAGCGACAGCCATATCGGCTTCGCGCGCGAGCCGAACATGGACACGCCGGGCACCTTCGCCGCCGCCATCGCAGCGGTGCGCGCGGCCCCCGCGCGGCCGGCGCTGCTGCTGCACACCGGCGATGTGAGCCATCTCAGCCGGCCCGACGAGTTCGACGCGGCGGAGAAGATCATGGCCGGCGCGGGGCTCGACACCCATGCCGTGCCCGGCGAGCACGACGTGATCGAGGATGGCGGCGCCGCTTTCATGGCGAGGTTCCAGTCCCGCGAGCGGGGAAAGGGCGGCTACTACAGCTTCGACCAGGGCGGCGTGCATTTCGTCGGGCTGAACAACGTGATCGACCTGCGCGCCGGCGGGATGGGCCATCTCGGCGCCGACCAGCTCGCCTGGCTGGCCGACGATCTGCGCGGCCGGGCGGCCAGCCAGCCGATCGTGGTCTTCGCCCATATCCCGCTATGGTCGGTCTATCCCGAATGGGGCTGGGGGACGGAGGACAGCGCCCAGGCGCTCGGCCTGCTGCGCCGCTTCGGCTCGGTGACGGTGCTGAACGGGCATATCCATCAGGTGATGCAGAAGGTGGAGGGAACGCTCGCCTTCCACACCGCGCGCTCCACCGCCTTCCCCCAGCCGGCCCCCGGCGCCGCCGCCAGTCCGGGGCCGATGAAGGTGGAGGCGCCCCGCCTGCGCGCCATGCTCGGCGTCGCCAGCATCAGCCAGGTCTTCGGCCGCAGCGAACTGGCCATCATCGACACGCCGCTCGGCGCCTGAGGAGCCTCGCCATGATCCTGCTGAACCGCCGCGACGCGGCGACGCTCCTGCTCGCGCAACTTCTCGCCCCTCGCGCCGAGGCCGCGGCGGCGGAGGTGGTGATCGACAATTTCACCTTCACCCCCGCCACGCTGAACGTTGCCGCCGGCACCACGGTCACGTTCCGAAACCGCGACGACATCCCGCATTCGGTGGTCAGCGCTCTGCGCCCGCCGGCCTTCCGTTCGAAGGTGATGGACACCGACGACAGCTTCGCCTTCGTCTTCGACAGACCGGGCCGGTGGGACTATTTCTGCGGCCTGCACCCGCACATGCAGGGGACCATCGTGGTGACATGATACCAGCGGCGCGAAGCGATGACCCTTCCATCGCTGAGAGGCGACGGTATCGCGCGCCCCGCGCGCGGTTTCACCACGCGCGTGGTTGGCTGGCGGCGGCGCGCCAAACAAAGACTCATGCCGGCGGCCATTCTTCATGGCCGTCGGCATGAAACCGGCGGATGGGCGGTTCGCACGCGCTGCCCTGCCCCATCTGGACGCCGCCTACCGGCTCGCGCGCTGGCTGGTGCACGACCCGGTGGCGGCGCAGGACGTGACCCAGGACGCGCTGGTGCGGGCGATGACCTATTTCGCCTCGTTCCGCGGCGAGAATTTCTCGGCCTGGCTGCTGCGCATCGTGCGCAGCACCGCCTACACCCATCTCGCCGCGCGCCGGCCGGACCAGAAGCTGACCGAGGCACACGACGAGCTGCCCGACCCCGCGCCCGGGCCGGACGCCGCCTTGATCCAGGCGGAGGACGGACAGGCGCTGGAACGCGCCCTGAACGCCCTGCCCGGGGAATGGCGCGAATGCCTCGTGCTGCGCGAGATCGAGGGAATGTCCTATCGCGACATCGCCGGCATCACCGGCGTGCCCGTGGGCACCGTGATGTCGCGCCTGTTCCGCGCCCGCCAATTCCTGATGAACGGAGCCCAGCCGAAAGGGGCCGCGCATGAGTGACGTGAGTGCCTGCCCGGAGCGGCAATTCCTGATCCAGGCCGAGATCGACGGCGAGCTCGACGCCGCGGCCTCGGCCGAATTGCAGACCCATCTGCGCGACTGCCCCGGCTGCGCGCGCCTGCATGCCGACCTGCTGGCCCTCTCCCATCGCCTGCGCGCCGATCTGCCCGTCCACACCGCGCCGCCGCTGCTGCGCGCAAGCTGGCAGCGTCGCGCGGCTTCCCGCCGTCTCGCCCCGTTCGCGGCGCTGATCCTGTCTCTTATACACATCTCCGAGCCCACGAGAC
>CAMFLK010000252.1 GCA_945957135.1 uncultured Rhodospirillales bacterium
GCCAGCCGCTGTGCCAGTATTTTCCCGGCGTCCAGCATGTCCTGTTCCAGCCGGAAACCATCCAGCTCCTCCAGGAAGTTCCCCAGGCCGTCCGGCTGCTGCGCCCGCTGGCCCGCCTGTTGTGCATCTCCCATCCCCTGCTCGACAGGCCCAGGCGGGTGCGCAAGCCCAGGCCCAAGGTGGAGGCAAAGCCGCAATCCCGTCCGCGCGACGCGCGGGATGTGCCGGGCCCGCTCTTCGTGCCGAAGAAGTGGCGCTTGCAAGTTCCCAAGCGAAGCTGGAACGGCGGAGACACCGACTGGGAAAAGTCGGGATAACCGCCCTTTCGACTCGTTACATACCCGTCATGGACGGGCTTATCCCAGCCATGACAAGCGACTTTTCCCCTTGGGACCAGTTCCCGAGGCATCGCCGCCTGTACAAGCCAAACGAGCAAAAGTTCTTTGCTTCTTTCTTTCAAGAAAGAAGCGCTTCCTTCCTTCCCTTCACCAGCACATTCCCGAACGGCGTCCCCACATGGCACGGCGCGATGTCCACGGCGAAGCCGCCCTCGCGCAGGTGGCCGGCGATCCAATCGACGGGTTGGGCGTTCACCGTGGCGCCGGAATGGGGCCAGATCCGGCGGAAGCCGTGTTCCAGCAGGCGGGTGAGGCGGGCGGCGGGGTTGGCGGTGCGGATCAGGATGGTGTGGCGGGCGGAGCGTGTGGCGGCCCGCAGCAGGCGGGACTGGGCTTGGGTGGGCAACTGGTAGAGCATGTCCAGCATCAGCACCGTGTCGGTTTCCGGCAGGGCTGGGTCGGTGGCGAGGTCCTGGGCGTGGCCCGCGAAGGGCAGGCCGGCCAGGGCGGCGGTGGCGTCGGCCAGCAGGGTTGGGTTGCGTTCCAGCCCGGTCACATCGTGGGCCTGGCCGGATTCCAGCAGCAGGGCGGCGAACTGGCCGCGGCCGCAGCCGAGATCGGCGACCGTGCCGAGCGGGCCGGCGGCCAGCAGGGCGGCGGTCAGCGGGTCGCGGCGCAGCTTGGCGGCGACGTAGTGGCGGGCGAAGCGGCCGCGTTCGCGGTAGCGGGCCGAGACGCGGCGAAGGAGGTCGGGCTGGTTCACATCGCCGGGCGGGGGAAGACGCGGCGGATGGCGGACAGGCCGTAATAGACGGTCTTGAAGCCCAGCACCGGCAGCAGCAGCCGCCATTCCCGTCCGAAATGCCCGGCGAGCAGCGAGACGATGCCGTCGCGCATGCCCAGCCGGTTGCTCGGGGACATGAACAGCTCGCGCAGCACCGGCTGGTTGATGCGGTAGATCAGCCAGGAGATGCGGGCGATGCGCCGCCGGGTGGTTCGTTCCGCGCGCCGGGCCAGCGCCGCGCCGCGGCGCGGGTCGGCCAGCCAGCCCTCAGCGACATCGGCCCCCGCCTCGCCCATCGACATCGCCATCAGCACGCCGCTGGAGAAGACGGGATCGACGAAGGCGAAGGCGTCGCCGATCATCATCCAGCGATCGCCCCAGCCGCGCTTCGCCCGGTAGGAGTAGTTGCCGGTGCCGGTGATCTCGCCGAGGCGGACGGCATCGCGCATGCGGGCGGAGACGCTGGGGCTGTCGCGCAGGCGGCGGGCGAAGAACTCCGCCAGGCTGGCCCCGCGCTGGCGGAAGGCGGCGGGATTGCCGACGAAGCCGACGCTGGTGATGCCGTCGCGCAGCGGGATCATCCAGAACCAGCCGTCCTGCACGAGGTGCACGCTGATATAGCCCTCGCGTTCGCCCTCGCGCCGTTCGACGCCGCGGAAATGGCCGAACACGGCGGCGGTGTTGTTGTCCTTGTTGCTGTCCTTGAGGCCGAGGCGGGTGGACATCAGCGTGTCGCGGCCGGAGGCGTCGAGCACGAAGCGGGGGGCGAAGGCGCGGGGGCCGTTGGCGTCGGTGGCCTGGATGGCGAGGCGGCCGTCGCCCCCCTCGGCCACCGATGTGACGCGGGTGGTCTCGAAGGCGCGGGCGCCCTTGTCGCGGGCGGCGGCGAACAGCATGGCGTCGAACTCGGCGCGGCGGACCTGGAAGGCGGGGGCGGCGCCGTCGATGAGCGAGTTGACGAAGGGGAAGGCCACGGCCGTGCCGGTTTCGTCGGAGACGAATTCGGCGCCGGGCTTGGGCACGCCCATATCGGCGACCGCCGCCTGCACGCCCAGCCGCTCGAAGATGCGGAAATTGCGCGGCAGCAGGGATTCGCCGATGTGGAAGCGGGGATGGGCGTCCTTCTCCACCAGCACCACGTCCACCCCGCGCTGGGCGAGCAGGGCGGCGGCGGTGGAGCCGGCGGGGCCGCCGCCGATCACCAGCACGTCGCAGGGTTCGGGGCGGTTTTCGGGCACGGCGTTCATGTCAGGCCCCCGTCGATGGCGATGGTCTGGCCGGTGATGTAGCCGGCCCGGGGGCTGGCGAGGAAGGCCGCGAGCTCGGCGACCTCGGCCGCGAGCCCGGCGCGCTTCATCGGCACGAGCCGCGCGATGGCGGCGGCGTCGAAGGCCGCGTCGCTCGACGGGGAGGCGATGATGCCCGGGGCGATGGCGTTGACGGTGATGCCGCGGCTGGCCACCTCGCGCGACAGGGCACGCACGGCGCCCTCCAGCCCCGCCTTGGCGGCGGCGTAGTTGGCCTGGCCGCGCGGGGCGAGGCGGGCGGAGGCGGAGGACAGCGCGAGGATGCGGCCGAAGCGGGTCGCCATCATCGGCAGCAGCAGCGGGCGGGTGACGGCGTAGAACCCGTCGAGGCTGACGGCGAGCACGTCGCGCCACTGGGCAGGGCTCATGCCGGCGAGCGGCACGTCGTCATGGATGCCGGCGTTGTGGACGAGGATCTGCGGCGGGGCGTCGAGCAGCGGGGCCAGGGCGGCTTCGGTGGCGGCGATGTCGCGCAGGTCGCAGACCAGGGCGGTGCCGCCGAGCTCGGCGGCGAGGGCGGCGGCGGACCCGGCATTGGTGTGGGCGTGGATGACGAGCTCGTGCCCGTCGGCGGCGAGGCGGCGGGCGATGGCCGCGCCGATCGGGCTGGTGCCGCCGGTGACCAGCGCCTTCATGGCGAGGCCGGCAGCAGGATCACCCCGCGCCCTTCCAGCAGGCAGCCCCCCTGCCCTGCCACCGCGAAGCGGTAGGCGAGGCCGGCGGCGTCGGCATGGTCCAGCTCGACGGAAATGGCGAGCGGACCTTGGTCGGGGTCGTCGAGCCGCCCGGCGGCGAGGCGGGACAGGTCCAGCTTCACCACCCGCCCGGCCGGCTGCCGCGCGCCGCCGGCCGCCAGCGCGCCGTGCAGGGCGGCGGCCTGGAAGGCGTATTCGCAGCCGCAGACCATCGCCAGTTGCCCGTCCCGCCGCAGCGGGTTGCCGGGGTCGAGATGGCTGCGGCTGAAGGCGGTGAGTCCGGCGTCCGACCAGGCCCGCACGCCATCGAGCAGGCACATGGCGCCCTGGTGCGGGATCAGCGCGGCGATGGCGGCACGGTCGAGCATGGCTCGACTTGCACCAGGAGGGCCGCGCCGGGCAAGCCGAGCGGCACGGCGGCCGGAACGCCCCGCGCCAGGGCGGCCAGCAGGGGCAGCGATCGCGCGGCCGGGTTGCCGGCGGCGAGGGCCGCGAAAGAGGGATCGGCCGAAGCTGTCCCAGATACGAGGCGCAGGGTGGCGAGCGCGCCGGGCACGGGCTCGGGCGTCAGCACCATCGCGCAGGCGAAGGGGAAGTCGGCGGGGGCGAGCCGGGCGAGCGGGTCCGGCAGGGGCACGTCATAGGCGCAGAGCAGCACCGGGACCTGCTCGGCCGCGAGTTCGGCCAGCGCCTTCATCAGCGTGGCGGCGAAGGTGTCGTCGGCCGCGGAGAGGCAGGTGATCGGGGCGGTGGCGTGGACGGCCATCGCCCAGTAGCCGGCCACGGCGTTGTGCACGGAGTTGTGGAAACGGGTGGGCGAGAGATGCGGGGAGTCCGAGGCGAGGGTCTCCAGCAGCTCGTGCAGGATCAGCCCCTCGCCATTGGCGCTGCCGAACACGCCACGCAGATCGGCGGGGTCGCGGCCGGCGCGCTCCACGGCCTCGGCGCAGACCGCAAGCGCCAGACGCACCGGCAGCCCCGCCCGCCGCCGCTCATTGGCCGGCAGCAGGGTGGGCGGCGGCGGGGCCACCTCGCCGGACTGCCAGGGCGCCTCGCCCGCCAGCACCGGGCGCGACGCCGCCCAGCCGGGAAGGCCGGGGCCGAGCAGGCCGATGCCAGCGACATACGCCGTCATCGCCGGCCCAGCACGAGGCTGACATTGGTGCCGCCGAAGCCCAGCGAATTGGCCAGGACATGGCGCAGGGTCCGCGTCTCGGTCCGCGTCACCACGCGGGATTGGAAGGCGGGATCGGGGGTTTCGACGCGGGGCGAGCCGGGCAGGAAGCCCTGCTCCAGGCACAGCGCGGCGATGATCGCGCCGACGATGCCGGAGGAGCCCATCGGGTGGCCGGTGAAGCCCTTGGTGGCATGCGCCGCCATGCCCGGCCCGAACACGGTGGCGACCGCGAGGTCCTCGGCCGCGTCGTTGGCGCGGGTGCCGGTGCCGTGCAGGCTGACCGCGTCGATGTCGGCGGGTGCGAGGCCGGCGGCGCCCAGCGCCCGGCGCATCGCCAAGGCGCCCCCGGCCCCGTCCGGACGCGGGCTGGACATGTGGTAGCCGTCGCTGGAGGCGCCGGCGCCGAGCAGGGCGATGCGCCCGTCGCCGGGGGCCGCGCGTTCCAGCAGGACAAATCCCGCCGCCTCGCCCACGGAAATGCCGTCGCGCGCCGCGTCGCAGGGCCGGCACTTGGCGGGCGAGACCAGTTCGAGCGAGGCGAAGCCATGCAAAGTGAGCCGGCACAGCGAGTCCGCGCCCCCGGCCACCACCGCGTCGGCCAGCCCGGCTTCGATGAGATGGGCGCCGTCCAGCATCGCCCGCGCGCTGCTGGCGCAGGCGGTGGAGATCGTGAAGGCGGGGCCGGCGAGGCCGAGGGCATCGCGCAGGAAACCGGCGAGGGATTGCAGGTCCTGGGTGTGGCGATAGTCGAACCCGGCGGGCAGCGCGCCCTGCCCGTCCCGCGCGCGATAGGCCTCCTCGCAGGACAGCACGCCGGAGGTGCTGGTGCCCACCACCACCGCCACGCGCGTCGGCCCGTGGCGGGACACCGCCGCGGCCACCGCGTCGCGGAACCCGTCCTGGTCCAGCGCCATGTCCGCGAGGCGGTTGTTGCGGCAGTCGAAGGCGGCGAGCGAAGCGGGCAAGGCATGCGCCTCCACCCCCTCCACCCGGCCGATGAAGCCATGCGTGACGCCGGCGAAATCGGCCGGACGCAGCCCGTCCCGCCCGGCGCGCAGGGCGGCCGCGGTGGGTTCCAGCCCATGGCCGATGGCGGTCACCAGCCCGGTGGCGGCGAGGGCGAGTGGCGTCATGCCGGGCGCTCCCCCCCTCTTGAACGTTCAACAGGCGCGAACAGGAAGGCGAAGACGATGGCGGCGGCGGCGCCGGTCGCCACCGTCACGCCGATAGCGTGCAGGAGCGGCGTGCGGCAGAGCAACAGCAATCCGAAGGTCATCAGCGTCATGGCCACGCAGGTGACCAGGGTTCGCAAGGTGCGCGCCCGCTCCTCCTCGTCGATCTGGGTGCGCCCGAAGAACAGCGCGTAGTCGAACCCCAGCCCGGCGACGAATTGCAGCGTCACCAGGTGGATCAGCGTCAGCCGCGCCCCGGCCAGGCTCATCGCCGCCAGGGTGAACAGCAGGGCCGCGGCCACGGCGGCCACCATGCGCGCCAGCCGGCCGGGGTCGCGCAGCGCCAGCAGCAGGGCGAGCACCGCCACCACGGCGCTGGCGGCGACCAGGGCGAGCGCCGTGCGGACATAGGACGCAGCGAGGCCGCCGGTCTCCTGGCGGATATCGACGAACACCACGTCCGGCGCGTCCTTCAGCGCGGCGGCGAGGCGGGCGGGGTCGTGCAGGCCGCGCGGGGCGATGAAGCCGAGCACCCCGCCATCGCGGGGGGCGAGCAGCAGGTCGAGCCGCGCCGCCGCCAGGGGGCTGGCGAGATCGGCGCGGGTCACCGGCTTCATGGTGCGGCTCGCTTCCACCGAAGCGGCGAAGCGGGCGAAGGCGTCCGCCGTGAAGGGCAGGCCGGCGCGCGCCTCGGCCAGGGCGGCGGCCAGGGTGGGCGCGTCCGGCAGGGCGGACTGGCGGGCGCGCTGGGTAGCGGCGGAGGGCAGCAGCGTCGCGGCCATCTCGTAGCCCTCCATCGCGCCGTCCTTCACCAGCGCGTCGAGCGCCGGGCGCAGCGCCTCCTGGCGTTGCAGCACCGCCTCCTCCGTCGCCCCGCGCACCGCGGCCAGCGCCCCCGGTTCCGGCACGCCCAGCGCCGCGCGCAGCCTGGCGTCGAGCGCGACGGCGTCGGGCGGCAGCGGGGTGAGCGAGTCGAGGT
>CAMFLK010000253.1 GCA_945957135.1 uncultured Rhodospirillales bacterium
CGCTGGTGGCGCTGGCACAGACCGACATGAAGAAGCTGATCGCCTATTCCTCGGTCGCGCATATGGGCGTGGTGACGATCGGCATCTTCACCTTCAACGCCCAGGGCATCGGCGGCGCGCTGTTCCAGATGCTGTCGCACGGCGTGGTCTCCGCCGCGCTGTTCCTGTGCGTGGGCGTGGTGTACGACCGCATCCACTCGCGCGACATCGCCCGCTATGGCGGGCTGGCCGACCGCATGCCGGTCTATGCCACCGTGTTCCTGCTGTTCACCATGGCCAGCATCGGCCTGCCGGGCACGGCGGGGTTCGTGGGTGAGTTCCTGGTGCTGGTGGGCGCGTTCAAGGTCAGCTTCTGGCTCGCCTTGCTCGGCAGCATGGGCATGATCCTCGGCGCGGCCTACATGCTGTGGCTGTATCGCCGCGTGGTGTTCGGCAAGCTGACCAAGGACGAGCTGAAATCCATCCTCGACCTGTCGCCGCGCGAGGTGGGCATGTTCGTGCCGCTGGTGCTGCTGGCGCTGTGGATGGGCATCTATCCCAGCAGCTTCACCAGCTTCTTTGAGGCCTCGGTGGGCGCGATGGTGGAGCACCACGCCGCCGCGCTGGCGCCCGTCGTGAAGTTCGCCGCCTCGGGGAGTGCCCATTGATGAACTGGACCCTCGCGCTGCCCGAACTGGTGCTGGCCTGCTGCGGCATGGCCATCCTGGTCTATGGCGTGATCGCCAAGGGCGAGACCTTCCGCCCGGCGAGCATGCTGGTGGTCGGCGCCTTCCTGCTCACCGCCGTGCCGGAGATTTCGGCCGATCGCGGCAGCGGCTATGCTGGCCTGTTCGTCGGCGATTCCTACAGCATCTTCGTCAAGCTCACCGTGCTGCTTTCGGCCGCGCTCTCGGTGATCGTCTCGCTCGACTACAACGAGCACGCCAATCTGCGCCGCTTCGAATTCCCGGTGCTGATGCTGTTCTCCACCGTCGGCATGATGCTGATGGCCTCGGCCGCCAACCTGATGACGATGTATGTCGGGGTGGAGCTGATGAGCCTGTCGATCTACGTGCTCGCCGCCTTCGCGCGCGACGAGCTGCGCTCCTCCGAGGCCGGGCTGAAGTATTTCGTGCTCGGCGCGCTGGCCTCCGGCCTGCTGCTGTATGGCGTGTCGCTGGTCTATGGCTTCTCCGGCTCGATGTCGTTCGACCGGCTGGCCCAGGCGCTGGCCAATCCGGCGCAGGTCTCGGCCGGGCTGATCGTCGGCGTGGTGTTCATCGTCGCGGGCCTCGCCTTCAAGGTCTCGGCCGTGCCGTTCCACATGTGGACGCCCGATGTGTACGAGGGCGCGCCCACCCCGGTCACCGCCTTCATGGGCACGGCGCCGAAAGTGGCGGCGATGGCGCTGCTGGTGCGCGCCATGGCCACCCCGTTCGGCCATCTGCTCGCCCAGTGGCAGCAGCTCATCCTGCTGGTCTCCATCGCCTCCATGCTGCTCGGCTCGCTGGCGGCGATCGGGCAGAGCAACATCAAGCGGCTGATGGCCTATTCCTCGATCGGCCATATGGGCTACGCGCTGATCGGCTTGGCCGCCGGCACCCCCTCGGGCGTGCGGGGCGTGCTGATCTACCTCGTCACCTACGTGTTCATGAATGCCGGCACCTTCGCCTGCATCATCGCCATGCGCCGGCGCGGGCGCAGCGTGGAGGGCATTTCCGACCTCGCCGGCCTCGCCCGCACCGATCCGGCGATGGCGCTGGTGCTGGCGATCTTCATGTTCAGCATGGCGGGCATTCCGCCCTTCGCCGGGTTCTGGGGCAAATACTTCATCTTCACCTCCGCCGTGCAGGGCGGGCTGTGGACGCTGGCGGTGATCGGCGTGCTGACCAGCGTGATCGGCGCGTTCTATTACATCCGCATCATCAAGGTGATGTATTTCGACGCCCCGGCCGAGGCGTTCGACACGCGCCCCACCTCGCTCTCCTTCGTCGCGGCGGTGGGCGGCGTCTTCACCACCTTCTTCTTCATCTTCCCCGCACCGCTGGTCGGCGCGGCGGAGGCGGCGGCGAAGGTGCTGTTCGGGTGACTTTTTCAGGCTGGCGCCTGAGGATCTACGACGTTCTGCCCTCCACTTCCGATCTGTGCCGCGCGCTGGCCGATGCCGGGGAGGAGGAGGGGCTCGCCGTGCTCGCCCGCCGCCAATCCGCCGGGCGCGGCAGCCGCGGGCGCGGCTGGGTGAGCGAGCCCGGCCAACTCGCCCTGTCCGTGCTGCTGCGGCCAGCCACGCCCGCGCGGCTGCTCGGCCAGTGGTCGCTGCTGGCCGGCGTGGCGCTGGCCGAGGCGCTGGCCCCGCTGCTGCCCGATCCCGCCTGCCTGATGCTGAAATGGCCGAACGACGTGCTGGTGTCCGGGCGCAAGCTCGCGGGCATCCTGATCGATGCCGACCCCGCCGGCGGCTGGCTGGTGGTCGGCCTCGGCGCCAACCTCACCCACGCCCCCGTGCTGGCCGAGCGCGAGACGGCCGCGATCGGCCCAACCAGCCCACCGCCCGAGCAAGTGGCCGCCGAGGTGCTGGACCGGCTCGCCCATTGGTACGGGGTGGTGGAGGCCGAGGGCTTCGCCGGCGTGCGCGCCGCCTTCCTGGCCCGCGCCCCGCGCCAGGGCAGCGGCATGACCCTGCGCCTGCCCCATGCCCGCCTGGCCGGCCGCTTCGCCGGCATCGACGAGCAGGGCGGGCTGCTGCTGGAGGCGGACGGCGCGGTGCGCAGCTTCGCGGTCGGCGAGGTGCTGCTGGGCGACGCGCCGCACCTGGCCGAGGGCTGAGGGCGTGCTGCTGGTCATCGACGCCGGCAACACCAACGTGGTCATGGCGATCCATGACGGGAAGGCCGGCTGGCGCGGCATCTGGCGCATCGCCACCGAGGCGCAGCGCACCTCCGACGAATACGCGGTCTGGCTGTTGGCGCTCCTCGCCCATGCCGGGCTGAAGCGCGAGGCGGTGAACGCGGCGGTGATCGGCACGGTGGTGCCCGCCGCCCTCTATCACCTGCGCCGCCTGTGCCGCGACTGGTTCGAGGTGGAGCCGCTGGTGGCCCGCGCCAATGTCGATTGGGGCTTCCAGATCAAGGTGGACAACCCGCAGGAGGTCGGCGCCGACCGCCTGCTCAACACGCTGGCCGGCCATCGCAAATATGGCGGGCCGATGGTGGTGATCGATTTCGGCACCGCCACCACCTTCGACGTGGTGGACCGCGATGGCGGCTATCTCGGCGGGGTCATCGCGCCGGGCATCAACCTCTCCATCGAGGCGCTGCACCGCGCCGCCGCCCGCCTGCCGCGCATCGGCATCGGCCGGCCGCAGGCGGTGATCGGCCGGGCCACCGTGCCGGCCATGCAGTCCGGCATCTACTGGGGCTATGTCGGCATGATCGAGGGGCTGGTGGCGCGCATCCAGGCCGAATATGGCGCTGCGCTGAAGGTGGTGGCCACCGGCGGCCTCGCCCCGCTGCTGGCCGAGGGCACCATGGTCATCGAGCGGATCGATCCCGATCTGACGCTGGACGGGCTTCGCATGTTGGCGGAGCGCAACCCCACCCCCATCTTGCCGAAGGACAGGGCCCGGCCCGCCGATGGCGAGAACCCCGGCGAATAGCCGGCGACATATTTGAAGGCAAGCGATGGATGCGTTGAGCGGTGATCTGGCCTTCCTGCCCCTGGGCGGGACGGGCGAGATCGGAATGAACCTGAATCTCTACCGCAGCGGCGGCAAATACCTCGCCGTGGATTGCGGCATCGGCTTCGGCGGCGCGGAACTGCCGGAAGTGGACGTGATGGTGGCCGACCCCGCCTTCATCGCGGAACGGCGGGACCGGCTGCTGGGCCTGGTGATCACCCATGCGCATGAGGACCATATCGGCGGCGTCGCCTGGTTGTGGCCGCAACTGCGCTGCCCCGTCTATGCCACGCCCTTCGCCGCCGCCGTGCTGCGCCGCAAGCTGGCCGAGGCGCAGCTGCTGAAGGACGTGCCGATCCACGTGATCCCCCCTGGCGGCAGTTTCGAGCTGTCGCCCTTCCGCCTGCAGTTCATCCGCATGGCCCATTCCATCCCCGAGGCGCAGGCGCTGGTGATCCGCACGCCCGCCGGCACGGTGCTGCACACCGGCGACTTCAAGCTCGACCCCGACCCGCTGGTCGGCCCGCGCAGCGACGAGGCGGCGCTGGCCGCCCTCGGCGAGGAGGGCGTGCTGGCCATGGTGTGCGATTCCACCAACGCGATGGTGGAGGGGCATTCGGGCTCGGAGGCCGATGTCCGCCGCAGCCTCGCCGCGCTGATCCGCGGCATCGCCGGGCGGGTGGCGGTGACCTGTTTCGCGAGCAACGTGGCGCGGGTGGAATCGGTGGCGCTGGCGGCGCGGGCGGCCGGGCGCAGCGTGGCGCTGGTCGGCCGCTCGCTGCGCAATCTCGACGCGGCGGCGCGGGAATGCGGCTACCTCAAGGGCATTCCGCCATTCCTCAGCGAGGACGAGGCGAACGACGTGCCGGACGAGAACCTGCTCATCATGGTCACCGGCAGCCAGGGCGAGCCGCGCAGCGCGCTGGCCCGCATCGCCATGGACACCCACCCGCGCATCGAGCTGGGCGAGGGCGACACGGTGGTGTTCAGCAGCCGCGTCATTCCCGGCAACGAGCGCGCCATCGGCACGGTGCAGGACAATCTGGTGCGCCGCGGCGTGGAGCTGATGACCGACGCGGACCACATGATCCACGTCTCCGGCCACCCCGCGCGCGACGAGCTGCGCAAGCTCTACAAGCTGGTCCGCCCGCGCGTCAGCGTGCCGGTGCATGGCGAGTGGCGCCACCTCTCCGCCCATGCGGCGCTGGCCAAGGAGGCGGGGATCACGCCCATCCTGCTGGAGGATGGCGACGTGCTCAGCCTCGCCCCCGGACGGGCCGAGGTGGTGGACAGCGCTCCGGTCGGAAGGCTGGTGGTGGACGGCAACCGGCTGGTGCCGTTGCAGGGCGGTGTGATGGGCGCGCGACGGCGCATGCTGTTCAACGGCGTGGCCGTGCTGTCGCTGGCGGTGGACGAGGCCGGGCGGGTGCGCGGCACGCCCCGCCTGGCCGCCCCCGGGCTGTTCGAGCCGGACGACCCTGCCTGCAACGCCATCCTCGCCGAACTCGGCCAATCGCTCGCCGACCTGCCCGGACCGATCCGGCGCGACGACTCCGCCTTGTCCGACGCGGCCGCCGCGGCTTTGCGCCGGGCGCTGGGCAAGCGGCTGCAGAAGCGGCCGATGGTGACCGTGCACCTCCTGCGCGTCTGACCGCGATGAACGCCTTCACCGCTGTCGCGCTCTATCTGGTGATCTGGTGGATCGCGCTGTTCGCGGTGCTGCCCTGGGGGGTGCGGCCCGATGCCGGGGCGGATGCCGATACCGGCTGGCGTGGCGTGCCCCAACGCCCGCGCATGGGCCGCAAGGTGCTGGCGACCACGCTGGTGGCGGCGGTGATCTGGGCCGGTTGCTACGCGGTGATCACCAGCGACTGGCTCAGCTTCCGCCATGGCTGGCTGGCAATGCCCGCGGATGAGGCGGAATAGCCTGGAAAATGGGCAAGTGGTGTGAAAGCGGGCGGATATCCGTCTGATTCGGCAAAATACTTGGCGCGATGCCCGTTTTTTTCGTGGACCTGTCTGCCGCAGCGCGGAATCATTCACGGCAGGACGAGGTTGATCCTCTTCCTGCCGTGTGACTGGCGTTTCCTCCCTAAACTTGGCCCGCTGCGCCCTTGGCGCGCGGGCCTTCTTTTTTGTTAACCGACCGGCCGCCGGGAGTCACGGGATTTCCTGCGATTTTTCGTATTTTTCCGTGTTTTTATTTCGCGGGATCTTTGTGCATCGCACAAATATTAGCTCCGCCCGCGTATCGTCCCGCGCGCTGGCATGTCCCCCGGCCAAGCTGTAGGGTCCCCCGCCCAACCGATCGGATGTGTCGATGCGCCTGTCCCGCAGCCTGATTCCCACGCTCAAGGAAACCCCGGCCGAGGCGCAGATCGCCTCCCACCGGCTGATGCTGCGGGCCGGTCTGGTGCGCCAGACCGCGGCGGGCATCTACGCCTGGCTGCCGGCGGGGTTCCGGGTGCTGCAGAACATCGCCCGCATCGTGCGCGAGGAGCAGGACGCGGCGGGCGCCCAGGAAATGCTGATGCCCACCATCCAGCCCGCCGAGCTGTGGCGGCAGAGCGGGCGCTACGATGCCTATGGGCCGGAGATGCTGCGGCTGAAGGACCGGCATGAGCGCGAGCTGCTGTACGGGCCGACCAACGAGGAGATGCTGACCGACCTGTTCCGCCAGTCCGTCCGCTCCTACCGCGAGTTCCCGCAGAATCTCTATCACATCCAGTGGAAGTTCCGCGACGAGGTGCGCCCGCGCTTCGGCGTGATGCGCGG
>CAMFLK010000254.1 GCA_945957135.1 uncultured Rhodospirillales bacterium
TCTGCACGATCTGGGTGAAGGGGCTGGGCGGGTTCATCGGGGTGTCTCCTGTATGGGTTAACAATCAATATCTGACACAGATAGAACGTCAGTTATCATGCTGCAACCCGAAAACCCCGATTCCCTCATTAATTTTTGTTAATAAATTTGCTTACCGTCGCTGCCGGCGGGAGCTCGGCACCGCCGGCGGCACGTCACGGCTGCCGCGACAAGAGGTCGCGGCGGGATGGACGGGTCAAGCCCGTCCATGACGGTATTGGGCGGGGAGTATGGAAGAAGCAGCCACGGCGCAGCCAAATATCAGAAGTTTTTTGGTTCTTTTTTTCAAAAAAGAACCGCTTTCTTATTCACTCCCTTTCTCCGAAACGGAGATTCACCCCGCCGTCACGCCCCCGTCCACGCACAGGATTTGGCCGGTGATGAACGAGGCTGCGTTGGAGAGGAGGAAGCGGATGGCGGCGGCGGATTCTTCGGGGGTGCCGAAGCGGCCGAGGGGGATGGAGGCCAGCAGGTGGCGGGTGCGGTCGGGGTTGGCGCGGGCGGTTGCGGTCATGGGGGTTATGGTGGGGCCGGGGCCGACGGCGTTGACGCGCAGGTTGTGGGGCGCCAGTTCCAGGGCCAGGGCGCGCACCAGCCCGTTCACCGCGGCTTTGGAGGCGGTGTAGGCGGCGGCGCGGGGGTGGCCGACCAGGCCGATCTGGCTGGAGATCAGCACCATCGATCCCTGGCCTTGTGCCGCCATGATCCGCGCGGCGGCGCGGGCCACGGCGAAGGTGGCGGTCAGGTTCACGTCCAGCACCGCGTGCCAGTCCGCGAGTTCGGTTTCCAGCGCGCCGCGCAGGTCGAACACGCCGGCGGCGCAGACCAGCCCGTCGAGCCCGTCCATCGCGGTGGCGGCGCGCGCGACCAGCGCGGGGATGGTGGCGGTGTCGCGCAGATCGGCCATCAGCACCCGCTCCGGCGGCAGCAGCGCGGCCAGGGCGTCGCGTTCCGCCGGGGTGTGCGCGGTGGCCACGCAATCCGCCCCATCCGCCACCGCCGCCGCCACGACGCTGTATCCGATCCCCGAGCCGCCGCCGGTGACGAAGACGCGCCGGCCTGCCAGGTCCGTCATGGTGCCTCCGCGAAAAAGAAGGGAAGGAAGCGTGTTCTTTTTTGAAAAAAAGAACCAAAAAACTTTTTATCACTTGGCCCGGTGCGTCGGCACTGTCCGCGCGAAGAATAACGGATAAAGTCTTTTTGCTTCTTTTTCTTCAGAAAAAGAAGATGCTTCCTTCCTTCTACCCCACCCATGCCCGCGCCGCCGCCAGCCAGGTGGCCGCGGTCACCGCCAGCGTCGCGGCCATGCCCGGCGCGCGGGCCATGGGGGCCAGCAGGTAGCCGCCCCAGAACACCAGCCGGGCGAGGGCGAAGGTGATGCCCACGGCCTCGATCGCCGGCATGTGGGCCGAGCCGGCGCCGGCGGCCAGGGCCAGCAGGGCGGGGGTGAAGACGGCGAATTGTTCCACCGTGTTGGTGATCACGCGCTGGTTGGTGCGCAGGAAGCGTGAGTCGGCGCCGGCCAGCGGGTCGAAGGCGCTGGCCAGGAAGCGGCCGAGCGCCTGGGCCACGATCATCGCGGCCAGCACGAAGCTGCCGGGCAGCAGGGCGGCGGCGGCCTCGCCCAGGCGCACGGCCATGCTGCTGGCGGCGGGTTCTTCCGGCATCAGCGCGGCGATGCCGCGCCAGGCGAGCAGGGCGCCGGCCATGCCGCAGCCGGCCAGCATGAGCGACAGGGCGCGCGGGCTGACGGGGGTGGCGGTATCAGGCGGAACCGTCATACCGGTGGCACGAAGCGATGACTCTTCCATCGCTGAGGGACGGCGGTATGGCGCGCCCCGTGCGCGGTTTCACCGCGCACGTGGTTGGCCGGCGGCGGCGCGCCTAATAAAGGCTGATAACAACGGTCATTCTTCATGGCCGTTGTTATCAGAGCAGCGCGTCCCGGCCCATGTCGAGGAACTTGGCGCGGCGGCGGGCCTTGAGCGTGGCGGCGTCCAGCGGGGCGAGCGGGGCCAGGGCGGCTTCCACCGCCTCGCCCACCGCGGCGATGGTGGCTTCGGCGTCGCGATGGGCGCCGCCGAGCGGTTCGGGCACCACGGCGTCGATCAGCCGCAGCCGGCGCAGATCCTCGGCGGTCAGGCGCAGGGCCTCGGCGGCGGCGGGGGCCTGGGCGGCGTCCTTCCACAGGATGGCGGCGCAGCCTTCCGGCGAGATCACCGAATAGATGGCGTGTTCCAGCATCAGCACCGCGTCGCCGGCGGCGAGCGCGATGGCGCCGCCGGAGCCGCCCTCGCCGATGATGGTGGCGATGACCGGCACCGGCGCGTCCAGGCACGCCTCGATGGAGCGGGCGATGGCCTCCGCCTGGCCGCGCGCCTCGGCATCGATGCCGGGAAAGGCGCCGGAGGTATCGACGAAGGTGAGCACGGGCAGGCCGAACCGGCCGGCGAGGGCGATCAGCCGCTGCGCCTTGCGGTAGCCCTCCGGCCGGGCCATGCCGAAATTATGGGCGACGCGGCTTTCGGTGTCGTTGCCCTT
This sequence comes from uncultured Rhodospirillales bacterium, assembly GCA_945957135.1. Taxonomy (GTDB): domain Bacteria; phylum Pseudomonadota; class Alphaproteobacteria; order Acetobacterales; family Acetobacteraceae; genus CAMFLK01. Next base: position 2,581 of record CAMFLK010000254.1, read on the forward strand.
CTCGGTGCCGAGCACCACCACCGGGCGGTCGCGGAACCGGCCCAGCCCGCCGATCACCGCGGCGTCCTCGGCGAAAGCGCGGTCGCCGGCCAGCGGCATGTAGTCGGTGATCAGCTGCCCGATATAGTCGCCGGCCTTGGGGCGCTGGGGGTGACGGGCGACCAGGGTCTTCTGCGCCGGGGTGAGCTTGGCATAGGTGGCGCGCAACTGCCGGTCGGCCTTCTCGGTCAGCCGCGCGACCTCCTCGGCGATGTTGATGCCGTCCGGCTCCTGCATCTGCCGGAGCTCCTCGATCTTGCTCTCGAGCTCCGCGATCGGCTTTTCGAAATCGAGGAAGTGGCGCATGCGCGGCGCTTTAGCAGGTTGGCGGAAAAAGGCCAAAGCGCCGGTTGGTCGAAGCGAGCGCGCGCTTTCGCCCGCGGTTTTGGCTGTCCACGCGGGAAAGGAAGTAAGGAAGAAAGCGGTTCTTTTTTGAAAAAAAGAACCAAAAAACTTTTGATCTATTGGAACCGTGCGTCGGCACTATTGTACCAATGTCCCAAGCCATCCGCGTCGTGGGGCTCCGCCATGCGATATTGGCTTCGCAAAAGGCTGATACCAGCGGCGCGAAGCGATGACTCTTCCATCGCTGAGTGACGCTGGTATCGCGCGCCGGGTTGGCCGGCGGCGGCGCGCCAAACAATGAATCATATCAACGGTCATTCTTCATGACCGTTGATATGATACCGGCGGCGCGGCTCGCCGTGGATGGACGGGTCAAGCCCGTCCAAGACGAATCCGGGAAGTTTGGAAGAACAAGCCACGGCGCAGCCAAAAGAGAAAAGTTTTTTGGTTCTTTTTTTCAAAAAAGAACCGCTTCCTGCTCCTGCTCCTGCTCAAGCGGCGCGTTGCAGGCAGCCCGTCACTTCCTGGCGCATCGCCAGGCTGCGGGTGCCGACGATCTGGCGCAGGTTGCCTTCCACCAGATGGACCATTTCCGCGGGCATGCGGGTCATGGTGACGTCCACGCGCATGGTCTCGCCGCTGCGGCGGCATTCGAGGCTGTCGGGCACCAGGTCGCGGCGGGCGAAGGGTTGCAGCACGCGGGGCAGCAGGCCGGGGTCGGCGGTGGCGACCAGGGTGAAGTGCACGGAGGCATGAAGGCCGACGAGGGCCCAGGGGGTGGTGGTCATGGGGGGAAGGCTCCGGAAGGGAACGGCAGGCGAATCCAGGCGACGGCTGCTCAGGCAGCCGAGGTGGTAATTCGCATGCTGTCGGGCATGGAGCGCATGACGAAACCCTAACAGCTCACGCGGGGGCTGTCACCAGCGCGATTACTGCACGTCTGGCCATACCAGTTCGGGCAGCCGCAGCAGGGGGATGCGGCCCATCGTCAGGGCGCGGTCCTGCAGGGTCAGCGGCATCTCCACGGCGGGCGGGCCGCCGCCTTGCGGGGTGCGGGCCATCAGCGCCAGCACCGCCTTGGCCGTCTGGGCGGCGCGGGCGGGCAGCACGCGGTTGGCGGCGAGCGCGTCCAGCGTCTCGTTCTGGCCGGTGGCGCGCAGCTCGCCGGCGCCGCTGGGTTGCAGCCGGTCGTCCAGCCCCAGCGTGGCGTGGCCGGAGAGGTCGAGCGGGCCCCAGGCGAGCGAAAAGCGGCTGATGTCGAGCTTGCCGCCCCCGTCGCGCCAGGCGGCCGCGCGGGCGGACAGGCCGGGGACGCGCGACAGCGGGCCGGTCAGCGCGCCGGACGCGGACAGGGCGGCGATGCTCTGGCCCAGCGGCCAGGACGCGCTCTCCGCGCCCGGCGGCGCGGGCAGGCCGATCTGCGTGGCCTCGGCGTTGAAGGTGACGGCCGGCGCGTCCTTGGCGGCGTTGGGGTTGGACAGCAGGTCCCAGCGCAGCTTGGCCACGGTCAGCGCGCCGGCGGGCAGGCGCATGCGCAGGCCGGCGATCTCGGTGGTTTCCTGGCGCGGCGGCGCGCCGGGCTCCAGCGCCACGCGGGTGACCATGGACTGGGTTTCGTAGGGCAGCACCGGGCCGTTGTTCAGCCGCAGCGACTGCTGGCCCTGCGGGGTGATGGTGAGCGTGCGCGGATGCAGCAGCGCCACGGACAGCACCACGCGCTCGGCCTTCCAGGCGAAGCCGGCCGGCAGGTCGGGCGTGTCGGCGGCCATGGCGGGGTTGGCCAGCGCCAGCTCGATCGCCATGGGCCAGCCGCCGGTGGCGCGGGTGCCGGGTTCGACGGTCCAGCCCTGGGCGCGCTGGGTGGCGACGAAGGCGTCGAGATTGGCCTCCATGGTCCGCACGCCCCAGAACCACAGCGCGGTGTGGGCGAGGGCGAGCAGCACCGCCAGCGCCAGCACGGCCAGCAGCAGGCGGGGCGGGCGGGGCTTGGCCGGCTGGGCGGCCTGGGCGGGCTGGGGCTTCTTCATGGGGCGCCGTTATAGGCCGTGTGCCGGCTGGAGTCGTCCCCAGCGGCATACCATAGCGTCAACGATGGTGAAAAATCGCAAATCACCAAATAAAACAATGAATTATAAAATCAGATTGCGGCACCTCGTTAAGCGCACTCAAGCCACGCCCACAGAGTTGTCCACAGGTTGGGGGATCATCGTGAATCCCTCGGCGAGCGCCGTTTCCAGCCGCGCGAGCAGCTCCGCGCGGGGCAGGCCGGCGGGCAGCGGCGGCTGGATGGCGATGTGGATGACGCCGGCGCGCTTGGCGAAGGCGCGCCGGCCCCAGTGGCGCCCGGAATCGGTGGCGACGGGGATGACGGGCAGGCCGGTGCGGCTCGCCAGGGCGGCGACGCCGGGTTGCAGCGGCACCACGGCGCCGGGGGCGGTGCGCGTGCCCTCCGGGAAGATCACGATGGTCCGCCCGGCCGCGGCGGCGGCGGCGCCGTCCTTCAGCAGGCCGCGCAGGGCGGCGGCGCCGGCGCCGCGATCCACCGCGATCATGCCGGCATGGCGGCTCAGCCGCCCGAACAGCGGGATGGCGCGCAGCTCCTTCTTCAGCACATAGGCCACGTCGGGCAGCAGGGTCAGCCACACCATCGTGTCGAAGGCGGACTGGTGCTGGGAGGCGATGATGGCGCCGCCCTCGGCCGGCAGGTGCTCGCGCCCGCGCAGTTCGACGGTGATGCCGCAGATCAGCCGCAGCCCGCCCAGCACCAGCCGCGCCCACAGCCGCACATAGGCCAGGATGAACCGCGTGGCCGAGCCGGGGATGACGATGCTGGCCAGCAGCATCACGGTGGTCAGCGCCGTGAACCACAGGTTGAACAGGGCGGAACGCAGCAGGGTCACCCGCCTTTCCTTTCATCGCTCGGGCGCCTGGTGTCGGCATGGGGGTCGAGCAGGTCGTCGCCCCAGCGGGTCAGGCCCAGCCCGGCCGCCAGGAACTTGGTGTATTCGCCGGCCAGCAGGCGCAGGCCGAGCCGCTCGCCGGCCGGCAGCACGGAGACGGGATACAGCGCCACCCCGGGCATGACGCGGGACAGCTCGGCCAGCGCCCGGGCCATGTGATAGCCGGAGGTGACGACGATCAGCGAGCGCGCGCCGATGCCCCGCGCCCAGTCCGCCGTCTCCACCGCGTTGCCGCGCGTGGTGGCGGCGGCGTGGCCGATCGTCACGCGGTCGGCCAGCGAGGCGCCGAGGCCGGCGCGGCGGGCGAGGTCGGGGAACTCGGCATTGCCCACCCCGGAGACCAGCAGGGCCGGGGCGCGGTTCTCGGCCAGCAGGCGCAGCGCGGCGGACACCCGGCCGGCGCCGCCGGTGAGCACCACGATGCCTGTCTCTTATACACATCTCCGAGCCCACGAGACGGACTCCTATCTCGT
>CAMFLK010000255.1 GCA_945957135.1 uncultured Rhodospirillales bacterium
GCATAGGCGAAGGCCACCGCGATGCCGCGGCCCATCCGCCCCGCGCCGAGACAGGCGATCATGCGAATCCGTCGCGCAGCAGCGCCTGCAACCCGGCACGATCCAGCCCGCCCAGGCCCATCGAAGCCAGCGTGCGCCCGGTCTGCAGGAAATCGGCGCCGCAGATCGCGCCGCCGATGGCGAGGAAGGCGGGCATCAACCGCACCCGCACCCCCGCGAGCGCCGCGACGCTGCCGAAGAAGGACAGGCCGATGCGCAGATCCTCCAGCATGTAGCGATGCTCGGTCAGCACCAGGTGCTCGCGCCAGTCGCCGGAATCGGTCAGGCGCTCATGCGAGCCGCGGCCGTACATCCATTCCTCGCCCTCGCGCGCGTAATGATTGGCCAGCGGGAAATGCGGCGGTCCGTAGCCCAGCGCCTCGCGGATCGCCATGCGCTCGCCGTCCAGCGCGTCGGTCACCCGGCGGATGGCGGGCTGGGTGCCCTCCTTGTGGATGTCCCAGCGCGGAAAATGCTCGATCGGGCCTGCGTTCATCACGATCAACGGCGGATGGATGATCGGCCCGGCATTCATCAGCGCGCCCGAGAGCGCGTCGCCGCAATCCTCGATCGCGCCGGGGAACGCCGCGCCGATCACCGCCAGCGCGCGCTCGGAGTCGTGCAGCGGGAACACGCCGGTGGGCAGGCGCCTGGCGCGCACCGAAATCGCCACCTCGTACGGCCCGTGCTTGCGGGCGAGCCAGGGCAGGGTGCCGGTCTCGGCGAAGGCCACGCCATCGGCCGTGCGCGCGGCCCGCGCCTCCAGCGCGAAGACCAGGCTGCCGAACGTGCCCGGCGGCAGGAACACCACCTGGCCGGGCCGCAGATGCGGGGCGGCGAGGCGGGCGATGTCGGCCTGGGCATGGGCGGGGGCGGGGCAGACCACCAGCTCGGCACCCGCGAGCGCCGCGGCGATATCCGTCGTCACCAGCGCGAGTTTCGCGATATGGGCGCCGCGGAAATCCTTCACCGTGATGATGCCGCCTTCATGCGCGGCCACCGCGGCGGCATCGCGCCGCCACAGCCGCACCTCGTGCCCGGCCAGCGCGAAATCCCCCGCCGCCGCGAATGAGCCATTGCCGCCGCCCAGCACCGCGATGCGCATGTTCTCTCCTACAGATGCAGATAGCGCTCGCGCACCGCGTGCGTGAGCGTGGCGTCGGTGCCGGACCACACCGTGACGCCCTTTTCCATGATCACGTGCCGGTCGGCGAGATGGCCCATTTCATCGAGCATCTTGTCGATCACCAGGATCGCCATGCCCGCGCGCTTGAGTTCGGCGAGGCAGGTCCAGATCTCCGCGCGGATCAGCGGCGCCAGCCCCTCCGTCGCTTCGTCGAGGATCAGCAGGCGCGGATTGGTCATCAGCGCGCGGCCGATCGCCAGCATCTGCTGCTCGCCGCCCGAGAGCTGGCGGCCGAGATGGTGCCGGCGTTCGGCGAGGCGCGGGAACAGCGCGAAGACGCGTTCCATGGTCCAGTCGCCGGGCCGCGCGGTGGCGATCAGGTTCTCGCGCACGTCGAGCGTGGGAAACACCTGCCGCCCCTCCGGCACCAGGCCGAGGCCGCGCCGGGCGATGGCGAAGGGCGGCTGGCCGGCAAGCGAGTCGCCGTCGAAGACCAGCGTGCCGCCGCGCGGCGGCAGCAGGCCCATGATGGTGCGCACCGTCGTGGTCTTGCCCATGCCGTTGCGGCCGAGCAGCGCCACCACCTCGCCGAGCCCGACGGTGAGCGACACGTCGAACAGCACCTGGATTTCGCCGTATCCGCCTTGCAGGTTGCGCAGTTCGAGCATGTCAGTCCTCGCCGAGATAGGCGGCGCGGGCGGCGGGGTCGGCGCGCACCGCGTCCGGCGCGCCATGGGCGATCACGCGGCCCTGGGCCAGCACGGTGACGGCATCGGCGAGGCGGAACACCGCATCCACGTCGTGCTCCACCAGGATGATGGCGCAATGGTCGCGCAGGGTGGCGAGCAGGCCGATCAGCCGCGCCGCCTCCTCCGGCCCGGCGCCGGCCAGCGGCTCGTCGAGCAGCATGACGCGCGGCGTGGCGGCGAGGGCGAGGGCGAGTTCGAGCTGGCGCTTCTCGCCATGGCTCAGCGATCCCGCGAGCCGGGCGGCGCGGTCGGCGAGGCCGACGCGGTCGAGCGCTTCCAAAGCCGGGGCACGCAAAGTCCCAGACTGCGCCAGCGGCCGTACGAAGGCGAACGCCGAGCCGTGCACGCCGAGAACGGCGAGCATGGCGTTCTCCAGCACCGTCATCTCCGTCAGCAGCGAGGTGATCTGGAAGCTGCGGGCGAGGCCGCGCCGGGCGCGGCGATGCGGGGGCAGGCGGGTGATGTCCTCGCCGGCGAGCAGGATGCGGCCCGAGTCCGGGCGCAGCGTGCCGCAGATCTGGTGGATCAGCGTGGTCTTGCCGGCGCCGTTGGGGCCGATCACCGCATGGATGGTGGCGGGGGCGAGCGTGAGGTCCACCCGGTCGCTGACCCGCAGCGCGCCGAAATGCTTGGACAGGGCTTCGACTTTCAACAGCGCCTCAGCCACGGCGCGCTCCGATGCCGGCGATGCCGTGGCGCAGGAACAGCACGGCGAGCACCAGCGCTGGGCCGAACACCAGCGGCCAATGACTGGTCAGCCCGCCCAGCGCTTCCTGCGCCAACACCACCAGCAGCGCGCCGAGGATCGCCCCGTGCAGGCTGCCGACGCCGCCGAGGATCACCATCACCATCAGGTCGCCGGAGCGCGCCCAGCCGGCATAGGCGGGGGAGACGAATTCCGCCTCGTTGGCCAGCAGCACCCCGGCGATGGCGGCGATCATCGCGGCGATCACCAGGGCCGCCAACTCCACCGCATAGGCGTTGAACCCCATCGCCGCCATGCGCGGCCGGTTCTGGCGGATGCCCGCCAGCGTGCGGCCGAAGCGCGAGGCGGCGAGCATGCGCAGGAAAAGCCAAGCCAGGAACAGCGTGATCAGCGCGGTGAGGTAGAAGGCGCGCCCGTCGAACACCTTCCATCCCGCGAGGGTGGTGCGGCTGTACAGCGTGTAGCCGTCATCGCCGCCATAGTCGGCCAGCGAGCCCGCGGCGAAATAGACCATCTGCGCGAAGGCCAGGGTGATCATGATGAAGTTCACCCCGCGCGTGCGCAGCGCCACGGCGCCGGTGGCCAAGGCGAACAGCCCCGCCGCGAGCACCGCGACGGGGATCACTACCAGCGCATCCTGCACATTGTTGGCGTCGAGGATCGCCACGGCATAGGCGCCGATCGCCAGCGGCGCGGCATGGCCGAAACTCACCAGCCCGCCGATGCCCAGGATGAAATCGAGGCTCATCGCCGCGAGCGCGAACACCATCACCCGTCCCAGCAGCAGCGGCAGGTAGCCGCCGGGGATCACCCCCAGCGCCGAGAGCAGCGGCACCAGCGCCAGCGCCGCGAAGATGGCCCAGGGGAGCGCGCGGTTCATGCGCGGGCGGGGAACAGCCCGGCCGGGCGCAGCGCCAGCACCGCGGCCATCACCAGGTAGATCAGCATCGAGGCCAGCGCCGGCCCCACCTTCGCCGCCGCCGGACCCGTGAGCATCAGATGCGCGAGCCCGGTGATCGCCCCGCGCCCCACCGTATCGACCAGCCCGACGATGATGGCGGCCGCGAAGGCCCCGCGGATCGAGCCGATGCCGCCGATGACGATGACCACGAAGGCGAGGATCAGCACGTTCTCGCCCATGCCCGGCTCCACCGAAATCAGCGGCGCGGCGAGCACGCCGGCGAAACCCGCGAGCATGGCGCCGATGCCGAACACCAGGCGGAACAGCCGGTTGATGTCCACGCCCAGGGCGGAGACCATGTCGCGGTTGGAGGCCCCGGCGCGGATCAGCATGCCCGCGCGGGTACGGTGGACCCCGGCCGCCAGCAGCAGCGCCACCGCCAGCCCGAGCCCGGCGATGGCCACGCGATAGACCGGGTAGCGCAGCCCCTCCATCAGGGCGAAGGAGCCGGAGAGCAGGCGGGGCATGGCGAGTTCCAGCGGCGCCGAGCCCCAGATCAGCCGCACCCCCTCGTTCAGCGTGAGGATCACGCCGAATGTGGCGAGCACCTGATCCAGATCCGACCGTCCGTAGAGATGGCGGAAGATCAGCCATTCCAGCGCGAGGCCGAACAGCCCGGCGGAGAGCGAGGCCAGCACCAGCCCCGCCCAGAACCCGCCGGCCATCTGCGCGAAGGTCACGCCGAGATAGGCGCCGAGCATGTACTGCACGCCATGCGCGAGGTTGACGAAGTTCATCACCCCGAACACCAGCGTCAGCCCGGCCGCCACCAGGAACAGCAGCATGCCCAGCTGGAAGCCGTTCAGCGTCTGGACGACCAGCAGGATCACGCGTTTGGGCCGACTACTTCATCACGCATTCGGCCGCGTAGGTATCCACGTCGGCCGTCAGCACCTTCTGGCGGATTTCCGTCTGCAGCTTGCCGTCACCGCGCTTGGCCACCTGGGCGAGGTAGAAATCCTGGATCGGGTAATGGTTCTTGCCGAACTTGAAGTTGCCGCGCACCGAGGCGAAATCGGCCTTCTCCAGCGCCGGCAGCAGCTTGGCATGGTCGGTGCCGCCGGCGGCGCGCACGGCGCTGTCGATCAGCATCGCCGTGTCGAAGGCCTGGGCGGCGTAGGTGCCGGGCACATAGCCGTATTTCTTCTCGAAGGCGGCGACGAACTTCTTGCTCGTGGCGTTGTCCATGTCCGGCGCCCAGTTGGTGCCGGAGTAGAAGCCGATCGCGGCGTCGCCCTGGGCGGGCAGGGTGCTTTCGTCCACGGTGAAGGTGGAGAGCACGGGGATGTCGTTCAGCCCGGCCTGGCGGTACTGCTTCACGAAGTTGATGCCGAGGCCGCCGGGCAGGAATACGAACACCACGTCCGGCTTGGCGGCGGCGATCTTGGCCAGCTCGGACTGCATGTCCATCTGGTTCAGCGGCACGTAGTCCTCGGCCACCACCTCGCCCTTGTAGCGGCTCTTGAACCCGTTCAGCGCATCGCGCCCCGCCTGGTAGTTGGGCGCGATCAGGAAGGCGCGCTTGTAGCCCTGGTCGGTGGCGAACTGGCCGGAGACGGAATGCGGCTGGTCGTTCTGGTAGGAGGTGACGAACAAATCCTTGCTGCACCCCTTGCCGGCGAAGGTGGACAGGCCGGCATTGGGGCTGATCAGGTAGCCGCCGGCGGAGGTGACGGGCTTGAAGATCGCCGCCTTCACCACGCTGAACACCGGGCCGACCACGAAATCCTGCTTGTTGGCTTCCATCAGGCCGCGGATTTTCGTGACGGCGAGGTCGGGCTTCAGCTCGTCATCCACCACGGTGATCTCGGCCGGCAGCCCGCCGAGCTTGCCGCCGAGCTGATCGACGGCGAGCTGGAACCCGTCGCGGATCTGCTCGCCCAGCGTGGCCTGCGGGCCGGACAGGGTGGAGATCACCGCGACCTTCACGGCCTCGGCGCGGGCGGTGCCCATGGCGAGAGCGGCGAGCGCGAGCCCGCCCAGCAAATTCTTCAACATCGATATCGTCCCCAGCCTGTGCCAAACCTGATCGCCCCGGCCTTATGCGCGGCCGGTGGTCCGAGATATTTTAAGCATGAACGATCGGGGGGCGGAAGCGCCGCCGGGTTGAAACCCGCACGAAAACCGGCCAGCTTCCCGGCCCCTTCGGGCAATAAGGTGCGTCCGTGTTCATCGGCATCGATCTGGGAACGTCCTCCGTCAAGGCCCTGCTGGTCGATGGCGAGCAGCGTGTGCTGGCCACGGGCCATGCCGCCCTCGCCGTCTCGCGCCCCGCGCCGGGGCACAGCGAGCAGGACCCGGCGGACTGGTGGGAAGCGGTGCTGGCGGCGGTCGATGCGCTCGCGGCCGAGCGGCCCAAGGAGATCGCGGCCACCGAGGGGATCGGCCTGTCCGGCCAGATGCACGGGGCGGTGCTGCTCGATGGCGCGCATCGCGTGCTCAGGCCGGCGATCCTGTGGAACGACGTGCGGGCCACGGCCGAATGCGCGGCGATGGAAGCGGCGTGGCCGGCGCTGCGGCAGGTGGCCGGCAACATGGCGATGCCCGGCTTCACCGCGCCCAAGCTGCTCTGGGTCCGCGCCCACGAACCCGCGACCTTCGCCGCCACGAAGCTGGTGCTGCTGCCCAAGGCCTGGCTGCGGCTGCAACTCTGCGGCGAGGCGATCGAGGACATGTCCGACGCCTCCGGCACATCGTGGCTCGATGTCGGCAAGCGGGCGTGGTCGGCGGAGGCCCTGGCCGCCACCGGGCTGGGGCGCGACGCCATGCCCGCCCTCGTCGAGGGCAGTGC
>CAMFLK010000256.1 GCA_945957135.1 uncultured Rhodospirillales bacterium
GCGCAGATGCCGTCAAGGGACTTAAGCGAAGCGACCCTTGACGGCAGCGAGCACGGCGCCACCCTCCGGAGAAGGCGGGGCCTTCACCCCACCCGCCCCAGCACGAATGCGGCGAGCAGAAAGCCAAGCACCAGCCACGCCGCCTGCCGGCCGGTCAGCGTCCAGCCATGCTCCGCCCAGAGCCGTTCGGCGGCGTCCTCGTGATGAGCCATGCCCCTACACCCCCAGCGCCACGCGCCCGGCGCCGCCCAGCACCGTGTCCGCCTGGGGCGAATGCACCCGGCTGCACAGCACGTCGCGCAGATGGCGTTCCAGCGCGTTGCCGCGGGCCAGCGCGGGGTTGCCGCACAGCGCCACCGCCTTCTCCACCGCCGCGATCGAATTCGCATTGATCGTGTATTTGGCGAGGAAAATCTCATGCGCCGGCGGCGGCGCGCCGCGATCCACCGCCTCCGCCAGCGCGAACAGCGCGCGGTTGGCCTGCAGCAGCGCGTCAATCTCGCCGACGGCCATCTGCATATGCGGCAGGCTGGCCAGGGGTGCGCCGAGATTGGCCGGCACCCGCGACTTGAGAAACCCGATGAACCAGTCGCGCGCTGCCCGCGCCACGCCGTCGTAGATCGTCGCGAACATCAGCGCCGACCAGCAGGCGGTCGCCGTGTCGCGTTCCGCCCAATCCGCCGGCGCGCGGATGTCCACCGCGTGGTCCTCCGGCACGAACACATCCTCCAGCACCGCGTCGTGGCTGCCGGAGGCGCGCATGCCCAGATGGTCCCAGGTTTCCACGATGGAAAATCCCGGCGAACCCAGCGGCACTAGGAACGCGCCCACCCGCAGCTCCGGCTCGTCCGTGCGCGCCCACACCGTCGCCCAGGTCAGGCCCGGCGCGCCGGTGGCGTAGATCTTGCGCCCGCTGAGCGCCCAGCCGCCCGCCACCTTGCGCGCGGTGGTCGCGGGAATGCCGCCGCGCACCGGCGTGCCCAGCTCCGGCTCCACGCGGAAGGCATTGACCAGCGCCCCCTCCCCCACCGCCGCGGCGGAAACCCGCTCGCGCACCGCTTCCGGCCAGCGAGTGTTGGCGCGCAGCTGGGCATGGAACAGATATTGCTGCGCCAGCACCAGCCCGGTGGAGGGCTCGCCGCGCGAGATGGCGTTCACCACCGCCAGCGCCAGCGCCAGCCCCGCCTCGTTGCCGCCATAGCGGCGCGGCGTGGCCAGCCCGAGCAGCCCGGCGGCGCGCAGCCGCTCGATATTGGCGTGGGGAAAGGCGCCGGCGCGGTCGAACTCCGCCGCCGTCGCCGCGAATTCCCGGCCCAGCTCCTCGGCGATGCCGAGCAGCTGCGCCCCGTCCCCCAGATGAGTCTTCGTTTGGCGCGCCGCCGCCGGCCAACCCGGCGCGCGATGCCGCCGCCACTCAACGATGGAAGAGTCATCGCTTCGCACCGTCGGCATCATTCCGCCGCCACGCGCACGCGGCCGGTGCGCGCCGCCACCAGCGCATGCACGCGGGGGATCAGCTCGCGGCCGTACTGGATGGCGTCGCTCAGCGGGTCGAAGCCGCGCACCAGGAACTTGCGCACGCCGAGGTCGTAATAGTCCATCAGCGCGTCCGCCACCTGATCCGGCGTGCCCACCAGCGCGGTGGAATTGCCCTTCGCGCCCGTCACTTCCGCCACCCCGGTCCACAGCACCTTGTCGTGGCGCGAGCCCTTGGCCGCGATGTCCAGCAGCCGGCGCGAGCCCTCGTTGGGCGGGGGCGCGGTGCGCGCCGTGCCCGCCTTGGCCTGCAATGCGATCGCCTTGGCGCGGATCCCCTCGGCCTTTTCCCAAGCCGCCGCCTCGGTCTCCGCCAGGATCGGGCGGAACGACACGGAGAATTCCGGCGCCGCCCGCCCGTTCTCCGCCGCGGCCGCGCGCACCCGGTCCAGCAGCCCGGCCACCCCCTCCAGCGTCTCGCCCCACAGCGCGAACACGTCGGCATGCCGCCCGGCCACCGCGATCGCCGCGTCGGAAGCGCCGGCGATGAAGATGTCCAACCCCCTGCCGCCCGCCGGCCGCACCTGCGAGAAGCCGCCGCGCACCCGGTAGAACCGCCCCTCATGGTCGAACGGCGCCGTCGCCGTCCATTCCTGCCGCACCACGTCGAGGAACTCGCTGGTGCGGGCGTAGCGCGAATCCTTGTCGTCGATCTCGTTGCCGTCCTGCGCCAGCTCCGCCGCGTCGCCGCCGGTGATGATGTTCAGCGAGAAGCGGCCGGGATACAGCGCATCCAGCGTCGCGAACTGCCGCGCGAACACGGTGGGCGCGGTGAAGCCCGGCCGCTGCGCCACGAACACGCCCAGCCGGCGCGTGACGGAGGCGATGTGCTGGCCGATCTGCAACGCATCCGGCGTCCAGGAATGGAAGGCCAGCAGCACCCGGTCGAAGCCGACCAGCTCATGCGCCTTGGCCACCGCCTCGATATGGTCGCGATCGAGAATGCCGCCCGCGCGCGCCACCGTCTCGGAGGAATTGTGGTTGCCCACATAGCCGATGAATTCCACAGTCATGGCCTTGGTCCTTTCTGAATTCACCAGGTCGCGTCGAGGCCGAGCAGGCCGAGCGCCTGGCGGCGGAGCTCGGCGATGCGCGGGTCGCCGCGATGGCGGGGATAGGGAAGATCGACGGCGAGATCGGCCACCAGCCGGGCCGGGCGGTCGGACAGCACCAGCACGCGCTGGGCCATGAACAGCGCCTCCTCCACGTCATGCGTCACCATCAGCGTAGTGAAGCCGGCGCGCTGCCACATGCCCACCAGCTCCGCCTGCATGGCAATGCGGGTCAGCGAGTCGAGCTTGCCGAGCGGCTCGTCCAGGATCAGCACGCGCGGCTGGTTGACGATGGCCCGCGCCAGCGCCGCGCGCTGGGCCATGCCGCCCGAGAGCTGGTGCGGATAGGCGTTGGCGAACCCCGCGAGGCCGACGCGGGCCAGCGCCGTGCCCACCCGCTCCCGCCGCTCCTCGCCGCGCACGCCCTGCGCCTCCAGCCCCAGCGCCGCGTTGTCCCAGACGGTGCGCCAGGGAAACAGCGTGGGGTCCTGGAACACCACCACCCGCTCCGGGGAAGGGCCGGCGATGGGCAGGCCGTCCACCAGCAGCTGCCCGGCACTCGGCGGCTCCAGCCCGGCGACCAGCCGCAGCAGGGTGGACTTGCCGCAGCCGCTGGGGCCGAGCAGGGCGACGAAGCTGCCCGGCTCGATCTCCACCGACAGGCCCTCGATCACCGGCAGCACCGCGCCGCCGAGATCGAAGCGATGGCTCACCCGGCGCACGCCGATGGCGGCGCCGGCGGCGAAGGCAGGCTCCGAGAGCCGGGCCGCGCTCACCATTGCACCAGCCCCTTCTGCCAGGCGAGCAGCCGGTCGCGGGCACGGAACAGCAGGGTGATCAGCCCCGTGCACATCAGCGCCATCACCAGCAGCGCCGCGTACATGTTGGCGTAGGCGGCCCAGCCCTGGGCCCATTGCAGGTACCAGCCCAGCCCGGCCTTCACCCCCATCATCTCCGCCACCACCAGCACGGCGAACGAGGCACCCAGCCCCATGAACAGGCCCACGAACACCGAGGGCATGGCCGCGGGAATCGCCACCTTCAGCACCAGGAAGGCCCGGCCGGCGCCCATGGTGCGGGCCACGTCGTAATAGGCGCGGTTCACGCCGGCCACGCCGGACCAGGTGAGCACGGTGACCGGAAAACCCGTGGCCAGCGCAACGAGAAACGTGCTGGCGCTGTGGCTGGTGGGAAAGATGAAGAAGGCCAGCGGCAGCCACGCCGTGGCCGGCAGCGGCCCCACCAGCCGCAGCACCGGATGCACCCAGTAGCCCACCGCGCGCGACCAGCCCACCGCCACGCCCGCGACGAACCCCACCGCCGCGCCGATGGCATAGCCGCCGAGCAGCAGGAACAGCGAACGCGCCACGCTCTCGCCCAGCCGCCGCCAGTCGTCGGTGAAGACCTCCAGCAGCGATTGCGGCGCGGCGAAGAACGGGCGCGGCAGCAGGTCGAACTTCGCCGTCACCAGCTCCCACCCCACCAGCAGCACCGGCAGCACGGCGAGCCACGGGGCCACGCCGCGCAGCCGCGCGGCCAGCCCCTTGGGCAAGGCGGGCTCGGCCAGCGACGCCGCCGCCAGCACCGCGCCGACGGCGCCCACCAGCAGGGCGAACAGCGCGGTGCGTTCGTAATCGTCGGCATCCGGCACCCACACGCTCACGCCGGCGGCGGCGAACCACAGCAGCGCCGCGAAGGCGAGCAGCGCGTGCGGGCGGAAACGCGGCGCCACATGCAGCGGCGCCGCGATCTGCTGAACATGGCTAGCTGAGGACATCGGCATAGACCTTGGCGGCGAGTTTCGTGGCGTTCGTGCTCGGCTTGATCACCTGGATGTCCTTGAGCTCGCTGATGTACAGCGCGAGCTCGCTTTGCAGCGCCTGGCCCACCGGATGGTGATGATGGGTGTGGCTGCGCAGCATGGCCGCCAACTGGTCGGGCTTCGCGGTGGAGTATTTGGCGAAGATGCGCGCGGATTCGTCGGGATTCTCTGCGACGAATTCCTGCGCCTCGACGATCGCCTGGGTCAGCGCGGCCGCGGAGACGCGGTCGTCGCGGATCAGGCTGCCGCGCACGCCCAGCACGCAGCAGGACCGGTTGGCGTATTCGCCGTCGAGATTGCTGGCCACCTGCACCAGCCCATCCCGCTCGCGAATCACCCAGCCGAGCGGATCGCCCAGGCTCATCACGTCGATCTCGCCCTTCTTGAGCGCGACGCCGAGCAGGTCGGCGGGAAACACCTTCCAGTCCACCTCGCTCACCGGGTCGATGCCCTGGCGCATCAGCGCGATGGAGAAGAAGTTGCGGTCGGGGGCCGCCATGTCGCTGACCCCCACGCGCTTGCCCTTGAGGTCGGCCAGCGCCTTGATCGGCGAACCCGCCTGGGAGAACAGGCGCATGCAGCCGCCATGGGTGGCGGTGGTGATGCGCACGTCGAACCCCTGCTCCAAGGGCTTCAGCCAGCGCAGCGCCATGCCCACCCCGGCATCGGCCTTGCCGGTGGCGATGGCCTCCAGCAGCTGATCGGTGGAGCCGCCGAAATTGATCAGCTCCACGTCCAGATTGTGGCGGGCGAAGATGCCCTTCTCCTGCGCGACCGGCACGCCGACCACGCAGATCGCGGTGGCGTTCCAGGTCAGCCGCAGCTTGCGCGGGGCACCGGCGGGCGCGAAGGCCGTGGTGGCGGAGGCGCGGCAGATCGAATCGCCCTCGAGCAGCACCGGCATCTTCGCGGAGGAGGCGGCGAAGACCTCGGGAATGGCGGAATACGCCGCGCCGAGCGCGCCGGCAGCCACGGCACCGGCCACGAGGCGCCGGCGCGCGAGCGGCGCACGGCCGCTCCCGGATGAACTGGACATGGAAATCTCCTGAAAGTCGGGTCGGCGGCTCAGATGAGCTTCACGTTGAGCAGCGCTTCGAGCAGCGCCTCATCCTCCGGCAGGGCATCGCCCTCCCGACCGAAAGGGGGACACGCCATCTCCATGAGCAGGCGATCGAGGAGAGACAGAAAATCCTGCAACAGGCGCATCGGCGATGCTCCCTTCGAATGGGACGGATGGCGCTGTGGGATGTGGAATTTCCACACATCACAGCGTGGATATTGGAGACCCAATTTTACACGCGAGTCAATGGTGAATTTCGGAGATTTATACGGAAATTATAAGTGAAATATGCGGGATGGTGTATGTGCCTTTCCCCAGCACCTGGTGAAAGACCGGAACTTGGTCCGACCATTCGTGAGGTAAAGAAAATTGCAACGATCGGAGATTTGGTGCGGCCATGCAGCGGGAAAGACAGTAAGTAAGCGCGTTCTTTTTTGAAAAAAAGAACCAAAAAACTTTTTCTCGTTTGGCTTCGCCGTGGCTTCTTCTTCCAAACTTTCCGTTTTCGTCATGGCCGGACTTGTTCCGGCCAGCCCGCCGCGACCTCTTGTCGCGGCAGCGGTGAGGCTCCGCCGCCGGGGATGGTGAGAGAAATAATTAACAAAATTTAATGGAAGAATCAGTGTTTTTCAGTTGCAGCATGATAACTCACATCGTATATATCCGACAGTGAAATTGAATGTATGCAGGAGACCGCCCCGATGACCCGCCCCAGCCCCTTCACCCAGATCGTGCAGATGCTCTCTGCCCTGCTGGGCGGGGTGTGGGGCCGGTTGTTCCTCAGCCGCAAAGAAAAGGCCGAGGCCAAGTTCATGATGGAGACCATGCGAGCCTTCGACGAACTGCTCGCCCAGTGGCGCGCCGGCACCCTGGTGCCGGAGGTGG
>CAMFLK010000257.1 GCA_945957135.1 uncultured Rhodospirillales bacterium
CCGACGCCATCGTGCTGACCAGCTTCGGCCCCTACACGATCGGCGGGCTGGACCGCTTCCCGGACTGCCCGGTGTTCTTCTCGGCGCGCGGCCTGGCGGAGGCGCGGGCGCCGCGGGTGAAGATCCTCGCCCGCAGGCTGCCGGAGCCCGTGCTGGCCCGGATGACTTCCGCCGCCGCCCAGCCGGTGGACGGGCGGTGCGAGGCGTTTCCCGGCCTGACCCTGATCGAGGTGGGCGCGCACGCGCCGGCGGCGCTGGGCTTCATCGCGCGCACCGCGCAGGGCGCGGTGGGGCTGGCCGATCCGGTGTTCACGGCGGAGAACCTGACGCGCGGCGTGCCGCTGGGCTGGTGCGAGTCGCTGCCCGAATGGTACGAGCTGTTCGACCGCATGAAGGGGATGGAGGCGATGATCCCGCTGCACGACCCCGACCCCAGCCCGGTGCCGCGCGCCCTCTGGCACGAGAGCCTGCGCGAGATGGGGCAATGACCGGCGCCGACATCCCCGTCCATCGCACCAAGGTGGAGCTGGCCTATGCCTTCCTGCGCGAGCGCATCCTCAACGGCACGCTGGCGCCGGGGGAGCGGGTGACGCTGGCCCAGCTCTCCCAACTGATGGGCACCTCGCAGATGCCGATCCGCGAGGCGATGCTGCGCCTGCAGCAGGAGGGGCTGGTGGATATCGCGCCGCATGCCTCCATGCGCATCGCCCGGCTGGAGCCGGAGGACGTGGCGGAGCTGTTCGCGGTGCGCGCGGCGCTGGAGGGGCTGGCGGCGCGGCAGGCCTGTTCGCGGCTGGGCACGGAGGGGGTGGCGGCGCTGGCCGCGCTCAACGCGCGCTTCGCGGAGTGCCAGCGCGCCGGCGACTACACCGGCATGGCCGACGCCAACTGGCAGTTCCACCGGCTGATCCTGCGCACCGCGCGCAACGCGCAGCTCGCGCGGCTGCTGGAGGATATCTGGGACAAGTGCTTCCGCTTCCGCGCCGGCTACCGGCTGATCCCCGGCCGTTCCGGCTCCACGGTGGACGAGCACGCCGCGATCATCGCCGCCTTCCGCGCGGGCAACGAGGAGGTGGCGGCGGCCGCGGCCTTCGCCCATGTGCAGGCCGGCGGGGCCGAGCTGGTGCGCACGCTGAAGGTGGCGTCGTGATGCCGGTGGCGCGAAGCGATGACTCTTCCATCGCTGAGCGGCGGCGGCGTCACCGCGCGCCGGGTTGGCCGGCGGCGCGCCAAGCAAAGACTCATATCGCCGGTCATTCTTCATGACCGGCGATATGAGCACCGTGCTGGTGACCGGCGCGGCCGGGGGTATCGGGGCGGCGGTCGTCGCGGCGCTGGGGGCCGCGGGTTTTGCGGTGATTGGCTCGGACCGGCCGGGGGCGGCGCGGCTGGACGGGTGCGACTGGATCGAGGCCGACCTGCTCGACCCGGACGGGTCGGCGCGTCTGGCCGCCGCGATCACCGCGCCGCTCGCCGGGCTGGTGCATGCCGCCGGGCTGATCCACACGCAGGGGCTTGAGGAGGTGAGTGCGGAGGCGTTCGACCGCTGTTACGCGCTGCATGTGAAGGCGCCGTTCTTCCTGACCCGCGCGCTGCTGCCGCGCTTCGCGCCGGGCGCCTCGGTGGTGATGGTGGGGTCGATCTCGGCGCTCCGCGCCTCGCCGGAGAACATGGCCTATTCCGCCTCCAAGGCCGCGCAGCGCAGCATGGCCGCGAGCCTGGCGATGGCGGTGGTGGGGCGCGGCATCCGCGTGAACGTGGTGGCGCCGGGCCTGATCGACACCGCGCTGACCGGGGAGACCAACCACGCGCTGTCCGCCCTGCGCGGGCAGAGCGTGGAGGCGGTGTGGCAGGCGCGCACCGGCGGCATTCCCATGGGCCGCGCCGGCCTGCCGGCGGAAGTGGCCGGGCTGGTCGCCTTCCTGCTGTCGCCCGCCGCCGCCTACATCACCGGCGCGACGCTGCCGGTGACCGGGGGCGCGCTCGCGGGCTCGATCTGACGGCGCCTTCCTCGGGGGGGGGAAGGCCAGGCCCTGGCTTCGTTCGGCGGCCTGTGTGAAGGCGCTTGAGCGCGGCATGCCTTGACAGCGGCCGCCGCGACGCAACCACAATCGCAAAAGCGAAGGAGTCTGCCCGACGCTGAATTCCCGAGGCCGTCATGTCCCTTCCCCCATCGCAGGCCGAGACCGCCGCCCTGCTGCGGAACCTGTCCGGCGCCGCGCCGGTGGAGACGCATATCTCCGCCGTGTTCGTCGGCGCGGAGACGGTGTGGAAGCTGCGCAAGGCGGTGCGGCTGCCCTTCGTCGATTTCACCTCCCTGGCCGCGCGGCGGCATGCGGCGGAGCGGGAATTCGCGCTGAACGCCCCGGCGGCACCCGGCCTGTATCGCGACGTGGTGCCGGTGACCCGCGCGCCGGATGGACATCTCGCGCTGGGCGGGGCGGGGGAGGCGATCGACTTCGTGGTGCGCATGGCCCGCATCGGCGATGGCGACTTCCTCGACCAGCGCGCGGCGCGCGGCGACCTGCCGGCGGAGCTGCTCGACCAGCTGGCCGATACCGTCGCCGCCTACCACGCCGCCGCGCCGGTATCCGACCGCGACCAGCTGGCCGGCCTGCGCGCCATCGCGCTGGGCAATCTCGACTCCGCCCGCGCCGCCGGGCTGCCGGCGGCGGAGGTCGCCGCCTGGGGGGTGGCGGAGCTGGCGGCGCTCGATGCCCATGCCTCGCTGCTCGCCGCGCGCGGCCGGGCCGGGTTCGTGCGGCGCGGGCATGGCGACCTGCATCTGGGCAATCTGTGCCTGTGGCACGGCCGGCCCACCCCGTTCGACGCGCTGGAATTCGACGAGAACCTGGCCACGCTGGATGTGGGCTACGACCTCGCCTTCCTGCTGATGGACCTCGATCTGCGCGCCGGCCGGCCCGCCGCCAACCGGGTGCTCAACCGCTACGTGGCGCGCAACGGCGATGTCGGGCTGGTGGGGCCGCTGCCCGAATTCCTGTCCATGCGCGCCATGGTGCGGGCGCATGTGGAGGCGGCGCGCGGCCGGGCCGGGGCGGCCGCCTATCTGCGCGCCGCGCACGACCTGCTGGCCCCCAAGCCGCCGGTGGTGCTGGCGATCGGCGGGCTGCCGGGCACCGGCAAATCCACCCTCGCCCGCCGCCTCGCCGCCACGCTGGGCGGCTGCCCCGGCGCGCTGATCCTGCGCAGCGACGAAATCCGCAAGCGCCAGCACGGGGTGGCGCCGGAACAGCACCTGCCCGAGAGCGCCTACTCGGCGGCGGCCAGCGAGGCGGTCTTCGCGGCGCTGGCGCACGACGCCGCCACGGCCGCCGCCGCCGGCCACGCGGTGGTGGCCGACGCCACCTTCATGGCGGCGGCGCATCGCCAGGCCATCGCGGCGGCGGCGGCGGACGTGCCCTTCCTCGGCGTGTGGTTGCAGGCCCCCCTGCCGGTACTGGCGGCGCGCATCGCCGCCCGCCGCAACGATGCCTCGGACGCCGACCTCGCCGTGCTGCGCCGCGCCGCCGCCGCCGACCCCGGCGCGGGGGACTGGCTGGCGGTGGATGCCACGGACGGCGACGCGGCGGCGGCGGCCATCGGCGCCGCCCTGGCCGGGCTGTGGAACGCCCCGCCGCGTGCTAGATAATGATCCCGCGCCGTTTCGCGAAGGAGACCCATCATGGCCATCCGCAAGATCCTGCTGCCGCTGACCGGCACCGCCGCCGGCGAGGCCGCCCTGGCCACCGCGCTGATGACCGCGCGCATCTGGAGCGCCCATGTCACCGCGCTGCATGTCCGCGTCGATAGCCGCGACGTGGCGCCGCTGGCCGGCGAGGGCCTGTCCGGCGCGATGATCGAGGAGATGATGTCGGCCACCGAGAAGGAAAGCGCCGACCGCGCCCACGCCGTGCGCGGGCTGTTCGAGCGCTTCGTGGCCGAACACAACGTGCTGGTGGCGGAGGCGAAATACGAATCGGGCGTCGCCACCGCCAGCTTCGCCTCGATCATCGGCCGCGAGGAGGACCTGGTGGCCCAGCAGGCGCGCCTCGCCGACCTCACCATCGTGCCGCATCCCGAGGCGGGGGAGGACGTCTCCTCCTCCGACGCGCTGCACGCGGTGCTGTTCGATTCCGGCCGGCCGGTGCTGATCGCGCCGCATCTCGCCCCCCAGCGCGTCGGCTCGCGCGTGTGCATCGCCTGGAACGGCACGGCGGAATCCGCCGCCTCCGTGCTCGCCGCCCTGCCCTGGGCGCACCGCGCCGAGGCGGTGCGGGTGCTGACCTCGGACGAATACCAGCGGCGCGGGCCGGGGGCGGCCGACCTGCTCACCTATCTCGCGCTGCACGGCATCACCGCCGACATCGCCACCTTCCGCCCGGTGGAACGCGACGTGGGCGCCGGGCTGCTGAAGGCGGCGCGCGATTTCGGCGCGGATCTGCTGTCGATGGGCGCCTATTCGCATTCCCGCCTGCGCCAGCTGATCCTGGGCGGGGTGACGCGCTACATCCTGGAAAACGCCGACCTGCCGGTGATGATGAGCAGGTGACGCCGCCGGCGCCACCCATGTTCGGCGTGACCGACGCGGCGACCATCCGCGCGGTGCGCGCCTATGTGAAGCTGATGCGCGCCTCGCGCTGCGTGATCGCGCGCATCGAGCCGCTGCTCGCCGCGCGCGGGCTGACGCCGACCCAGCTCGGCGTGCTGGAGGCGCTGCTGCACAAGGGCCCGCTCAGCCAGCGCGAGCTGGGCCGCAAGGTGCTGACCAGCGCCGGCAACATGACGGACGTGATCGACAAGCTGGAGGCGCGCGGCCTGGTGGCCCGCTGCCGCTCGGAAGCCGACCGCAGGCAGGTGCGGGTGGACCTCACCCCGGCCGGGCGCGCCATGATCGAAGCGCTGTTCCCCGCCCATGCCGCGGATATCGCCGCCGCCATGGGCGCGCTGGGCGGGGCGGAGCTGGACCGCCTCGGCGACCTGCTGCGCAAGCTGGGCGTGGAGGATGTGGAGGCGCGGGCGCGCGAGCAGGCCCTTGCATCGGGGGAGGGGGCTCCCTAATTCTCCGGCCAATCGTTCGATATCGAACGATATCCAGAGGAGAGAACGATGATCCAGGTGGCGCCCTTCGCCAGGCTCGGCGGCTTCCGCAACGAATGGCTGAACGCGAAGCACCATTTCAGCTTCGGCCAGTACCACGACCCCGCCCGCATGGGCGTGGGCGGACTGCGCGTGTGGAACGACGACGAGATCGCCCCCAACACCGGCTTCGACCCCCATCCCCATCGCGAGATGGAAATCGTGACCTATGTGCGCGAGGGCGCCATCACCCACAGGGACAGCCTGGGCAACGAAGGCCGCACCGAGGCCGGCGACGTGCAGGTGATGCACGCGGGCACCGGCATCGTCCACGCCGAATACAACCGCGAGGCGACGCCGACGCGCATCTTCCAGATCTGGATCATGCCCGGCCAGCGCGGCGTGAAGCCGGGCTGGGGCACGCGCAGCTTCCCGCGCGACGCCAACGCCACCCTGACGGCGCTGGCCGACGGCCGGCCGGACGCCGACGGCTCGGCACTGACGCTGCACGCCAACGCCGCGGTGCTCGCCGCCACCATCCGCAAAGGCGAGACCGTCCACCACAACCTCGCACCGGGCCGCGCCGCCTACCTCGTGCCCTCCACCGGCACGGTGACGGTGAACGGCACCACGGTGAACACCCGCGACGGCGCCACCATCACCGGCGAAACCTCGCTGGAAATCACCGCGACCGAAGACAGCGAGGTGGTGCTGGTGGACGTGGAAGGCTGAGCCAGCCATGGCCGGGCACTTGTCCCGGCCATTCCCACGAGAAAGACAGGAAGGAAGCGCGTTCTTTCTTAAAAAAAGAACCAAAAACCGCAGTAGCCGGGCGCTTGACCCGGCCATCCACGCGGGACAGGCAGGAAGGAAGAACGTTCTTTTTTGAAAAAAAGAACCAAAAAACTTTTGATATTTGGCTGCGCCGTGGCTTGTTCTTCCAAACTCCCCTTCCCCGTCTTGGCCGGGCTTGTCCCGGCCACCCACGGCGTGACGTGCCGCCGGCGGTTGACGCATGTCCACGCGCCATCGCCTCGGGAATGACCCAAGGTAAAAAAATTTCGGGGTAGCCGGTTGGAGTTGACGAAAAGGCGCGAAACGCTTGGGAGCGGGACCGTCATCCCGACCATTCGTCCGCGCACGGCACGGTGATTGTCCGCCGTTTGCGACGAGACCCGATTTTTCGCGGAATGACCGCCCAGTTCACCGGGCGGAGGCGGATGATCCGCCGCCTTG
>CAMFLK010000258.1 GCA_945957135.1 uncultured Rhodospirillales bacterium
GTTTCTCCGCCCTGGCCTCCCACCCGAACGGCGCGGCGCGCCGGGGTCGTCAAGGGACTTAAGCGAAGCGACCCTTGACGACCCCGAGCACGGCGCCACCCTCAACAGAAGGCGGGCAATACTCACCCGATCCGTGTCACCCCGCCCATATAAGGCACCAGCACGTCCGGCACGCGAATGGACCCATCCGCCTGCTGGTGGTTCTCCATCACCGCGATCAGCGCCCGCCCCACCGCCACGCCGGACCCGTTCAGCGTGTGCACGAACGCCACCTTGCCGTCGGCCCCGCGGAAGCGGGCGTTCATGCGCCGCGCCTGGAAATCCCGCGTGTTGGAGCAGCTGGAAATCTCGCGCCATGCCGCCTGGCCAGGCAGCCACACTTCCAGGTCGAAGGTGCGCGCCGCGCCGAAGCCGGTATCGCCGGCGCTGAGCACCACGCGGCGGAAGGGCAGTTCCAGCAATTCCAGCACGCGCTCGGCGCAGCCGGTCATGCGTTCCTGCTCGGCCACGCTGGCATCGGGATGAACCACGGACACCAGCTCCACCTTGCGGAACTGGTGCTGGCGCAGCATGCCGCGCGTGTCGCGCCCGGCGGAACCGGCCTCGCTGCGGAAACACTCGGTCAGCGCCGTGACGCGCAGCGGCAGGCGCTTCTCGGCCAATATGTCCTCGCGCACCATGTTGGTCAGCGAGATTTCGGAGGTGGCGATCAGCCAGCGCCCGTCCGTGGTCTGGAAGGAGTCCTCGGCGAATTTGGGCAGCTGGTTGGTGCCGAACATCGCCGCCTCGGTGACCAGGGCGGGGACGATGTGCTCCTCGTAGCCGTGCTCGCGGGTGTGCAGGTCCAGCATGAACTGGCCCAGCGCGCGCTCCAGCCGCGCCAGCCCGCCGCGCAGCACGGTGAAGCGGCTGCCGGCGATCTTGGCCGCCGTCTCGAAATCCATCATGCCCAGCGCCTCGCCCAGCTCGAAATGCTGGCGGGCGGGGAAGCCGAGGTCAGCAGGCGCGCCGACCTGCTTCAGCACCACATTGGCGCTCTCGTCGGCGCCGTCGGGCACGTCGGGGTCGAGGATGTTGGGCAGGCCGGCCAGCACGTCGCGCAGCGCGTCGTCCCCGCCGGTCTCGTCCGGGATGGCGCGCAGCGCCGCCCCCTCGGCCTCCAGCGCCGCGGTGTCCTCGCCCTTGCGGCGCATCTCGCCGATGGCCTTCGAAATCTGGTTGCGCCGCGTCTGGCGCTCCTGCGCCTCGGCCTGGGCGGCGCGGCGGGCCTCGTCCAGGTCCAGGATGCGCGCGGCGATGGCGGGCAGGCCACGCCGCGCCATGGCGGCGTCGAACGCTTCGGGATTGGCGCGGATGGCGCGGATGTCGTGCATCGCTCTAGCTTTCGGATTGCTTCGGCTCGACCAGCTTCGCGGCGAAGATGGACAGTTCGAACAGGGCGATCAGCGGAATGGCCAGGCCCATCTGGCTGATCGGATCGGGCGGGGTCAGCACCGCGGCGATGACGAACATGCCGACGATGGCGTAGCGCCGGTATTTGCGCAGCCCGGCCGAGCTGATGATGCCCACCTTGGCCATCAGCGCCAGCGCCACCGGCATCTGGAAGGCCACGCCGAAGGCGAAGATCAGCTTCATCACCAGGTCGAGATACTCGCCCACCTTGGCTTCCAGCTGGATCGGCACGCCGCCGTTGCCGGGCGGGGTTTCGAAGCTGATGAAGAAGTGCCAGGCGGCGGGAAAGATCACGTAGTAGGCCAGCGCCGCGCCCGCCAGGAACAGCACCGGCGAGGCCAGCAGGAAGGGCAGCAGCGCGCGCTTCTCGCTGCGGTACAGCCCGGGCGCGATGAACAGCCACAGCTGCGTCGCCACCACCGGGAAGGAGATGAAGGCGGCGCCGAAGAACGCGACCTTCAGATAGGTGAAGAACGCCTCGGTCAGCGCCGTGAAGATCAGCCGGCGCGGCGTGCCCGATTGCTGGGTGAGGATGTCCACCAGCGGCTGGGCCAGGAAGGCGTAGATGTTGCGCGAGAAATAGTAGCACACCGCGAAGGCGATGCCGAAGGCGGCGACGGACCACAGCAGCCGCGTGCGCAGCTCGATGAGGTGATCGAGCAGCGGCATCGGCTTGTCGTCGATGACATCCTCTTCGGGGGGCTTGGCCACGTCGTATCCTGTCTGCTCAGGCCCGCTTGGCGCCGGGCGGGATGAAGGCCGGCGGCACCGGCGGGCTCGCCACCTCCGGCGGGATGAAGGCGGGCACCGCCAGCGCCGCGGGATCGGGCGCTTGGGGCGCGGGCCATTCCGGCTCCGGCGGCGGGGTGAAGTCGTGGGCGGGCGTTTCCGCGACGCTCTGCTCGGGCAGGGGGGCCGCGGCCTTGAACGGGTCGTCCGCCAGGGCGGAGGAGATCGACCCGTCCGCGTCCACCGCCTTGCGGATTTCGTTCTTCAGGTCGAGGTTGCGCAGCTGGTTGACGGTGTCGCGCACCTCGCCCAGATCGGCCTCGCGCACCATCTCGTCCACATGGGTCTGGAACTCGCCGGCCATGCGGCGCGCCTTCTTGATCGCGCCCGTCACGGCCTTGATGGCGACCGGCAGATCCTTCGGGCCGATCACCACAAGCGCGACGACGCCGATCAGCGCCAATTCGGACCAGGCAAAGTCAAACATGAAACGGGACGCTCTGCATGCGGCGGGCTAGCTAGCAGGAAAGCGGGCGGGCGGGAAATCGGCGGGCGGATGAACGGAAATTAAGGTGCGCTCTCCGCGGGCGGCGCCTCCTCGGCCGGCGCCACGCTGGGCTGCTCCACCAGCAGGTCCTCCCGCCGCGGCAGCCCGCGCAGGTCCTCCAGCCCGAACTGGGCGAGGAATTGCGGCGTGGTGCCCCACAGCGTGGGCCGGCCCGGCGTTTCCTTGCGGCCGCGGGGCGTGATCAGCCCGGCTTCCAGCAGCGCGTCCAGCGTGGTCTGGGCCAGGCTGGCGCCGCGGATTTCCTCGATCTCCGCGCGGGTGACGGGCTGATGGTAGGCGATGATCGCCAGGCTCTCCATCGCCGCGCGCGGCAGGCGGCGGGGCACATGCACCACCTTGCGCAGCCGGGGCGCCAGATCGGGCGCGGTGCGGAACTGCCAGCCGCCGGCCACCGAGGCCAGCTCCACCCCGCGCCCGGCATAGCGCGCGGCGAGTGCCGCCAGCACCGCGTCGGCATCTACCCCGTCCGCCAGCAATTGCGAGAGCTGGCGTGGGGTCACCGGACCGGGGCCGGCGAAGATCAGCGCCTCGGCCAGCCGCAGCGCATCCTCCAGCGCGGGGGTTTCGGTTTCAGGCGCTTCCGACTCAGACATGGCCTTCCTCTCCCCGGCCCACCCAGATCGGGCCGAACGCCGCCTCCTGGCGCAGGCGCAGGCTGCCATCGCGCGCCATTTCCAGCCCGGCCAGCAGCGTGCTCGCCACCGCGCCGCGCCGCTCCGCCGGGGTCAGCGCGCCCTCCGGCAGGAAGCGGTCCAGCGAGCTCCAATCCGGCAGGCTGCCCACCAGATGCGCGAGGCGGGACAGCGCGTCCTTCACGCTCCACAGCGACACCTTGGCCGGCCGATACACCGCCCGCGCGCCCCGCCTTCGCATCGCCGCGAGATAGGCGCGCAGCAGCCCGGGCAAATCCAAGGCGAGGCCCGAGCGATCCGTCTCCGTCAGATCCTCCGGCGCGCCGCGCGCGAACATGTCCTGGCCCAGCTGCGGCCGCGCCGCCAGCCACAGCGCGGCCGCGCGCATCGCCTGCAGGTCGCGCAGCCGCGCCGCCAGCACCTCCGCCGCCGCCTCGCCCTCCTCCGCCGCCTGCGAGCCCTGGGGCAGCAGCAGGCGCGATTTCAGCCAGGCCAGCCACGCCGCCATCACCAGCCAGTCCGCCGCCAGCTCCAGCCGGATGCGCCGCGCGCCCTCGATCACCTCGAGATACTGCTCCACCAGCGACAGGATGGAGATGCGCGCGAGGTCCACCTTCTCGCCCCGCGCCAGATGCAGCAGCAGGTCGAGCGGCCCCTCGAACCCCTCCAGCCGCAGCAGCAGCGCGTCGGCGGCGGGGGTTTCGGCGGGATCGCCCTCAGACATCGAAACTGTGCCCCTCGGGGAAGGGCAGCAGCCGCCACGCCCATTGCAGCGCCGCCTGGAGGTAGCCCATCACCGGGTCGAACGGGATGCCCAGGTCGCGCAGCGCCATCGGCAGCAGGAACACCACCAGCAGCACGATCACGATCCCCGCCCGCTCCACCCGCGCCCAGGCCATGGCCAGCCGCTCCGGCAGCAGCCCCACCACGATCCGCCCGCCATCCAGCGGCGGGATCGGCAGCAGGTTGAACAGGCCGAGCACCAGGTTGGACAGGATGAAGAAGAACGCGAAGGTCTCGATTAATCCGCCGGGCCACTCACCCCCATCCCCCTCCGGCACCAGATGCAGCGCCAGCGCGGTGAGCCAGGCCAGCGCGAAATTCATCGCCGGCCCGGCCGCGGCCACCACCATCATGCCCCGGCGCGGGTCCTTGAACCGCCACGCCGCGACGGGCACCGGCTTGGCCCAGCCGAACAGGAAATGCCCGCCGGTGAAGCTCTGGATCAGCAGCAGCACGCCAGGCACGATCAGCGTGCCCACGCGGTCCACATGCGCGATCGGGTTCAGCGTCAGGCGGCCCAAGCGCTTGGCCGTGTCGTCGCCCAGGGCGAGCGCGCACCAGCCATGCGCCACCTCGTGCAGGATGATGGCGGCGATCACCGCGATCAGTTGCGGCAGGAATGTGCTCAAGCGGGTCGGCGCTCCTCGTCAGGGGAGCAGCGCGGCCTGCTCCCGTTCCAGTGCCGCAGGGTCTAGCGCCAAATGCCTCTCCCGCGCGAGAGCCCGTGCCGCCGCCATGCGCGCGCGGCCCGCTTCGGTCACCTCCGCCACCGCCCGCAGCACCGCCGCCGTGCCCTCCGCGTCGCCCGGACAATACAGCGCGAGGTCGCAGCCGGCTTCGAGACAGGCGGTGGCGCGCTCCGCCGGCGTGCCGCTCAGCGCGTGCATGGCGAGGTCGTCCGAGACCAGCACGCCGCCGAAGCCGATCCGCCCACGGATCACCCCCGCGATGATCGAAGGCGACAGCGTGGCCGGCCGCGCCGCATCCAGCGCGCGGAACAGCAGATGCGCCGTCATCATCCAGGGCAGCCCGGCATTGGCGGCGAACGGCGCGAAATCGGCCTCCAGATCGGCCGACTCCACCACCGGCAGGGCCAGATGGCTGTCCACCACCGCCCGCCCATGCCCCGGCGCGTGCTTGGCCACCGGCTGAACCCCCGCCGCCAGCAGCCCCGCCGCCATCGCCCCGCCGAGTTCCGCCACCGCCGCCGGATCGGCCGCGAAGGCGCGATCGCCGATCGCCCCCGTCGTCTCCGGCCGCGCGAGGTCCAGCACCGGCGCGCACACCGTGTCGAACCCCACCGCCGCGCAATCCAGCCCGATCAACGCCCCCGCCAGCCACGCCGCCCGCCGCCCCGCCCCCGCATCGCGCCCATGCAACGCCCCGATCGCCGCCGCCGCCGGCCGCGCCCGCCAATGCGGCGGCCGCAGCCGCGCCACCCGCCCGCCCTCCTGGTCCACCATCAGCACCGCGCCCGCCGGCAGCACGGCCCGCAACTCCGTGAGCAGGGCGCGCAGTTGCGGCGGATCGGTGATGTTGCGGGCGAACAGGATGGCGCCGGCCGGGGGGTATTCCCGCAGCAACGCCGCCTCCTCCGGCAGAAGAGAGGGGCCGGAGAGGCCGATGATGGTGGCTTTCAAAGGAAGGAAGCGTCTTCTTTTTTTGAAAAAAAAGAAGCAAAAAAACTTCTATCCATTGTTCTTCGGACGACGCCGCCGTACGGATCAATGATAAAAAGTTTTTTGGTTCTTTTTTTCAAAAAAGAACAACCTTCCTTTCTTGCTAAAAACTGGCCACCGCGCACCCCGCCCCCTTCGCGCGCACGCGTTCGCAGAAGCTCGCCGCCTGGCTGGCATCGGCGAAGCCGCTGGTGCGCAGGCGCCAGAAGGTTTTGCCGTCGCGTTCGGTTTTCAGGACGTTGGGTTTGTGGCCGCCGAGCAGGTCCGGCATGCGCTTTTCCAGCCGCGCCCATTCGGCCATCGCGGCCTGTTCGCTGGTCAGCGCGGCGAGCTGCACCTGAGCGCCGCCGCTCGCCGGCGCCGGCTTGGCGGCCTGCTGGGGGGCGGGTTCGGGCTTGGCCGGTGCCGGCGGGGGGGTCACGACCTGGTTGGGCGTCAGGGAGACGGGCTGGAC
>CAMFLK010000259.1 GCA_945957135.1 uncultured Rhodospirillales bacterium
CCTGGCTGTCGCCCAGCATCACCGTGCCTTCCTCGGTCTGGCGCAGCGTGTGGGTGGCGTGGTCGAGCAGCGGGCGCATGCGTTCGGTGACGAGGATCTGCCCGCGCAGCGGCTCGACCGGCATAGACAGGCCGACCATCGGCGCGAGCGGCTTGCTGCCCAGCCCGGCGGCCAGCACCACCTTGCCGGCGGTCAGCGCCTCGCCGCCGGCATGCACCACGAAGCCGCCGGGCTGGGGGTCGATGCGCTCCACCGTGCGGTTGGGCAGGTAGGTGGCGCCGGGATTGCGTTCCAGCGTGGCGTGCAGGCCGCGCAGCAGCAGCAGCGGGTTGGCGTGGCCGTCCATCGGGCAGAAGGCGGCGCCCACCACGCGGTCGCCGATATTCGGCACCATCGCCCGCACCTCCGCGCGGTCGAGGATGCGGGTGCCGGCGGCGACGTCCTGATTGTGCATGCGCCGGACGACATCCTCGCGCTGGGCGAGTTCCTCGTCGCTGACGCAGAAGATGAAGCCGCCGGGCTGGCGCAGCCCGGTATCGATGCCGGACTGGGCGGCGATGGAGTCGCGCAGCGCGGGCCACAGCCCGGCCGAGCGCTGCGACCAGCGCGCATAGGCGGGCTGGTCCACACCCTTCCCCTGGATCCACACCAGGCCGAAATTGCCGCGCGAGGCGCGGAAGGCGACGTCGCCCTCGTCGAGCACGGTGACCCGCGCGCCGCCCCTTGCGAGGCCCCAGGCCACGGCGCTGCCCACCAGCCCGCCGCCGATGACGATGACATCCGATGCCGGCACGCGGCCCTCGCTGCGATTGCGAAGGCCATCATGGCACCGGCGGCCGGGGCCGCAAGGGTCAGGCGGGCGCGGGAACCGGCCACAGCGCGCGGAAGGCGATCACCGCGAACAGCAGCATGGCCAGCAGCGTCAGGATCGCGCCCACCACCAGCACCGGCTCCAGCGCCATCGCCCCGCTGCCCACGCCGATCAGCCCGCCGGCCATCAGCACCATGCCCACCGCCGCCAGCCCGTAATGCACGCGCGGCAGCACGCCCTCGGCGGCGCGCGGATGCACTGCGTAGAACAGCCCCACCAGGCACATCGTCGCCCAGCCCACCAGGTTGAGATGGGCATGCGCGGCGGTGAGCGAGAAGTCGTGGAGGATGCCCATGACCAGCCCCATCGCCATGCCCGCGCAACCGGCGAGCACGGCGGTGAGAAGGAACAGGCGCGACATGGCGTTCACGGCAGATCCTTTCGGAATCGGATGGATGCGGGCATTTCACACCACCTTGCCTCGACAGCGCGAGCCCGACTGTCTATTGGGCGGGCGATGCGGATCCTGCACGTCATCGCCGGCGCGGAGGTGGGCGGCGCCGAGACCTTCGCGCAGGACGCCATCACCGCGCTGCACGCCCGCGGCGTCACCCAGCTCGTGCTGGCCCGGCCCTGGCCCCAGGCGATGCGGCGCTACGCGGAGGCGGGGATCGCGGCGCGCCCGTTCGGCTTCTCCGCCGTGGACCGCGCGCTGGGCCATGCGCGCCGGGTGCGCGCGGCGGCGGCGGAGCTGGGGGCCGACCTGGTGCATGCCTGGATGTCGCGCGCCGCCGCGTTCGTGCCCGCGCGCATGCCCTGCCCGGTGCTCGGCTGGTTCGGCGACTACTACGACCTGAAATACTTCCGCCGGGCCGATTGCTGCGCCGCGGTCACGCCGGATATCAGCCGGTATATCGTGGAGCGCGGCATGCCGGCCGAACGCGTGTTCACCGTCACCACCTTCGGCACCATGCCCGACGCGCCGCGCGTGGACCGCGCCAGCCTGGACACGCCCGAGGATGCCAAGGTGCTGCTGGTGCTGTCGCGCATGCACCGGGTGAAGGGCATCGACACGATGCTCGACGCGCTGGCCGAGGTGCCCGGCGCGTATCTGTGGCTGGCCGGGGACGGGCCGGAGCGCGCCACCTACGAGGCGCAGGCGGCGCGGCTCGGCCTGTCCGGCCGGGTGCGCTTCCTGGGCTGGCGCAACGACCGCAAATCCCTGCTGGAAGCCTGCGACGTGGTGGTGCTGCCCAGCCGCTACGAGCCGTTCGGCACGGTGATCGTGGAAGCCTGGGCGATGGGCAAGCCGCTGGTCGCGACGCGGGCGGACGGGGCGCGGCAATACGTGGCGGATGGGCGGACCGGCCTGCTCTGCCCGATCGAGGACGCGCCGGCGCTGGCCGCCTGCCTGCGCCGCGCGCTGGGCGAACCCGGCCTGGCGAAGGCGCTGGCGGAAGCGGGCCATGCGGCGTATCTGGCGGACTTCACCCGGGACATCGCCATCGACCGCATGATCGCCTGCTACGAAACCTGCATCCGCCTGGGCCCACGATGAGAGGGGGGCGCTGATGGTGATCGTGTCGCGGCTCGACCGCTACGTGTTCCGCCAGCTCTTCGTGGCGCTGATCGCCGTCACCGGCGGGCTGGTGGCGCTGATCTGGCTGACCCAGTCACTGCGCTTCGTGGAGCTGGTGGTCAATCGCGGCCTGTCCTTCATGGTGTTCCTCCAGCTCACCGGGCTGCTGATCCCCGGCTTCGTGGCGGTGATCCTGCCGATCACCTGCTTCGTGGTGGTGCAGTTCGTCTATCAGCGCCTGGCCGGCGACCGGGAGCTGACGGTGATGCGCGCGGCCGGGCTGTCGCCCTTCGCGCTGGCGCGGCCGGCGCTGGCGGTGACGCTGATCGCCATCATGGTGGGCTACGCGCTCAACCTGTGGATCGTGCCCGCCAGCATGACGCGCTTCCGCGAGTTCCAGTTCGAAATCCGCAACCGCATCGCCGCCTTCCTGTTGCAGGAGGGGGTGTTCACGCCGATCTCCGACGACCTCGTGGTGTATATCCGCACGCGCGACACCAACGGCTTGCTGCGCGGCATATTGGTGGACGACGCGCGCGACCCGCATCACCGCGCCACCATCCTGGCCGAGACCGGAAGGCTGATCGACGGGCCGAACGGGCCGCGCGTGCTGCTGGTCAATGGCAGCCGGCAGGAGATCGACAACCAGACCGGCCGGCTCAACGTGCTGACCTTCCGCGAGAACACGGTCGATCTCGCCCAGCCCGACAAGGGCGAGACCACCCGCCTGCGCGACATGGGCGAGATGAGCGTGAGCGAGCTGCTCAACCCGGTGCCCGGCACGTTCTTCGAGCGCGACATCCCGCGCATGCGGGTGGAGGCGGCCAAGCGGCTGTCGGAGCCGCTCTCCACCCTGTCCTACGTGATGGTGGCGCTGGTGGCGGTGCTGACCGGCACGTTCCGCCGCCATGGCGGCATCCTCCGCCCCTTCGTGGCGATCATGGCGGTGGTCGGGCTGGTGGCGCTGGGCCTGGCGCTGAACAGCGTGGCGGTGCGGCAGAACGAGCTGATCCCGCTGCTATGGGTGCGCGCCGTGCTGCCGGCGATCGCCTGCGCCGCGTGGCTGTTCCTGCCGACGCTGGCGCCGGGGCCGAAAGTGGACGCCAATCTGGCTGGATCGCGGTGACCGAGGCCCGCCTGCTGCGGGTCGCCCTGGCCGCGACGCTGCTGACCGTGCCGTTCATGCTGCACGCCTTCGCCTTCGCGGAGGCGACGATCGGGCTGACTTCGGGGTGCTTCCTGATCCGCTGCGCGCTGGCGGGGGATTGGCGGTTCCTGCGCGGCACCTGGATGCGCGTCGGGCTGGCGTGGTGGGGCTGGCTGGTGATCTGCTCGCTGCCGGGCATCGGCGCGGGCGGCTGGCCCTCGCTGGTGCAGGCGCTGGTGACGGTGCGCTACCTCGTCTTCGCCGCGGCGCTGGAGCACTGGGTGCTGGCCGACGGCGCGGCGCGGCGCTGGCTGCTGGGCGTGCTCGCCGCCTGCGCCGCCTGGATCGCCGGGCAGGCGCTGGTGCAGGCGGTCTTCGGGCACAACCTGTTCGGCAATCCGCGCTGGGGCGACGGCGAGCTGACCGGGCCGTTCAACAAGCCGCGTGCCGGGGCGCCGCTGTCGCGCCTGCTGCCGCCGGTGCTGCTGCCGGCGGTGGACGCGCTGGTGCGGCGGCGCACCGCCTGGGCGCTGGCCGGCGCGATCGCCCTGCCGGCGCTGGCGGTGGTGGTGATGGTGCTGATCGGCCAGCGCATGCCGCTGCTGCTGACCGTGCTGGGGCTGCTGGTTTCCGCCCTGCTGCTGCGCGGGCTGCGCGGGCCGGTGCTGGCGGCGCTGGCGGCCGGCGCGCTGCTGCTCGCGGCCTCCGCCGTGGTGTCGCCGCCCAGCTTCTACCGGCTGGTGACCAAGTTCTCGGCGCAGATGGAGAGCTTTCCGCAGAGCCCGTACGGCCTGCTCGCCGCCCGCGCGCTGGCCATGGCGGCGGAGCATCCCTGGCATGGGCGCGGCTTCAACGGCTTCCGCACCGGCTGCGACGACCCGCGCTATTTCCACGGCTGGCACTGGCCGGCCGACCCCAAGGATGACGGCGGCGGCGCGGCCGGCTGCAACATCCACCCGCACAACCACTACATGCAGGCGCTGACCGATGCCGGCATTCCCGGGCTGGCGCTGTTCGCGGCGCTCGTGCTGGCCTGGCTCGCGGTGCTGGCGCGCGGGCTGTGGGCGCGGCCGACGCCGCTGCGCGTGGGGCTGTTCGCCACCGCGCTGATGTCGCAATGGCCGCTCGCCTCCACCAGCAGCGCCTTCGCGGTGGAGATCGGCGGGCTGTTCTTCGTGCTGCTCGGCTTCGGCCTGGCCGAGGCGCGCTACCAGACCAGCTTCGCCTCCGTGGCCGGCAGCCCCGCGGCGCGGCTGGAGAAGGCCGGCGTCTCGCCCCGCGCCAGCGCCCCCTCGTAATCCGCCAGCGCGGCGCGCGCCCAGGGGAACAGCAGCGTGATGGCGGTGACGTTGACCAGCGCCATCACCCCCATCGCCACGTCCGCCACCGCCCACACCGCCGGCAGCGCGATGACCGCGCCGGCCGCGACGGAGGCCAGCGCCGCGAGCCGGAACAGCATGAACCCCGCGCGGTTGCAGCCGAGGAAGGTGAGGTTGGCATCGGCATAGGCGTAGTTGCCGAGCACCGAGGAGAAGGCGAAGGCGAACACCACCACCGTCATGAACCACTGCCCGCCTCCGCCGAACGTGGCGGCGACCGCCGACTGGGTCAGCGCGGCCCCGGCGATGGCGCCGGGCTGGGCGGGATCGTAGAGGCCCGAGGACAGGATGATGAAGGCGGTGGCCGAGCACACCACCATCGTGTCGATGAACACGCCGAGCGACTGGATGAAGCCCTGGATCGCCGGATGCGCCACGGTGGCCGTCGCCGCCGTGTTCGGCGCGCTGCCCATGCCGGCCTCGTTGGAGAACAGGCCGCGCTTCACCCCGTTCAGCATCGCGGCGGCCAGCCCCCCGGCCACGCCCGCCGCCGCCGGGGCCGGCGCGAAGGCGGAGCCCAGGATCATGCCGAACACCGCCGGGATATGGTCGGCATGCAGCGCCATCATCGCCAGCGCCAGGCCGACATAGGCCACCGCCATCGCCGGCAGCAGTATCTCGGCCACCCGCGCCACCGCGCGCACGCCGCCGAAGAACACCGGGGCGGCGAGCAGCGCCAGGATCGGCCCGGTCCAGCCCACGGGCACGCCATGCGCCTCGTCCAGCACGCCGGCGATGGTGTTGGCCTGCACGGCGTTGAAGGCGATGCCGAAGGTGAAGACCAGCAGAACCGCGAACACCATGCCCCAGCCGCGCGAGCGCAGGCCCATCTGGATGTAGAAGGCCGGCCCGCCGCGGAACGTGCCGTCCGGCATCGGCACCTTGAAGATCTGCGCCAACGTGGCTTCCACGAAGGCGGTGGCCATGCCCAGCAGCGCCACGCACCACATCCAGAAGATCGCCCCCGGCCCGCCCAGGGTCAGCGCGATCGCCACGCCGGCGATGTTGCCGGTGCCGACGCGCGAGGCCAGCCCGACGCAGAAGGCCTGGAACGACGACACGCCGCCCTGCGCCCCCGCGCGCGAGCCCAGCACCAGCCGCCACATATGGCCGAAATAGCGGAATTGCAGGAAGCGCGTGCGCAGCGAGAACCACAGCCCGGCGCCGATCAGCACGTAGATCAGCACCCACCCCCAAAGCAGGCCGCTGATCGGATCGATGACGGCCTGAAGCTGGGTCATGCGAATCTCTCTGATTGCATGACCGAAATCTTACAATGCCCCGCGCTCATGTCACGCGCCCGCGCAGCGCCGCGGTGAGCACCGCCAGCCGGTCGCCGAGGCCGCGCGGCCCGGCCGCCTGCCGCCGCAGGT
>CAMFLK010000260.1 GCA_945957135.1 uncultured Rhodospirillales bacterium
GCTCGCGGTACTCGCCCTCGAGCGCGTCGATGATCTGCTCGTCCTGGCCGGTGCCCAGCGTGGCGACGCACAGCGCCTGCGTCTCGCCGCGGGTGAACAGGGCGGAGCCATGGGCGCGCGGCAGCACGCCCACCTCGGCGACGATCGGGCGCACGGTGCGGGTGTCGCGCCCGTCGATGCGCATGCCGGTGTCGAGGATGGCGTTGCGGACGATGTCCGCCTCAAGCTCCTTGAACAGGCCCTTGGCCTTGTCGGCGTCCAGCCCCTCGGCGGTCAGGGCGGCGGCGGCCTCCTTCTTGGCGGCGCTCACCTTTTCCTGGCGCACCTGCTTGGCGCGCTCGGTATAGGCGGCGGCCAGCGGGGCACGGGCCAGCGCGTCGATGCGCGCGGCCAGCGCCTTCTCCTCGGCACTCTCCTCCGGCAGGGCCCAGGGCTCCTTCGCCGCGGCCTCGGCCAGCGAGATGATCGCCTGGATCACCGGCTGGAACCCGGCATGGCCGAAATTCACGGCGCCGAGCATGACCTCCTCGGACAGCTCCTGCGCCTCGCTCTCCACCATCAGCACGCCCTCGCCGGTGCCGGCGACCACCAGGTCGAGCTTGGTGGATTCGAGCTGGGCGGCGGTGGGGTTCAGCACGTACTGGCCGTCGATGTACCCCACGCGGGCGGCACCCACCGGGCCGAAGAACGGGATGCCCGACAGGGTGAGCGCGGCGGAGCAGCCGACCAGGGCCACGATGTCCGGATCGTTCTCCAGATCATGGCTCAGCACGGTGGCGATGACCTGCACCTCGTTGCGGAAGCCGTGCGGGAACAGCGGGCGGATCGGCCGGTCGATCAGGCGGGAGACCAGCACCTCCTTCTCGGTGGGCCGGCCCTCGCGCTTGAAGAAGCCGCCGGGGATCTTGCCCGCGGCGAAGGTCTTCTCCTGGTAGTTCACCGTCAGCGGGAAGAAGTCCTGCCCGGCCTTGACGTTGCGGGCGCCGACCACGGTGCACAGCACGATGGTGTCGCCATAGCGGGCCATGACGGCGCCGTCGGCCTGGCGGGCGATCTTGCCCGTCTCCAGCACGAGCTTGCGCCCGCCCCAGTCGAGTTCCTTGCGGAAATAGTTGAACATGCCTTGTCCATTCCAGTTCGGCGGACGGAGGCCAGCGGGCTGGGGCACCGTGGTCCGCGGACAGACGGCGTCTCGGGCGGCATGGAGCGGACTGCACCACGGTGCAGCCCAGGGCCATGTGGCCGGAAACGCCGCCGCGTCGCCCGCGAGAGGGGGTGCGCCGGTCCTCTGTCTTCCGCCGCGTGGCGGCCGGGGACCATCCCCGGTCGTGTTGCCCCGCCCCACCATGGGGCAGGGAATCCGGCCACCCTCATATAAGGAGAGCGGCCGGTCATCCCAGTCGCGTCAGCGACGCAGGTTGAGGCGGCCGATCAGGGCGGTGTAGCGGGCCTGATCCTTGCGCTTCAGATAGTCCAGCAGCCGGCGGCGGCGGCCCACCAGCATCAGCAGGCCGCGACGGCTGTGGAAGTCCTTCGCGTGGGTCTTGAGATGCTCGGTGAGGTTGCTGATCCGCTCGGACAGCAGCGCCACCTGAACTTCGGGGCTGCCGGTGTCGTTGGCGGCGGTCGCGTGTTCGGAAATGAGCGTCGTGCGACGCTCCGCGGTGATCGACATCGATCTACTCCTGCATGAAGGTTGAACCGGCGCGTGCGGCTACAGCAGCCGTTCCGGCTTGAGCCAGCCATCTTCCAGGCGGCACAGGCCGAGCACGCGGCTCCCCGCCATGGCCCGGGCGAGCCCACCAGCGGGATCGGCCGTCCGTGGAATGCGGCCCATCAGCGTGACCAGGCTGATCGCCTGGCCATGCGAAAGGCCGGAGGCTTCCGCCTCGGTCAGGGCCAGCGCCGGGATGTCGGCCAGCGCGGTCGCGACCGGAAGCAGGAAGTCCGGAGAAACGGGGGGGGTATCCTCCGCCCGCTGCAATTTGTCCAGCGGAATCGCCTGCGCCTCGGTAAAGGGTCCCACGCGCAGACGGCGCAACGCCGCGACATGCCCCACCGTGCCACAGGCCAAGGCGAGGTCGCGCGCCAGGCTGCGCATATACACGCCCTTGCCGGACTGCACCTCGAACACCGCCGTGTCCGAATCCACCCGCTCCACCAGCTCGAACCGGTCCACCCGCGCCGGACGCGGCTCCAACACCGGCGCCCGGCCCTCGCGCGCCATGTCATACGCCCGCTCGCCCCCCACCTTGATGGCCGAATACGCCGGCGGCACCTGCATGATCTCGCCCCGGAACGAAGGCAACGCCGCCACGATGGCCGCATCGTCCGGCCGCACATCGCTGCGCCCGGTCACCTCGCCATCCGCATCATCCGTGTCCCGCGCCTCGCCCATGCGTAAGGTGAAGCGATACAGCTTGGTGCCATCCATCACATACGGCACCGTCTTGGTCGCCGCCCCGAAAGCAATGGGCAACAACCCCGTGGCCAACGGATCCAACGTGCCCCCATGCCCCGCCTTCTGCGCATCGAACGCCCGCCGCACGCGATTGACCACATCCGTGCTGGTGAGCCCCCTGGGCTTGTCCACAATGAGCCAACCATCCAACGGACGGCCACGCTGGCGGCGGGTGCGCATGATGTTCAGTGTCCTGGCTTTAAGAGTAAGGCCAGGGGCGCTACCCCTGGACCCCGAAGGAGTTAAGGCAAGGCGAGGGGCTCTGCCCCTCGA
The DNA here is from genome assembly GCA_945957135.1 of uncultured Rhodospirillales bacterium. Classification (GTDB taxonomy): domain Bacteria; phylum Pseudomonadota; class Alphaproteobacteria; order Acetobacterales; family Acetobacteraceae; genus CAMFLK01. Next base: position 2,735 of record CAMFLK010000260.1, read on the forward strand.
CCCCGCTGGGGCCTCAGGCCCCAGACCCCATTCTGTTGAAGCGGTACGGCGGCAACGATGTCCCGGGCGAAGCCAACAATCTTCGCTGGCCAGCGGTAGTGATGGGGCCTTCGGCCCGAAAAAAGATAGGCATGTTCATTTTGTCTCGGTTTCGGGAGCCGGGGTGTTAGATCAGCCCCGCCGCCTCGCGATGATGCGTGAAGTTCTCGGCGCGCTGGCCTGCGTGGAGCGCGCGCCAATAGAGGTCGAAATCCACGGTCAGCAGCGTGTTTTCCGTGCTGTTGGTCTCCAGGCTGGCGGCGTCGGCAAGGCCAAGCGCCATGAATTCGTCCCGCCCGATGGCGGTCCGGCTGGGGATGTAGGTCTCATCCAAACCGGCGATCAGTCGGCGGAAAACTTCGCCGGCCTCGCTGCGAATCGGCTCCGGGGTTTGGCGCAGGAGGTTCGATGCCTCGGTGAGGACGTTCGGGGTCACCACCACGCGGCGTACCGGGCCGAGCATGGCCTTCAGCAGCAGGAAATCCTCGGCGGTGTATTCCCGCAGGCGCCGGTGCCGGGCGATATAGGATGGCGACGCCATGCCGACGACGAGCAGGACCAGCAGATTGGCATCCAGCACCACATCCGTGGAGATCAATTCGCCGGCGCCCGGTTCTTGATGCTGATGACTTTTCCATCATCATCACTGATCGTCACGACCTTGTAGGAGCGCGCGGGCGCACTGATTACCGCGCCGAAACCGGCTCGATTCCATGGTCGCGAGAAGCCAACGGTGATCCGCCATACGCTTCCGTCGCCCTCGATCTCTTCCAAGCCAAGATCGGACAGGTTTTCAGAGCTGAAAAGTTCCTGCACATAGTCCTTGGCCGTTTTGACCGCCTCTTTGACGTTCATCGCTCGGTCATCCCGTGATGGGGCCTGCGGCCCGAAGAATAAGGAGCGGGGTCTGGGGCCTGAGGCCCCAGCGGGTCCAGGGCAGAGCCCTGGCCTTCCTTGCCCAGCCCATCACCCGAGATCGCGCGCCACGTCCGGCGAGCGGAGCAGGGCGTCCATGTGCATGGCGTGGTCGAGGCTGGTGTCGGGTTGGAAGGACAGGTCGGGGGCCACGCGCAGACGCAGTGTGTGGGCGAGTTGGCTGCGCAGGAAGGGGGCGGCGCGGCGCAGGGCGGGGAGCTTGGCGTCAATGTCCGGCCGGCCGAGCCAGGCGACGAAGGCGGTGGCGCGGCGCAGGTCGGGGCTGACGCGCACTTCGGTCACGGTGATCGACACGCCTTGCAGGTCGGGGTCGCGGATGTCGCCGCGCTGGAAGATGCCGGCGAGGATGTGGCGGATTTCCTCGGCCACCCGCAGCTGCCGCTGCGAGGGCGGCTTGGCGGCGGTGCGGCCGGTGGCCGGGGTTTTCACCCCGGCACCATCTCGACCTCGAAGCACTCGACGATGTCGCCTTCCTGGAGGTCGTTGAAGTTGGCGAAGGACAGGCCGCACTCGTAGCCGCGCGCCACTTCGCGGACGTCGTCCTTGAAGCGCTTGAGCTGCGAGAGTTCGCCGTTGTGGATCACCACGCCCTCGCGCAGCACGCGCACGCCGGCGCCGCGTTTCACCACCCCTTCGGTGATCATGCAGCCCGCGACCTTGCCCACCTTGGTGATGTCGAAGACCTTGCGCACCTCGGCGTAGCCCAGGAATTTCTCGCGGGCCTTGGGCGCCACCTTGCCCTTGACCAGCTTCTCGATGTCGTCGGCGACGTCGTAGATGATGCTGTAGTAGCGGATGTCCACGCCCTCGCGCTGGGCGAGTTCGCGGGCCTGGGTGGTGGCGCGCACGTTGAAGGCGACGATCACCGCGTTGGAGGCCTTGGCGAGCTGCACGTCGCTTTCGGTGATCTGGCCGACGCCGGACAGCAGCACGCGGACCTTCACCTCCTCATGCGCGAGCTTGAGCACGGTGGCCTGGATGGCCTCGGCGCTGCCCTGCATGTCCGCCTTGATGAGGACGGCGACTTCCTTCTGCGCGCCGGCCTGGATGCGGGCGAGCATCTCGTCCAGCGTGCCGCGCGCGGCGGTGACGGCGCCGGCCTGTTTCTCGCGCAGCTTGCGCTGGCGGAACTCGCTGATCTCGCGGGCGCGGCTTTCGTTCTCCACCACCACGAAGGGTTCGCCGGCCATCGGCACGCCGGCCAGGCCGAGGATTTCCACCGGGGCGGAGGGGCCGGCCTCCTTCATCTGGCGGCCCTTGTCGTCGAGCATGGCGCGCACCCGGCCCCATTCGGCGCCGGCGACGACGATCTCGCCCTGATGCAGCGTGCCTTTCTGCACCAGGATGGTGGCGACGGGGCCGCGGCCGCGGTCCAGCCGGCTTTCGATCACGCTGCCTTCGGCGACGCGGTGCGGGTTGGCCTTCAGGTCGAGCAGCTCGGCCTGGAGCAGGATGGCCTCCTCCAGCTTGTCGAGCCCGGTCTTCTTCAGCGCGGAGACTTCCACGTCCTGCGTTTCGCCGCCCATTTCCTCGACCACGATCTCGTGGCTGAGCAGTTCCTGGCGCACGCGGCCGGGGTTGGCGTCCGGCTTGTCCATCTTGTTGATGGCCACGATGATCGGCGCGTCGGCGGCGTGGGCGTGGCGGATCGCCTCGGCGGTCTGCGGCATCACGCCATCATCGGCGGCGACCACCAGCACCACGATGTCGGTGACGCTGGCGCCGCGCGAGCGCATGGCGGTGAAGGCCTCGTGGCCCGGCGTGTCGATGAAGGTGATGCGCGCGCCGGAGGGCAGCTCCACCTGGTAGGCACCGATATGCTGGGTGATGCCGCCGGCCTCGCCGGCCGCCACGTCGGTGGCGCGCAGGGCGTCGAGCAGCGAGGTCTTGCCGTGATCGACATGGCCCATGATGGTGACCACGGGCGGGCGCGGCTCCAGCTCGTCCTGCTCGTCGAGCGCACCTTCCAGGCCCAGCTCCACGTCGTCCTCGGACACGCGCTTCACGCGGTGGCCGAATTCCTGGACCACCAGCTCCGCGGTATCGGCGTCGAGACTCTGGGTGATGGTGGCCATCACGCCGAGCTTCATCAGCACCTTGATCACGTCGGGCGCGCGGGTGGCCATGCGGGCGGCGAGGTCCTGCACGGTGATCGAGTCGGGCAGCACGACGTCGCGCACCACCTTCACCTGGTCGGAGCGCAGGCGCTCCAGCTCGGCCTGGCGGCGCTCGCGCTCGCGCTGGCGGCGCACGGAGGCGAGGCTGCGGACGCGGTCGTCCTCACCCTCGATGGCGGCCTGCACGTCGATACGGGCGGGGCGGCGGCGGTCGTCCACCTTCTTGGGCGCGACCACCGGGGATTTGCGCGGGGGCAGCGCCATGCCGCCGGGGCGGCGGGGGCGGGATTCGTCCTCCTCCTCGGCGCGGGCGGTCTTCAGGCGCAGGGTTTCGCCGGGCACGGAGGGCGCCGGGGTCTGCGGCCGCACCGCGCGGCGCGGTTCCTCGGCCGGGCGGGCGA
>CAMFLK010000261.1 GCA_945957135.1 uncultured Rhodospirillales bacterium
GGCCAGCACCGTATCGCGCGCCGGGTTGGTCGGCGGCGGCGCGCCAAACAAGGACTCATATCTCCGGTCATTCTTCATGACCGGAGATATGAAAAACCCCGAATGCCCAGGCGGGCATTCGGGGTTTCGCGTCGGTCAGCGCGGGGAGGGGGTGGCTACTTGCACTCCACCACGTTCATCGGCTGGCTGGTCGGCTTCTTGCGGGCGAGGTCGGCCAGGTCCTGCTGGGTCTTGGCCGACAGGGCGAGGGTGAAGATCTCGTCGGCGTCCGGGCAGAAATTCGTCGCCTCGCGCCGGCGCTTCTGCGACTGCGAGTTGGCCAGCGCGGTGATGTACTGGTCCATCTCCGTCTGGCCGCGCTTGGCGCCGTAGTTGCGGTTGAAATACTGCGCCAGCACCTTCTCCTCCGCGGTCAGCGACGGGCGGTGGCCGGTGATGAAGGTGTTGTATTTCGGCGCCACGTTGCACGACAGCGCGGCGACCATCAGGCGGCTCTTGAGGCCGGCGACTTCCACCGCCTCCTTCTCGGCCGGCTTGGCGCAGTACTGCGCGTCCGGCACCGGCTCCTCCGCGATCGGCGCGGGGGCGGGCGGCGGCGGCGGCGGCTTCGGCGTGCAGCCGATCAGGCCGGCGGTGATCAGGCAAACCAAGGCGGGGCGCATGGACGACTCCTGGCCATGTTGGCGCGCTCTCCAGCGCCCATGCGCCAGATCACGTATCGCGTGAGGTAAACGGCCCATCCTGCGGATTTGCAATCGCTAATCTGCCGGATTGGGTTAACTTTCGATCATCTTGCCCCGAGAGCCCGGCCGGCGAATCGGCCGGCCCCGGACGCATGCGCAGCCTCATACACACCCGCCCCGCGCCGCGCCACCTCTTGGCGCGCGCAATCGCCGCGTGGGGGTGATCGGCCCTTGCGCAATACGTGGGTCTGCTATGCTATCGGCTTGGTCGCGCGGGCGAAGGGTCCGGCCGGCCGCGACAGGAGCCGCTTCCGCCCATGCAAGTGACCGCGACCGCCCTCTCCGCCGCCGATCCGTTCCGCGACTACGATGCCGGCCCGTATTTCTGCGAGCTGACCGGCGCGCGGGACGGCGATGGCGGCGCGGCGGCGGAGGTGCGGGCGCGCATCGCCACCATCGGCCTCGATGCCCTGCGGGCGCGGGCGGCGGCGGCGGAGGGCGAGCTGATCAATCTCGGCGTCACCTTCACCGTCTATACCGAGGCGCAGGCGATCGACCGCATCCTGCCCTTCGACTGCATCCCCCGCATCCTCACCGCCGCGGAATGGCGGCGGCTGGAAGCCGGGGTGAAGCAGCGCGTCGCGGCGCTGAACGCCTTCCTGCACGACATCTATCACGGCCGGAAGATCATCCGGGACGGGGTGGTGCCCGAGGACCTCGTGCTGGGCAACGCCAACTACCGGCCGGAGATGGAGAACTTCCCGGTCCGCTTCGGCACCTACGTGCATATCTGCGGCACCGACATCGTGCGCGACCAGAACGGCGATTTCCTGGTGCTGGAGGACAATGCCCGCACCCCCTCCGGCGTGTCCTACGTGGTGGAGAACCGCCATCTGATGTCGCGCACCTTCCCCGACCTGATGGCCGGCCAGCGCCTGCGCCCGGTGGACGATTACGGCCGCCGCCTGCTGGAGGCGATGGTGGAGATCGCGCCCGAGGGGGTGGACGAGCCGCAGGTGGTCCTGCTCAGCCCCGGCATCTACAACTCCGCCTATTTCGAGCATGTCTTCCTGGCCCGCGAGATGGGCGTGCCGCTGGTGGAGGGCGCCGATCTGGTGGTGGAGAACGACCGGGTTTGGATGCGCACCACCGCCGGCCGCCGCGCCGTGCACACCATCTACCGCCGCATCGGCGACGATTTCCTCGACCCCACGGTGTTCCGCCCGGAAAGCCTGCTCGGCGTGCCCGGGCTGATCGGCGCGTGGCGGCGCGGCAACGTGACGCTGGCCAACGCGGTGGGCACGGGGGTGGCGGACGACAAGGCGATCTACGCCTACATGCCGCGCATCATCCGCTACTATCTGGACGAGGACGCCATTCTGCCCAACGTGCAGACCCATATCTGCCGCGAGAAGGAGGGGCTGGACTACACGCTCGCCCATCTGCACGAGCTGGTCACCAAGCCGGTGGGCGAATCCGGCGGCTACGGCATCACCATCGGCCCGCGCGCCAGCCAGGCGGAGCTGGATCACGCGCGTGCCGCCATCGTCGCCGACCCGGCCAACTGGATCAGCCAGCCGATGATCTCGCTGTCCGTCGCGCCCACCCTCACCGAGCAGGGCATCCGCCCCCGCCATCTCGACCTGCGGCCCTTCGCGGTCACCGGGCGGCAGACCTGGGTGCTGCCCGGCGGCCTGTCGCGCGTGGCGCTGAAGGAGGGCAGCCTGGTGGTGAATTCCTCGCAGGGCGGCGGGTCGAAGGACACCTGGGTGCTGGCCGATCCGGGGGAGACGCTCTGATGCCGCGCCCCGCCCCGCTGCTCGCCCGCTATGCCGAGGGCCTGTTCTGGATGGCCCGCTATCTCGAGCGCATCGAGAACCTGGCCCGGCTGGTGGATGTGACGCAGACCTTCGAGAGCCCGGGCCGGGAGACCGAAGCCTGGCAGGCGCTGATCCGCATCAATGCCGACGAGGACGAGCTCGCCCGCCGCGGCCTGACGGCGACGCCGGAGGCGGTGAAGCATTTCTACCTGCTGGACCACGCCAACCCCACGGGCATCCAGACCAGCCTGGAGGCGGCGCGCACCAACGCGCGCACCCTGCGCCCGCTGATCTCCACGGAGATGTGGAAGCAGATCAACATCTTCCACCGCGAGATCGGCGCACTGACCGAGGCCGACATCACCGGCGACCAGCTCTCCCCGGTCTGCGCCCGCATCAAGGAGGGGGTGCAGGCCCATACCGGCATCACCGAGGGCACGCTGTTCCGCGACCAGGGCTGGTGCTTCTACCAGCTGGGCCGGCTGATCGAGCGGGCCGACCAGACCACCCGCCTGCTCGACATCCGCTATCACCTGCTGGTGCACGGCCACAGCGAGGAGCGGCGGGTGGCGGAGCTGACGCAGTGGAATGGCGTGCTGCGCGCGGTGGCCGGCTACCATGCCTTCCGCAGGGTGGGCGGGGCGGATTTCGGCGCGGTGGACGTGGTGGCCTTCCTGCTGCACGACACCTCCTTCCCGCGCAGCGTGGCGCTGTGCGTGGCGGAGATCGACGCGCTGCTGACCAGGCTGCGCTCGCGCTACGGGCTGCGCGGCACGGTGGCGGCGCTGGAGCGGGTGGAGGAGCTGCGGGCCGGCGTGCTCGGCCGCCCGGCGGCGCGGGTGCTGGCGGACGGGCTGCACCAGTTCCTCGACGGGGTGCAGCGCGACCTGATCCTGCTGGCCGGCGAGATCGGCACCGCGTTCTTCCGCGACTGGCGGCCGTTGGAGGCCGCGAGCCAGTCGCAGAGCCAGACGCAGACGGCCTGATCGCGTCAAGGTCTCGCCTTCTTCGAGGGTGGCGTCGTGCTCGGGGTCGTCAAGGCACGCTTCGCTCAAGAGCCTTGACGACCCCTGCGCGCGACGCCTTTCGGAGGGAAGGCCGGGACGAGGAAAGGCCCTTTTCAGCCGAACAAGGAAAGGACCACTTCCTCCCATTCTTCGCATGTCGGCCCTCGCTTCGTTGCGGGAGGCGGAGTCAAGGCCCTTGAGCGAAGCGTGCCTTGACGCCGTCGCCCGCAACGCAAGCACAATCACCAATGCGAAGGAGCCCGCCGCCCGCGATTGCCGCCGCAACCGCCGGATGGCGAGCCCCGGCGCGCATCGCCATCTTGCGTCCATGCACGGTTTCATGAACAAGGACGCCACGCCATGACAACGCTGGACGACCTGCGCTGGGACCTGGTGGTCCGCCGCCAGCCCGCCGATTTCCTCTACGGCGTCGCCACCATGGGCATCTACTGCAAGCCCGGCTGCCCCTCCCGGCCGCCGAAGCGGCAGAACGTGCGCTTCTTCGCTGACCGGCCGGAGGCGGAATCCGCCGGCTTCCGCGCCTGCAAGCGCTGCGACCCCGCCGGGCTGCGCGCTGACCTCGCCCGCGAGGTGGTGGCCGATGCCTGTGCGCGCATCGAAGCGCAGGAGAGCATCCCACCGCTCGACGACCTCGCCGCCCGCGCCGGCTATTCCCGCTTCCACTTCCTGCGCCTGTTCCGCGAGCACACCGGCCTGACCCCGCGCGCCTATGCCGAGGGGGTGCGGGCCCGGCGGCTGCAGGCGGCGCTGGCCGGAGGGGCGCGGGTGGCGGATGCCATCGCGGATTCCGGCTACGGCTCGGAATCGCGGGTCTATGAGGATACCGGCAAGCTGCTGGGCATGACTCCGGGCACGCTGCGGCGCGGCGGCGCGGGCGAGACCATCCGCACCGCGCTCGCCGATTCGCCGTTCGGCCGGCTGCTGGTGGCGGCGACGGCGTCGGGCGTGTGCTTCATCGGCTTCGCCGAGCCCGACGACGCGCTGGCCGCCGACCTGCGCAAGCGCTTCCCCGCCGCCACCATCGTGGCCGACGATGCCGGGCTCACCGATACGGTGCGCGCCATCATCGCCTTCATGCAGGAGCCGCGCGCCGCCCTCGACCTGCCGCTCGACCTGCGCGGCACCGCCTTCCAGCTGCGGGTGTGGGAGGCGCTGCGCCGCATCCCCGCCGGCGAGACCCGCTCCTATGCCGAGCTGGCCCGCATGGTCGGCAATCCCGCGGCCGTGCGGGCCGTCGCCCGTTCCTGCGCCACCAACCCGACGGCGCTGGCCGTGCCCTGCCACCGGGTGATCGGCAGCGATGGCGGCCTGACCGGCTATCGCTGGGGCGTGGCGCGCAAGCAGGCGCTGCTGGCGCGGGAGCGCGCGGGGTGACTCCCCGCCCGCCCGGCTATCGCGCGCCGGGTTGGCCGGCGGCGGCGCGCAAAGCCAAGACTCACGCCGGCGGCCATTCTTCATGGCCGTTGGCATGATTCTCGCGGCATATGCCGCGCTGGCCGGTGCGGCCCCGCTCGTGCTGCGCGGCATGCTGGCGCGCCGGGCCGGGCGGGGCAAGGAAATCCCCGAGCGGCTGCCGGAGCGCGAGGGCATCGACCCCACCCCCCGCCCGCCCGGCCGGCTGACCTGGCTGCACGCGGCCAGCGTGGGCGAGACCGTCTCCATCCTGCCGGTGCTCGCGGCGCTGGAGGGGGCGGTGCTGGTCACCACCGGCACCGTCACCTCCGCGCGGCTGCTGGCGCGCCGGCTGGCGGAGATGGGGCTGGACCAGCGGGTGCTGCACCGCTTCGCCCCGCTCGACGTGCCCGCCTGGATCGGCCGCTTCCTCGACCATTGGCGGCCGGACGCGGCGGGCTTCGTGGAAAGCGAGATCTGGCCCAACACGCTGCGCGCCGCCCATGCGCGGGGCATTCCCCTGATGCTGGTCAACGCCCGGCTCTCGCCGCGCAGCTTCGCCCGCTGGCGCCGCCTGCCCGGCACGGCGCGGGACGTGTTCGGCCTGTTCGACTGCGTGCAGGCCCAGTCCGACGCGGTGGCCGAACGGCTGCGGACGCTCGGCGCGCGGCGCGTGGTCTCGCCGGGCAATTTGAAATTCGCCGCCGACCCCTTGCCGGCCGACCCGGCCGAGCTGGCGCGGCTGCGAGCCCGGCTCGCCGGGCGCCCGGTCTGGCTCGCCGCCAGCACCAATCCCGGCGAGGAGGAGAAGATCCTCGCCGTCCACGACCGGCTCGCCGCCGGCCATCCCGGCCTGCTCACCCTCATCGCCCCCCGCCACCCCGAGCGCGGGGCGGAGATCGCCGCCCTGGTCGCCCCCCGCCCGGTGTCGCGGCGCGGCGCCGGCGAGGACCCGCCTTCTGAGCCGGGCATCTGGGTCGCGGACACGCTGGGCGAGATGGGGCTGCTGTACCGGCTGTCCGGCATCGTCTTCATGGGCCGCAGCCTGGTGAAGCTGGGCGGGCAGAACCCGCTGGAGCCCACCCGGCTGGGCTGCGCCGTCGCCGCCGGCCCGCACATGTTCAACTTCCAGGAAGTCAGCGAGGCGCTGGAAGCCGCCGGCGCCCTGTTC
>CAMFLK010000262.1 GCA_945957135.1 uncultured Rhodospirillales bacterium
CGCAACGCCATGCTGCCGCAGGTGACGGCGCTGGCCCTGCATCTCGGCCAGATCGCCGCGGGCGCGGTGCTGGTGGAGCGCATCTTCGCCTATCCCGGGCTGGGCATGCTGCTGTTCCAGGCCATCCAGCAATCGGATTATTTCGTGATCTATGGCTGCGTGATGATCATCGTGGTGATGGTCGCCTGCGCCACGCTGCTGGTCGATCTCGCCTATCCGCTGCTCGACCCGCGCGTGCGGCTGTCCGAGGCGCGCTGACATGCGCCAGCTCAACACGCGGCTCACCCTCGGCCTCGTGCTGCTGGCGCTGCTCGCCGCCTTCGCGATCGGCGGCAGCTTCGTCACAGACCTCGAGAACGCCTACCCGCTCTCCGCCCCCATCGCGAAGGCGCCCAGCCACGCCTTCCCCTTCGGCACGGACACCAAGGGGCGCGACCTGCTGCCGGTGCTGGTGCTGGGCACGCTGCTGACGGTGAAGATCGGCCTGCTCGCCGGCACGATCGGCATTCTCATCGGCACCACCTTGGCTTTTCTCGCGGGGCATTACGGCGGATGGATCGACGCCGCGATCCGCTTCGTGGTCGATGTGCTGCTCACCGTGCCCGGCCTGCTGGCGCTGGTGGTGCTCGCCTCCTCCTTCCCCGGCGCCATGACCTCCACCACGATGGGCCTCGTCATCGCCTGCCTCGCCTGGCGCGAGCCGGCGCGCTCGATCCGCGCGCAGGTGCTGGTGGTGCGCCAGGCGGGCTACGTGCAGATGGCCCGGCTGTCCGGCCTCGGCGGGCTGTCGATCATCGTGCGCGAGATGGTGCCGAACCTGCTGCCCTATCTCGGCGCCGCGCTGGTGGCCGCCATCTCCGCCGGCATCCTCGCCTCCGTCGGCATCGAGGCGCTGGGCCTGGGCGCGCGCGACGAACCCACGCTGGGCATGACGGTCTATTGGATGATGTCCGAGGGCGCCTTCATCCGCGGCATGTGGTGGTGGATCATGGGGCCGGTGGTGATCCTGATCGTGCTGTTCGTCGGCCTCTATCTGCTGGTCATCGGCCTCGACGAATTCGCCAACCCCCGTCTGCGGCGCTTGGGATGAGCCCGGTGCTCGACCTGCTGGGCCTCGGCGTCACCTACACGCTCGGCCGCGCGCGCATCGAGGCGGTGCGCAACGTCTCGCTCCAGGTGCAGGCCGGCGAGCGGCTGGGGCTGGTGGGTGAATCGGGCTCCGGCAAGACCACGCTGGCGCTGGCGGTGATGGGGCTGCTGCGCCCGCCCGGCCGCGTCACCGCCGGCGAAATCCTGCTGGACGGGCAGGATCTGCGCCAGCTCACGCCCGAGCAGCACGCCGCCCTGCGGCCCGCGCGGATCAGCTACGTGCCGCAGGGGGCGATGAACTCCCTCAACCCCGTGCTGCGGATTCGCCGTTCGATGCAGGACGTGATCGGCCCCGCCGCCACGCCGGAACGCATCGCCGAATTGCTCGATCAGGTGGGCCTGCCCGCCACCGTGGCGCGGCGCTACCCGCACGAACTCAGCGGCGGCATGAAGCAGCGCGTGTGCATCGCGCTGGCCATCTCCCGCGACCCGCGCCTGATCATCGCGGACGAACCCACCAGCGCGCTGGATGTCGTCACCCAGCGCCAGGTGATGCGCACACTGCAGGCGGTGCAGGAGCGGCTGGGCAGCGCGCTGATCCTGATCGGCCACGACATGGGGCTGATGGCGCAGAGCGTGCAGCGGATGGCGGTGATGCGCGGCGGCGAATTGCAGGAAGCCGGCCCGGTGACACGCATCTTCACGGCACCGGGCACCGCCTACACCGCCGAACTCATCCGCAGCATCCCCACCATCGACGGCACCGCCCGCCGCCCGGTGCGCGAGGATGTGGCGGGCGCGGAATTGCTGCGCTTCGACGATGTCGCGAAATCCTATGGCGGCGGCTGGCTGCGTCCGCCCGCCGCCGCCGCGCTGCACGGGCTGAGCTTCACGCTGCACGAATCGCCGCCGCGCATCCTCTCCGTGGTGGGGCAGAGCGGCAGCGGCAAATCGACCATCGGCGGGCTGATCCTCGGCTTCGTCCGGCCCAGCCGCGGCGCGGTGCGCTATCGCGGCGCCGATATCGCGCAGCTGCGTGGCGCCGCGCGGCGGGATTTCCGGCGCGAGGTGCAGGCGATCTTCCAGGACCCCTACAGCGCCTTCAACCCGTTCTACCGCGTCGCCCGCACCCTGGAACTGCCGCTGCGCAGCTTCGGTCTCGCGAGCGGTGAGGAGGCCCGCGCCCGCGCCGCCGCCGCCTGCCGCGACGTCGGGCTGCATCCCGGCCAGGTGCTGGACCGTTTCCCCCACCAGCTCTCCGGCGGCCAGCGCCAGCGGCTGATGGTGGCGCGCGCCCTGCTGCTGCGGCCGAAGCTGCTGGTGGCGGACGAGCCGGTCTCGATGGTCGATGCCTCGCTGCGTGCGGCGATCCTGGAGCTGCTGGTCGATCTGCGCGACCATCACGGCATCTCCGTGCTCTACATCACCCACGACCTCGCCACCTCCTACCGGGTCAGCGACGAGGTGATGGTGCTGCGCGCCGGCCGGGTGGTGGAGGCCGGCGACCCCATCGCGGTGTTCGAGCGCCCCGCCCATCCCTACACGCGGCTGCTGCTGGATTGCGTGCCCTGGCCGGACCCGGCGCGGCCCTGGGGCACGCCGGCGCGCGAGGCGGAATTGCAGGCGGAGTGCGCGGCGATGGACGGCGCGGCGCCGATCCTGCGCGACTTCGCCGCCCCCGCGCCGCGCGCGGCGGAACCGGTGGCGGGGCGGTAGGGCGTCAGGCTTTTCCGAAGGCCGCCGCGTAGCTTTCCGGCTTGAACCCCACCAGCAGCCGGCCATCGCCCTCCAGCACCGGCCGGCGGATCATCGAGGGCTGGGCGAGCATCAGCCGCATCGCCCTGGCCTCGTCCAGCCCGGCCTTGTCGGCGTCCGGCAGCTTGCGGAAGGTGGTGCCGGAGCGGTTCAGCAGCGCTTCCCACCCCACCGCGCGCACCCATTCCGCGAGCTTCGCGGCCGCGATGCCCTGCGTCTTGTAGTCGTGGAACGCGTGGTCCACCCCGTGCCCGTCCAGCCAGGCGCGGGCGCGCTTCATCGTGTCGCAGGCCTTGATGCCGTAGATCGTCGTGCTCATGCCTTCCCCAGCCATCTCCGCGCCGCGCGCAACGGCGCCGTTATACGCCAGGAGGTGGAGGCGCGCAGCGCCGCGATCTCGGCCCGCAGCGCGGCGATCGCCGTCGCGTCCGGGTTCGGCGCCGGCGCCGGCGCCGGCGGGTTCGGCGGCGGGGCCGGGCCGGGGCGCAGCACATGGACATGCGCCCGCCCGCAGCGCGGAAACGGGAAGGACTCCACCCACCACCCCGCCCGCCGCGCGGCCTCCACGAAGAAATCCCGCGTGAAGCCCAGCTCCATCCAGCCGAAGCGGCGCATGCAGAACACCGACAGCGCATCCAGCCGCGGCCCCCAGGGATAGGGGATGGAGGCGATCTCCGCCTCCACCACCGGCTCGCCGCACAGCACCACGAAGCCGCCGGGGTTGAGCCGGCCGTGCAGCCGTTCCAGCAGGGCGGGAAAGGCGAAGCTGTGGTGGAAGGCTTCGAAGAACAGGATGCGGTCGAACCGCTCCGTGCCGAACCCCTCGCCGAACAGCCCCTGCTCCACCCGCACGCCCAGGCCGAGGGCCGCGGCCTGGCGGCGCACCGTCTCCACCGCCACGGCGTCGATATCCACGCCCTGGGCGCGATAGCCCATGCGCGCCAGCATCAGCAGCGTCTGGCCGGAGCCGGGCCCGTATTCCAGCACGCTGCCGCCCTTCTCCAGCGCCAGATGCTCGAAGATATGGCCCCAGGCGTGGAGGAATTCGCCGACCATGCGCGCGTCGCCGAACGACCAGGGCACCAGCCCGGTCCACAGATCCTCGGGCACGCCGGTGGCCGGCGCCTCGTCGCGCTCGGCGATGTAGTCCTGCTCCGCCCGCCCGCGCAGCCGGGCGTAGAGCGCGCGCGCGCCGTCGCGATAGGCGGCGGAGAACGGGTCCAGCCGGGCCAGCGCCGCCGCCTCGGGATAGTCGATCACCAGCGTGGTGAAGCGCTGGTATTCGGCGGCGTCGGGCAGCCGGTCGCCGAGCGCGGCGAGCTCGGCGTCGAACGTGGCGCCGTCGAGGATCACCTGCATCCGCTCTCTCCGTTGGCGGCTGGTGGTATCGTTTCCGAATAGACCGGCCCACCCCGGTGCGCCAGCCCCGCCTGCGCCTCACGCCGATGTGTGACGCACCGCCACGAACGCCTGATATGTCTGCGGCCACGGCAGCGAAGAGGCGACGACATGGCACAGAAGCTGAAGATCTATCTCGTCAACCAGGCCGGCGATCTCAACGGGCGGTTCGAGGATTCGCACCGCCAGACCTGCGCCGCCACGCTGAAGACCTATTTCGAAGGCGTGATCAAGGGCAGCGCCAAGTATGATTCGGTGGAGGTCACCTGGGGCGGCAAGCAGGGCGACCCCACCGCCTTCGACTTCGTCTGCTACGCGCTGACCACCAACAAGGGCTCGATCGTCGCCAAGAAAAGCTCCGGCGGAACGCTGGGCATTTCCGGCTCCACCGCGGTGACGGCGGATGCCAACAAGCTGATGATCTCCGAGGTCTATCTGCGCCAGATCGTGCAGAACGGCGACGAGCGCAGCAACGCCACCACCAACCGCGAAGCGCTGGTGGCCAACTGCATCATGCACGAGCTGGGGCACAACCTGCTCGACGCGTCCGCCCCCATCGTGCGCGACGTGCACAAGATGAAGGACGGCGTGATCCTGCGCGACACCGACGAGAACCTGCTGAAGGGCACGGACGCGCCGAACGAGGCGGATTTCAAGGCGTTCCGCGAGGGCTTCGGCCGGCGCGCCCAGGGCGTGAAGCAATATACCGGCGACATGCCGAGCTAAGTCGGCGCCTTCGCCCTCACGATTGGGCTTGCGTTGCGGTGGCCGGCGTCAAGGCACGCTTCGCTCAAGCGCCTTGACCCCGCCCCCCGCAACGAAGCCAGGGCCACGCAGGCAAAGCCTGCGGGACATGCGAAGAAGAGACGGAAGTGAGCCGTTTCTTTGTTCGGCTGAAAGGGGCCGTTTCTTTGCCCCGGCCGGCCATCGGAAAGGCGTCGCGCGCAGGCGTGGCCAAGCCGCTTAAGCGCAGCGTGGCTTGACCACGGCGAGCACGGCGCCCCCCTCAACAGAAGGCGGGCGCGATCAGTTCCCCGCCACGTTCGCTTCCGGGTTCTTCAGCGCCTGCTCGATCAGCGACATCGCCTGGTTGCGGTCGCCCGTGGCGAGTGCCCGGCGGGCGGCGCCGATTTCCTGCACCAGCGATTGCTGGCTCGCCTGCCGCGCCTGCGAGGGCGGCACGGAACGGCTGAGGATGCGCGTCTCCGCCCGCTCCATCGCTTCCTGCGCATAGCCGGTCCGCCCCGCCGCCAGCGCCTGGCGG
This sequence comes from uncultured Rhodospirillales bacterium, assembly GCA_945957135.1. Classification (GTDB taxonomy): domain Bacteria; phylum Pseudomonadota; class Alphaproteobacteria; order Acetobacterales; family Acetobacteraceae; genus CAMFLK01. Next base: position 5,507 of record CAMFLK010000262.1, read on the forward strand.
GCGGCGATCAGGAAGGCCGACGGCGCCGCGTTCTCGTCCACGCCCGGCGTGGGCAGGCGCGGCGCGATCGGGTTGCGGGTGTTGGACGAATCGATGTTGGCGGCCGGGGTGGTCACCGAGGGTTCCGGCGAGTTGGCGGTCTGGGCGATCGCCGGTACCGCTGACAGGACCACAGCGGACGCGGCGGCGAGCAGGGTGAGGCGCATGGAATGTTCCTTTGTCGGTCTCAACATGAGGCAAAGGGAGAATGCACCATTCCCGCATCGGTTCCAGGGGGCGCCCCGGTCAGGCCTCCTGCCGGAACGCGTCGGCCACCCGCCGCACGCGCCCGGCGGCGTCCACCAGCAGCACGTCGAACCGCGCCCCCGCCTGTCCCCAGGCGGGGTTTTCGCCGAGCAGGATCTCCGCCGCCGCCAGCAGCCGCGCCCGCTGCCGCGCGCCCAGCGCATGGGCGGCATCGGCCAGGCTGGGCCGGGCCTTCACCTCGATGAACGCCACCAGCCCGTCCCGCTCGGCCACCACATCCACCTCGCCGGCGGCGGTGCGCAGGCGCCGGCCGAGCACCGTCCACCCCTCCGCCACCAG
>CAMFLK010000263.1 GCA_945957135.1 uncultured Rhodospirillales bacterium
CCCCAGCGGCGCAGCAGCGCCGCTTGGGCCGGGTCGGGCGCCGGCACCAGTTCGGCCAGCCGCTCCGCCAGCTCCCGCGCCCGCAGCGCCCGCTCCGGCCCATCGGCGGCCAGGATGGCGGCGACGGCGGCGCGCGGATCGCCGTTCGCCGGCAGCAGGACGGGCGAGCCCTCCAGCTCCACCAAGTCCGCCGCCCGGCGCAGGCCGACGCGGCGCGGCACCGGCCCGTCCAGTGGCGCGGGCAGGTGCACCAGGAAACCGTGATGCCCGTCCCCCACCCCATTCGCCGCGAGGTCGGGCCGGAACCGGTCGGCGCGCAGCGTACCCACCGCCACGCCGTCCAGCTCCAGCAGCAGCTCCACCTTGCGCGAAGGGTCGCGCGGATCGAGCGCCCAGCCGGTGATGCCGGCCGCGTCCACCCGCTCCAGCCGCCCGATGAGGGGGGCCGGCGCGGCCATTCAGGCGTAGCTCAGCAGCGCCTCGCCCAGCCCGCTGAACGCCACCCGCACGGCGGAGGTGGGGCCCACGCATTCCTTGCCGGTCCACGAGCCGCAGGTGACGAACTGCCCCGCCTTCAGCCCGCCGGCCCACACGCTGCCGGTATTGGCCAGCCACTCCACCAGCGCGACGATGTCGCCGAACGGGTAGCCGGTGCATTCCTTGGTCAGCTTGCCGTCCACATACTGCTCGCACTTCATCGTCGTCAGGTCGAGCCGGCGCCAATTGGCGGTGCCCGGCCCGAAGATGAACCCGCCATGGGACTGGGTGTCGGCCAGCTGGGTCACCAGCCCGTGCTGGTCGGGATCGACGAAGCGGGATTCCAGCTCCTCGATCGCCGGGTGCAGGGTGGCCAGCGCGGCGATCACCTCGTCGCGGCTATAGGGCGTGTCGCGCGGCGGCAGGTCGCTGCCCACGCGGAAGGCGATCTCCGCCTCGATGCCGCGATAGGGGTGGCTGATCGCCGGCAGCCGCGCCGGGCTGGCCGCGACGCCCGAGGCCGGCAGCGCGCCGCACATCTTTGTGCCGCCGGGAATGCCCACCTTCCAGCCGCCGATCGGCCCGAATGTGGCGGCCACCGCCTGCTGCACCTTGTAGGCCGCGGCGAGGTCGGGCGGGATCAGCGCGTCGTCGAGGCTGGCGAGGCGCCGGGCCGGATCGCGGCGGGCGGCGATCAGCTTCTCGGCGAGTTGCAGGGCGGCATCGGACATCGTTGGTTTCCCCCGGATCGGTCGGCCGGCAGGCTGGCATCGGCGGGCAGGCTTGTCCAACCGGGGGTGGACGGCGGCCGGGCGGCGGCCGAAAACGGGCCATGCGCATCTTCCCCGGCTGGACCGAGCTTCCCGCCACCTGCCGCGGCGCCTGCGTGGCGCTGGGCAATTTCGACGGCGTGCATCTGGGCCACGCCCATGTGCTGCGGGCCGGCCATGCCGCGCGGCCGGACGCGCCGCTGGCGGTGCTGACCTTCGAGCCGCATCCGCGCGAGTTCTTCCGCCCGGACGACCCGCCCTTCCGCCTCACCCTGTCCGCCGAGCGCGCCGCCGCCCTGGCCGAGCTCGGCGTCGGCCTGGTCTATGAGCTCGCCTTCGACGCCACCTTCAGCGACATGGGCGCCGACGCCTTCGTGGCCGAGGTGCTGCATCGCGGCCTGGGCGCCCGGCACCTGGTCTGCGGCCCGGATTTCGCCTTCGGCCATCGCCGCGGCGGCGACGTGGCGCTGCTGACCGCGCGGGCCGAGGATTTCGGCATCGGGCTGACCGTGGTGCCCCCCCTGGCCGACGCGGCCGGCCCGATCTCCTCCACCCGCATCCGCCGGGCGTTGCAGGACGGCTATCCCGAGCGCGCCACCGCCCTGCTCGGCCGGCCCTGGCGCATCGCCGGCGAAGTGGCGCATGGCGACAAGCGCGGCCGCACCATCGGCTTCCCCACCGCCAATATCGCGCTGGGCCGTCATCTGGAGCCGGCGCGCGGCGTGTACGCCGTCACGGTCACCCTGCCGGACGGGCGCGCGGTGCCGGGCGTGGCCAATATCGGCCGCCGGCCCACGGTGAATGCCGGGCCGGAAAGCCGGCTGGAGGCGCATCTGTTCGACTTCGCGGAAGACCTCTACGGCGCCACGGTGGCGGTGGCCCTGCGCCACTTCCTGCGCGGCGAGCGCCGCTTCGCCGGGCTCGACGAATTGCAGGCCCAGATCGGCCTCGATGCCGCCCATGCGCGCGCTCTGCTTGACCGCGCGGCGGGCGAGTCCCAATAGTCCCTTCCATGTACGGAGTTCGGATCGCGCGAATTACCGGCCCGGCCGCTCCCTGAGAGCGCGTTTGAAAAACGCGCCCTGGGAGTGCCGGGATTTTCTGCGCGCCCCCTCCTGAAGCGGCGATGCCGCACGAGATCAGCATGACCGAAGCCCGAGACTACCGCGACACCGTGTTCCTGCCGGCGACGCCCTTCCCCATGCGCGGCGACCTGCCGAAGAAGGAGCCGGCGATGCTCGCCCGCTGGGCGGAGATGGATGCGTGGAAGCGCCTGCGCGCCCAGTCCGCCGGCCGCCCCCTGTTCATCCTGCATGACGGCCCGCCCTACGCGAACGGCCACCTGCATATCGGCCACGCGCTGAACAAGATCCTCAAGGACGTCATCAACCGCGCCCACCAGATGGCCGGGCAGGACGCGCTGTACATCCCCGGCTGGGACTGCCACGGCCTGCCCATCGAATGGATGCTGGAGGAGCAGTACCGCAAATCCGGCCGCGACAAGGACGCGGTGCCGGTGCTGCAGTTCCGCGCCGAGTGCCGCGCCCATGCCGCGCATTGGATGGGCGTGCAGCGCGAGGAATTCCAGCGCCTCGGCGTGGCCGGCGCCTGGGACGAGCGCTACGCCACCATGGACTATCCCTCGGAGGCGGCGATCGTCGGCGAGATCGGCAAGTTCCTGCTCAACGGCGCGCTGTATCGCGGCCTGCGCCCGGTGATGTGGTCGCCGGTGGAGAAGACGGCGCTAGCCGAGGCGGAGATCGAGTACCACGACCACACCTCCACCACCATCACCGTGCGCTTCCCGGTGCTCACCAGCCCGGAGCCGGGGCTGGATGGCGCGTCCGTGGTGATCTGGACCACCACGCCCTGGACCATGCCGGGCAACCGCGCCATCGCCTGCGGGGCGGAGATCGACTACGCGCTGGTGCGGGTGGACAGCGTCACGGACGGATCGCTGGCCCGGCCCGGCGAGGTGATGCTGGTCGCCCTCGCCTTGCTGCCGCAGCTCTGCAAGGACGCCGGGATCGCCACGCACCACGTGCTGCGCGTCGTCAAGGGCGCGGCGCTGGCCGGCACGGTCTGCGCCCATCCGCTGCGCGGCCGCGGCTACGACCACGACGTGCCCGTCTTCACCGCCGACTACGTGACCACCGATGCCGGCACCGGCTTCGTCCACATCGCCCCCAGCCATGGCGAGGAGGATTTCGAGCTGGGCCGCGCCCATGGGCTGGAGGTGCCGGACGTGGTGGGCGAGGACGGCACGTTCAACGCCTGGGTGCCCGGCTTCGCCGGCGTGCATGTGTACAAGGCGGCCGAGCCGGTCTGCGCCGCGCTGACCGAGGCGGGCGGGCTGCTGGCGCGGGCCAGCCTGCGCCATTCCTACCCGCATTCCTGGCGCTCCAAGGCGCCGCTGATCTTCCGCGCCACGCCGCAATGGTTCATCCGCATGGACGGGCCGGAGGGCATCCGCGCCAAGGCGCTGCAGGCCATCGCCGAGACGCGCTTCGTGCCGGAGCAGGGGCGCAACCGCATCGGCTCGATGGTCGCCGCCCGGCCGGACTGGTGCATCTCGCGCCAGCGCGCCTGGGGCGTGCCGATCGCCGTGTTCGTGGAGCGCGCCACCGGCCAGGTGCTGCGCGACCCCGAGGTGATGGCGCGCATCGTCGAGGCCTTCCGCGCGGAAGGGGCGGATGCCTGGTATTCCTCGCCGCCCAGCCGCTTCCTGGGCAACGATCGCGATCCCGCCGCGTATGAGCAGGTGATGGACATCGTGGATGTGTGGTTCGAGAGCGGCAGCACCCACGCCTTCGTGCTGGAGGCGCGCGGCCTGCCCTGGCCGGCCGACCTCTACCTGGAAGGCTCGGACCAGCATCGCGGCTGGTTCCATTCCTCGCTGCTGGAAGCCATCGGCACGCGCGGGCGGGCGCCGTTCAAGGCGGTGCTGACGCACGGCTTCGTGCTCGACGAGCAGGGCCGCAAGATGTCCAAGTCGCTGGGCAACGTCACGGCACCGCAGCAGGTGATCGACAATTCCGGCGCCGACATCCTGCGGCTGTGGGTGATGAATTCCGACACCAGCGAGGATCTGCGCATCGGGCCGGAAATCCTCAAGCAGCAGGGCGAGCTGTATCGCCGCCTGCGCAACACGCTGCGCTGGCTGCTCGGCAGCCTGGACGGGTTCACCGAAGCCGAAGCGCTGCCCCATGCCGAGCTGCCGGAGCTGGAACGCTTCGTGCTGCACCGGCTGACGGAGCTGGACGCGCTGATCCGCGGCGCGGTGGCGAGCCATGACTGGACCGGGGTGTACCCGGCCCTGCACCATTTCTGCGCCGCCGACCTCTCCGCCTTCTATTTCGACGTGCGCAAGGACGCGATCTACTGCGACCGGCCGGACAGCAGGCGCCGCCGCGCCGCGCGGACGGTGCTGGACCTGCTGCATCGCTGCCTGACCACCTGGCTCGCCCCGGTGCTGGTGTTCACCGCCGAGGAGGCCTGGACCGCGCGCTTCGGCGCGGAGAGCAGCGTGCATCTCCAGGATTTCCAGTCGGTGGGCGCGGATTGGCGCGACGACGCGCTGGCCGCGAAATGGGAGCGGGTGCGCGCCCTGCGCCGCGAGGCCACCACCCTGCTGGAAGCCGACCGCAAGGAGGGGCGCATCGGCGCCTCGCTCCAGGCCTCGGTGACGCTGGGGCTGGCGGAGGAAGACCTGCCCCTGCTCGACCCCGCCGGATGGGCGGAGGTGCTGATCGTCTCGCAGGTGGCGCTGGCGCCGGGCGCCGCCATCGCGACCGGCGTGGCCGAGGGCGACAAATGCGCGCGCTGCTGGCGGGTGCTGCCGGAAGTGGGGAACCAGCCGGGCCATCCCGCGCTCTGCGCGCGCTGCGCCGACGCGGTGGAGTCGGGGCTGGTCTGCCGGGCGGTGGCATGAGGCCCTTTCGCTACGGCTGGCTGGGGCTGATCGTCGGGCTGCTGGTGCTGGCGGCAGACCAGGCCAGCAAGCACTGGGTGCTGACCTCGCTCGACCTGCCCAATCGCGGCTCGATCGACATATTGCCGGTGCTCAGCTTCACCTTCGTGTGGAATCGCGGCATCACCTTCGGCCTGCTCAGCTTCGGCTCCGGCTGGAGCGCCGTGGCGCTGGCGGCGATGGCGCTGGCGGTGGTGGTGGTGCTGGCGCTGTGGCTGCGCCGGGCGACCTCGCCCCTGGTGGCCGGGGCGATCGGCGCCGTGGCCGGCGGCGCGGTGGGCAACGTGATCGACCGGGTCCGCTTCGGCGCGGTGGTCGATTTCATCCATGCCCATGCCTTCGGATGGTCATGGTATGTGTTCAACGTGGCGGACGCCGCCATCGTGTGCGGCGTGCTGCTCCTGGTGCTCGACAGCCTGCGCAAGCCCTCCCCGCTTGCCCCGCGCCGCCAGGAAGACTAGACGCCAGAGACGCTTCGTTTGGTCGCGTGATTCAGACTTCTTGGCGGTTCCGCCAAACGTCATCACGCTCTAGATCGGTGAGAGACCGCATGATCCGTCGATCCCTTTTCCTGATCGCTCCGCTGCTGGCGCTGGCCGGCTGCGGCGGCGACGACATCACCCGCACCTTCGGCCTGGTGCGCGACACGCCGGACGAATTCACCGTCACCACACGGGCACCGCTGGCCATGCCGCCGGGCTTCACCCTGCGCGCCCCCGAACCCGGCGCGCCGCGGCCGCAGGAACGCTCCGCCACCGCCGCCGCCGAGGCCGCGCTGGTGCCGCAGGCCTCGCTGGAAACCGCCCAGGCGGTGCCCAATTCGTTCGGCCAGCAGGCCATGCTCGCCGCCTCCGGCCCGCAGGCGC
>CAMFLK010000264.1 GCA_945957135.1 uncultured Rhodospirillales bacterium
AGTTCGTCGGCAGCGTCAGATGTGTATAAGAGACAGGGTAGAACACGCGCGGGAAACCCACGGCGGTGTAGGGCTCTTCCTGCCACTCTCCCTCCGCCGTCTGCATATCCGCGAGGCAGGCGATGCCGCGTGCCACCGCGGGATCGTCGGCCTGGCCGGCGGCCATCAGGCCGAGCAGCGCCCAGGCGGTCTGGCTCGGATTGGTGCGATGGTATTGGCCCGCGGGGGCCTTGTCATAGGTCTCGTTGTCCTCGCCCCAACCGCCATCCGGCCGCTGGGTGGCGCGCAGGAAGGAAACGGCGCGGGCCACCGCAGGATCGTCCGGGCCGATGCCGGCGGCGTTGAGGGCGCACAGCACGGACCAGGTGCCGTAGATGTAGTTGGTGCCCCAGCGGCCGAACCAGCTGCCATCCGCCTCCTGCTGGGACCGCAGCCAGGCCAGGGCGCGGCGGACGGATTCGCTTTCCGCCAGGCCGATCTGGGCGAGGAAGGACACGCAGCGGGCGGTGACGTCGGCGGTCGAGGGGTCGAGCAGCGCGCCGTGATCGGCGAAGGGGATGTGGTTGAGGAAATCGTGGTTGTTGTCGGCGTCGAAGGCGCCCCAGCCGCCGTCGCGCCCCTGCATGCCGATGATCCAGTCCCGCGCCCGGGCGATCGCCTCGGCATGGGCCTCGGCATCCTCGCGATGCAGCAGCATGCCGGCCACGGCGGTGTCGTCCACGTCCGGATAGTGCGGGTTCTCGTATTGGAAGGCCCAGCCGCCGGGGGCGATGCCCGGCCGGGCGGCGGCCCAGTCGCCCACCACATCCAGCACCTGCTTGCCGCGCAGCCAGCGATTGGCGGCGGCGACGGCGGGGGCGGCGTCGCGATGGGCGGCCTCGGCGACGGCATGGCCGGCCAGCGCGGTGTCCCACACCGGGGACAGGCAGGGCTGGCACCAGGCGCTGTCGCCCTCGATGACCAGCAGCTTGCGCAGGGCATCCCAGGCGATGGCGGCGCGCGGGTCGTCGGGCGGGATGCCCAGCGTGTCGAACATCATCACCGCGTTGGCCATGGCGGGGTAGATGGCGCCCAGCCCGTCCTCGCCATTGAGGCGGGTGGTGACGAAATCGAGCGCGCGGCGCTCGGCCCGGCGGCGGGTGGCGGCGGGGAACAGCGGTTCGGCGGCACGCAGCACCGAATCGAGCGCCTTGAACACGGGACCCCAGGCGGAGCGGTAGGGGCCGCGGATCCAGTCGCGCACCTGGGCGGGCGGGGTGACGAACAACTCCGGCACATCGACGCCGCGCGGGTTGCGGGCGCGGGGGCGGCGGGCCATCAGCACCAGCAGCGGCACGATCACGGTGCGCGACCAGTAGCTGACCTTGTCGAGATGGAAGGGGAACCAGCGCGGCAGCAGCATGATCTCCACCGGCATCACCGGCACCGCGCGCCAGGGCACCACGCCGAACAGGGCGAGCTGGGCGCGGGTGAACACGTTGCTGCGCTCCGCCCCGCCGGCGGCGAGGATGGCGGCGCGGGCGCGGGCCATGTGCGGGGCGTCGGGGTCGTCGCCGGCCATCTTCAGCGCGAAATAGGCCTTCACGCTGGCGGAGAGGTTGAAGGCGCCGTCGTGGAACAGCGGCCAGCCGCCATGATCGGCCTGGATGCGGCGCAGATGGGCGGCGATGCGGGCATCGAGCGCGGGGTCGATCCGGTCGAGGAAATGGGTCAGCAGCAGGTATTCGGCCGGGATGGTGGCGTCCGCCTCCAGCGGGAACACCCAATGGCCGTCGGCGTTCTGGCGGCGCAGCAGGGCGTCGCGGGCGCGGTCCACGGCCCCGTCGAGAACAGAGTCGGGCAGCCGCGCCGGGATGGGGGCGGCGGTGGTGTCCATCGGCAGGAATCCCGTTCGAATCAGCCCGCGAGCAGAGTTTGCGCTGCGGTGCGGCCGGACCTGATGGCACCTTCGATGGTCGCGGGCAAGCCCGTCGCGGTCCAGTCGCCGGCCAAGGCGAGGTTGGAAAGGGCGGTGCGCGGGCCTGGGCGCAGCGTCTCCTGCGCCAGGGTGGCCATGAAGGTGGCCCGCCGCTCCCGCACCACGCGCAGGGGCGGCAGGGGGGCGGAGAAGGCCAGCGCGGCCTGCACGTCGGCCCAGACGCGATCGGTCGATTCCTCCTGCGGCAGGTCCAGCAGGTGGTTGGCGGCGCTGATGGTGACGGAGACCAGGCCCGGCTTGACGAACACCCACTCCGCCAGCCCGCCGATTACGCCGATGAAGTCGCCGCCCTCGGGCACCGCGGCCTCGGCGCGGAAATGCAGGTTCAGGATGGCTTCATGGGCGGTGGGCACGGCAAGGCCGGGCAGCAGGTCGGCGGCGACCCAGGCGGGCACCGCCATCACCACGCGCTCGACATCGAGCGGGCCGGCGGTGGTTTCCAGCGCCACCACCCGCCCATCCGCGATGCGCAACCCGGACACCCGCCGCCCGGTCTCCAGCACCCCGCCCCGCGCCCGCAGCCAGGACAACGCCGGATCGACCAGGGATTCCGACAAGCCTTCCCGCGGCACCAGCGGCACGCAGGCGGCCCCGCCCTGGGCCAGCGACTCATCCACCACCGCCGCCAGCAGCCGCGCCAGGCCCTCGCCGGGCCGCGTGTTCAGCGCCGAGACCGCCAGCGGCTCGAGCAGGCGCCGATACAGCGCCCCGCCATCGTCCAGCACCTGCGCCACGCTGCGATCGCCCGCCCGCCGCAGCCGCAGCAGGCGCAGATATTCGCCCACCGCGCTGCCCGGCACCCGCCGCGACGGCGCCAGCACCCACCAGGGCACCCGCCCCGCATTGGGCGCCACCACCCATCGTTCCCCGGTGCCGCGATCGACGAACGGGAACCGCGCCACATCCGGCCCCCGCAACGTGCCCCGCGCGCCGACCGCGTCGAGATACGCCATCGCCGCCTTGTTGCCGGACAGCAGCAGATGGTTGCCGTTGTCGATCCGGCAGCCCAATTGCCGGTCGAAATACGACCGGCACCGCCCGCCGGCCGCCGGCCCGGCCTCGATCAGCGTCACCGCATGGCCGGCCTGGGTGAGGGTGATCGCCGCCGAAAGCCCGGCGAGGCCGGCGCCGATGATGGTGGTGGAGGTCAAGGCCCCCCGCGGTGGAAGCGCGTCATCCCGGCTCCAGCCGCGCGAGGCGGATGGCGGTGTGGCCCCGGCTGGGGCGCAGGCTGGGCATGACCAGCAGGCAGTCGTCGTAGGGCGTGCGGATTTCCGCGGCGCCGTCCAGTGCCAGCAAGGTGTTGCGGCGGGGGATCACCTCGCCGCCGCGGAAGGGCTGCACGAAGCTGAAGCCGGCGGTGGAGACCGTCACGGTCATCGTCACCTCGGCGAAGCGCCCCGGGGCCGGGCGGCCGGGCGGCGGCAGGGCGGGGTGGTCGTGCGCCATGCCGAGATGGCGCAGCAGGCCGGCGACGCTGGCCAGGCAGACCGCCACCGTGTCCGGCTCCCAGTGCTGGCCGGCCTCCACCAGCGTGGCCAGGCGCGGGCTCGCGGGGTCGGCGAAGGGCCGGTAGTCGATCAGGCGCGGGCCGCTGACATGGCCGGCATCGGCCACCACCAGCGGCGGCACCCCGATCGCCCGGGCGAGATCGCGGGCCTTGCCGGAGGCGCCGCACAGGATCAGCGGGTCGGACGGCCACAGCATGGAATGCAGGTCGAGCAGCACGTCCGCCGTGTCGATCAGCGGACGCATCTGCCGCGCGCGGGCGAGTTCGGAGGACACGCGCGGGCCGTCCAGCACCGCCGCGTCCCACAGCCGGTTCATGTCCTCGTCCACGAAGCGGCTGGCGACGGGCTGGGCGGGGTCGAACCGGGCGAAGGCGGCGAGGTTGGCGAAGCCGAAGGTGAGCCGCCCGCGCGAGGGTGTGAGGCCGGCGCGCAGCAGGCGGTCCAGTACCATCGCCCCGGCGATCTCGTTGCCGTGGGTCAGCGCCATGAGCACGACATGCGGCCCCGGCGCCGGGCCGGCGCGGGTGGTGAAGCCGGGAATGCCGGTGTTGCCGGCGAGCCAGGGCGCGATGTCCGGCACCGCCAGCTTCACCTCGAAGCGCGGCAGCGTCGTCCGGTCCGGCGGCGCTGCCGGGGCGGTCATGTCACCAACCGCTCCGCAAGCCGGGCGATGAAGGCGTCGCAGGCGTCGAGCTGGGACTGGGCGATGAACTCGTCCGGCCGGTGCGCCTGGGCGATGGCGCCGGGGCCGCAGACGATGGTGGGAATGCCTGCTTCCTCGAACAGCCCGCCCTCGGTGCCGTAGCTGACATACCCCGCGGCGTTGGAGCCGGCGGCGGATTTCACCAGCGTGGCCAGCGCGTGGTCGGCGTCGAGCGACATCGCCGGCGCCCAGTCCATCACCTCCAGCACGAAGCCGGCGGCGGGATCGACGGCCTTCATCGCCGGCTCGATGGCGGTGGCGAGATGGGCGCGCAGCTTCGCCACTTCCGCATGCGGGTCCATGCCCGGCAGCACCCGCCATTCCATGACGAACTCGGCGAGCTCGGGAATGATGTTGAGGATGGTGCCGCCCTTGAGGGTGCCGACATGGGCGGTGGCGTGGGGCGGGTCGAAGCCGGGCATGAACGGCCCCTCGATGGCCAGGCGGTCGGCCTCGGCGGCGATGTGGGCGATGGCGCGGGCGGCGGCGAAGATGGCGTTCACCCCGCGCGCCGGCTCGCTGGAATGGCCGGACCGGCCGATCGCCTTCACCCGCAGCGCGAGCCGGCCCTTATGCGCCAGGATCGGCTGCATCAGCGAGGGTTCGCCCACCACGCACAGCGCCGGGCGGCGGCCGGACTGGGCGAGGTCCTCGATCAGCCGCCGCGCGCCGGCCATGTCCACCTCCTCGTCATAGGTGATGAACAGGTGGATGGGGCGGGTCAGGCCGCGCTTGAGCAGCCCCGGCACGGCGGCGAGCATGCTGGCCACGAAGCCCTTCATGTCGGCACTGCCGCGCCCGTAGAGCAGCCCGTCCGCCTCGCGCAGGGTGAAGGGGTCGCTGCTCCAGGCCTGGCCGTCCACCGGCACGGTATCGACATGGCCGGAGAGCGCGATGCCGCCCGGCGCGTCCGGGCCGACGATGGCGTGGATGTTGGCCTTGCGGCCGGTGGGGTCGTGGCTCAGCCGGCAGGCCACGCCAAGCCCTTCGAGCCAGGCGCGGATGAAATCGATCAATTCCAGGTTGGAATTGCGGCTGGTGGTGTCGAACGACACCAGCCGGGCCAGCATTTCCGTGGTGGTGACATTCGCCTGCATCGCGGCAGTCTGTGGGGGGGATGGGCCGATGGCAAGCCGAGTCGGGGCAAGCGGGGGTCTCGCGCGGTTTCGGGCGCGCTGATACAGAGCGGCCATGCGCACGATCCTGCTCGATCTCGACGGCACCATCATCGATTCGCAGCAGGGCATCCTGTCGAGCTGCCGCGCCGCGTTGCGCGCGCTGGGCCACGAGCCGCCGGAGCTGGCGCCGAAGGGGCTGATCGGCCCGCCGATCGAGGACGTGATGCGCCTGCTGCTGCGTCCCTTCGGCGACGACCGGGTGCAGGAGGCGGCGGAGGCCTATCGCGCGGATTACGGCGCGGGCGGGCTGCTGCTCAGCACCGCCTATGCCGGCATGCCCGCGGCGCTGGCGGCGCTGCGCGAGGGTGGGGCGACGCTGTATGTCGCGACCTCCAAGCGCACGGTGTTCGCGCGGCGGATCCTGGAGCATCTCGGCCTCGCCGGTTTCTTCGCGGGCATCCATGGCTCGGAGCCGGGCGGGGCGATGGACGAGAAGCCGGAGATCGTGGCGCATGCCCTGGCCACGCACGGGCTGGCGCCGGAGGGCTGCGTGATGGTGGGCGACCGGCGCTACGACATATCCGGCGGCCATGCCAACCGGGTGCGCGCGCTGGGCGTGCTGTGGGGCTACGGCACGCGGGAGGAGCTTGAGATGGCGGGGGCGGACGGCATCGTGGAGAATCCGGCGGACCTCGCCGCGTCCTGCCAGCGGGTCTGAAGGGGTACATGCGGTATCGCCCCGGGAATGACCC
>CAMFLK010000265.1 GCA_945957135.1 uncultured Rhodospirillales bacterium
GGAAGGGGGCGCCCATGCGGTCGGCCAGGAAGGGCAGCAGGAAGGCGGCGAGGGCGAACAGCACGGCAAGCGCCACGGCCGGGGCGGCGCCCAGCCGCGCCCCCTGCCAGGCCAGCACCGGCAGCAGCGCCACCGCCCCGGCCAGCGGCACGATCACCCGCAGATACAGCCCGTCCAGCGCCTCCACGTCGCCGACCAGCCGGGCCAGCATGCCCCCGGCGCTGCGGAAACCCAGCCCGCCGGCCGCGCGGACGGCGAGGCCGCGGAAGAACCACACCCGCACGTCGGCGAGTGCCCGGAACAGCGCGTCGTGGGTCACCACCCGTTCGGCATAGCGCAGCAGCACGCGGGCCGGGCCGAGCAGGCGCAGCGCCAGGGGCGCGGCGAGCACGCCGCCGACCAGCCCCGCCACCATCGCCCCGGCCATGCCCATCAGCCCCACCCCGGCGGCCAGGGCGGCGAGCGAGACCAGCACGCCGAAGCCGAGCCACAGGGCGCGCGGCCGCCACAAGGCGAGGATGCGGCGGACCGGCGCGAACGCGTTCATGCCGCCCCCCTCGCCGGCATGGCGCGGCCGTCGCGCAGGTCGATGCGCCGGCCGGAGAAGGCGTGGGCGGCGGTGGAATGGCTGGCCAGCACCACCGTGCGGCCCAAGGTGAGGCGGCGCAGGCTGTCGAGCACCTCGGCCTCGGTGACGGGATCGAGATGCGCGGTGGGTTCGTCGAGCAGCAGGATCGGGGCGTTCTTCAGGAAGGCGCGGGCGATGGCCACGCGCTGGGCCTGCCCGCCGGACAGGCCGTGGCCGCCCTCGCCCAGCATCGTCTCGAGCCCGTCCGGCAGGCTGGCGGCCAGGCTGTCGAGCCGGGCGAAGCGGGCGGCCTCGGCGATCTCGGCGTCGCTCGCCTCGGGCCGGGCGAAGCGGATGTTGTCGCGGATGGTGCCCCCGAACAGCACCGGGCGCTGGCCGATCCAGGCGGTGAGGCGCGACAGGGCCTGCGGCACCAGCGTGGCGATGTCGGCCCCGTTCAGCGTCACCCGGCCGGAATCGGGGCGGACGAAGCCGAGCAGGATCTCCATCACCGTCGATTTGCCGGCCCCGGACGGCCCGGCCAGCACCACCGTCTCGCCGGCGGGCACGCGGAAGGAGAGGCCGTCGAGCACCGGGCCACGGCTCGCGTCCCAGGTCAGGCGGACATCCTCGAAGGCGATGGCCACGCCGCGCGCCTCCACGTTGCGCACCGGCAGCACCGGCGGGGGCGCGGCTGGCGGCGGCAGGGCGGCCAGCGCCTCGGCGGCGCCCACGGCCTGGGCACGGTCGTGATAGGCGGCGGCGAAAGCGCGGAGCGGGGCGAAGAACTCGGGCACCAGCAGCAGCACGGCCAGCGCCAGGCCGGGGGCACCCAGCGTTCCCGCCACCGCCTCGCCGCCATAGCGCAGGGCGATCAGCACCAGGGCGGCGGCCGCGGCGCAGTCCAGCACCGCCGAGGACAGGAAGGCCAGCCGCAGCACCCGCAGCGTGCGCCGGCGCAGCTCGTCGGCGGCGCGGCCGATCGCGGTGGCCTCGTCATTGGCGCGGCCGGCCAGCACGATGGTGGCGATGCCGCTCACCCGGTCGAGAAACCGCGCCTGCAACCGGGCCAGCGCGTCGAACTGCCGGCGCGAGGCGGCGGCCGCCCCGATCCCGGCCAGCGCCATGCCCAGCGGCACCAGCAGCCCGGCCAGCGCCAGGATCAGCGCCGCCACGGGATCGAGCACCAGCACCGCGACCAGCACGGCGGCGGGGGCGGCGACGGCGAGGATGGCGGCGGGCAGCCAGCGGGCGAACAGCCCCTCCAGCGCCTCGATCCGATCGACCACGGTATTGGCGAGCACGCCGGAATGGCTGGCGCGCAGCAGCGCCGGCCCGGCCTCCAGCATCCGCGTCATCGCGTCGTTGCGCAGCCGGCGCCGCGCCGCCGCGCCCACGCCGAAGGCCACGCGATCCGCCATGGCCCGCAGCAGGGCGCGCAGCACGGCGAACAGCACGAAGCCGCCGGCCATCGCCGGCGATATCCCGGCATCCGCCAGCGCCGCCCCCAGCAGCCCGGCCGCGCACAGCGCCTGGCCGATCGCCGCGAGCGTCGCGCCGAAACCCAGCCCCACCACGGGCAGCGCCGCCCGGCGGCCGTCACGCAGATGGACCCGCAGCCAGGCCTTGGCGGGGGCGGAATCGGGGCTGGACTCGGTCATCGCACGGCCGGGGGTTTAGCGCATTCAAGCGGCCATGGGCAGCCGCGATCAGGCCGCCCAGACCCGGTTCACCCCGTCGCCGAACCGGTCGTAGTCCACGCCGTACACATGGATCGACACCGCGTCCGCCGTGCCGAGATTGGCGATGCGGTGGATGGCGGCGGGATCGGCCGGGGCGTGGCTGATATCGCCGGGCCGGCGCGGGCAGCAGGCGGTGGGGCGGGCGGTGTCGCCCTCCGGCCGGAAGAAGGTCTCGGTCAGCCAGCCGGCATGGATGCCGAAGGCGCACCAGGTGAGATGCCCATGCACCGGCGACATCTGCCCCGGCGCCCAGGCGATCGCCACCATGGCGAAGCCGCGCACGGGATCGGCATGCAGCAGGTGCCGCGTGTATTTCTCCGCCCCGCAGGGACAGGACCGGCCGGCCAGCAGCGCGGGGTCGCCGAGATAGGGCGCCAGCGCCGCCGCCACCGCCCCGTCGCGATCGGCGAGCGGGCGGTCGGCGGCGCGGGTGACATCCTCGATCAGCCGGGCCATCAGCGGGTTGAGGCCGACGGGCTTGCCGGACAACGCGTTCATGCGACCTCCGTGACAACCAGGCGGGAATGCGGGCCGGTCAGCGCCGCGAGCACCATGTCGCGGCTCGCGGCGATCTGTTCGTGCATGATGGCCGCGGCTTCCGCGCCGCGCCCCTCGGCCAGCGCGTCGATCAGCGCGCGATGCTCGTGCGCCATCTCGCCGGTGCGGTCGCGCCGCGACAGGCCGAGCACCAGCATGCGGGTGGATTCGTCGAGCAGCCGGCCGATCTGCCGGGCCAGCCGGGCATTGCCGGCCAGCTCCGCCACCGCGACATGGAACGCGCGGTTGGCGCCGAGGAAGCGCCGCGCGCTGTCGGCATCCTCGGGGTCGTGCCCCGCCTGGCACACCGCGTCCAGCCGGTGCAGGGCGGCGGCATCGACATGGCCGGCCGCCCGCCGCGCCGCCTCCGGCTCCAGCAGCAGGCGCAGGTCGAACACCTCGTGGATGTCGCGCACCGTCACCAGCGAGACCATCCAGCCGCGGCGCGGCAGGGCCTGCACCAGCCCCTCCTCCGCCAGCCGGGCCAGGGCCGCGCGCACCGGCGCCCGCCCCATGCCGTAGCGCTCGGCCACGAAGGTCTCGCTCACCGTCTCACCCGGCGCCAGCCGGCAGGCCAGGATGTCCCCACGCAGCACGGATGCCGCCTGCTCGGTGAGCGAATCGGGGCGGACGAGTTCGGCTGTCACTGCGCTGCGGTCTGACATGTCACGACGATATCACCCCTCGCCCCCGCATCTCAAGCGATTTCACAGCGCGCGCTGGCCGATCGGGCGGTGGGGGTGCGCCGGCATCTCCGCCAGGGGGGAGAACGGCCCCGCCCGCTCGCGCCAGCGGGCCGGGGATTCGCCGGTGGCGCGGCGGAACCAGTAGCCGAAGGCGCTGGGATCGGCGTAGCCCAGCGCCTCGCCGATCGCCGCGGCGCTCATCCGCGTTCCCCGCAGCAGCTGGCCGGCCACCTCCAGCTGCACCAGGGTGAGCAGCGCGCGATAGCTGGTTCCCCAACCCCGCAGCCGCCGTTCGAGGGTGCGGGGGTGCAGCGACAGAAGCGCGGCGGTGGCGTCCAGCGTCGTGTCGCCCCAGGCGATGCGGGGCAGCAGCACGCGCGCCACGTCGGACACGATATTGGGCCGGCGCACCGGCCACCACGCCGCGACCTGCGCCTCCAGCCGCCGGCGCATGCGCGGATCGGCGCCGGGAATGGCGCGGCCGAGCTGGTGCCGGGGAATCACCAGGGCCGATTGCGGCGCGTTGAAACGCACCGGCACGCCGAGGGCCCGGCGATAGAGCGCGGGATCGGCCGGCACCGGCCGGGCGATCTGCACCTCCGCGGGCACCGCGCCGCCCAGGCCGCGCAGCAGGGTGATGCCCGCGCCCATCGCCGCGTCGATGATCTGGGGGATGGCTTCCACCGCCTGGCGATGGACCGCGTAGCCGAAAAGCGCCTCCTCCCTGCCGCGCAGCAGATAGATCACCGAGCCGTTGACGTAGCGGCGATGATGCCGCGCCAGGTCGTCCAGCGCGGTGCCGAGGTCCGGGGCGTGGCGCATGAAGCTGCCGAGCACGCCGAGGGCCGCCAGCGTGTCCGTGCGCTGGCCGAGTTGCAGCCCGATATCGTCGCGGCCCGTGAGCGCCTTGGCGGCGGCGAACAGCCGGCCCATGGCGGCGAAGGGGATCGTCGCGTCGCGGTCCATCAGCCGGGCGGTCGCCACGCCGGACTCGCGCGCGAAGGCCACCGGCGAGACCCCGAACTCCCGCATCAGCGGCACCAGCCCGGCGAGCAGGCCGACGCGCTGTTCGCCGGGCCAGGACGCCGCCTCCCACGCACGACCGTCGATGATGGCGAGCGGCATGGTCGGCCGGTCAGAACGGCGGCCGGGAGACCCAGGCCGTGCCGGCCAGCGCGCGCTGACGGCCATACTCGAACAGAGGCCGCATGAAGGCGGGATCGAACGGCTTGTCGTAGGGAACGGTGAAGTCCGCGCCGATGAACGCCAGGTTGTACTGCACCCCGTCGTGCTCGGCCGCGGCGTAGATGCGCTGCACGTCGTTCATGCCGGACGCCGCGATCATCGAGGTGATGGCGCGGCCGGCGATGCCGATGGTGCGGCGGTCCACCGACGCCCATTCCGGGTCGAGCCGCGCGTTGCGCAGCACCCAGGCGCGGGCCGGCGCCACCTTCTGCCGGCGGGCGATCCGTTCCCGCCGGAACCGCGAGAGGCTGGCGGGGTAGAGGAAGGCCTGCGCGAAGGTGCCGCCGTCCACGTGCAGTTCCTGATAGGGCTGGCCGTTCAGCGTCACGTCGAACAGCACCGGGGAGAAGGCGCCGGGGATCGCGGCGGAGGCGAGCAGGATGCGACGCACCGTGTCCAGCGCCTTGGGGTGGCCGCTGCGGGCGATGGCGCCGATGTTCCACACCACCGGCGCCTGGGCGTCGAGATTGGACGTGCCGATCAGCAGCAGCCGCCCCCGGTCGTATTCGCGGGCGATGTCCGCCAGCATGTCGTGGTTCAGGTAGCGGGAGATGGTGCCCAGCAGGGGGGTGTTGTCGGCCAACCCGTCGTTCCAGATCGCCGCGGTGTAGCCGCGCTGCTCGATGACGTCGTCCAGGGTGATGTCGGTGTACACGCTTTTCAGCTGCGGATCCCATTGGCTGCCGAGGAAGGCGAACGGAGCGCTGAGCGCGCCGGTGCTGATGCCGGTGACCAGGAAGAATTCCGGGCGCCCGCCCCGCTCGCTCCAGCCGTTCAGCACGCCGGCGCCGAACGCGCCGTTGTCGCCGCCGCCGGAAATGGCGAGCAGGTCGAGGTCCAGGCGACCGAGATCGGGCGGCAGGCCGAGTGCGGCGAGGTGGCGGAAGGCGGCGTCCATGAACATCTTCTGAAGCCCGGCCTGGCCGGATTCCTCCAGCGGGAAGAACCGTTCGTCCGGCAGGCCGAGAACGGTCGCGGCGCTGGCGCCGCCGCGCGGCACGGCGGGCCCGCGCGGCGGGATGGCGCAGGCCGACAGCGCGAGGCCGGCCGGCAAGGCCAGGAGGGAACGGCGGCGGAAGGGTGAATCCGGCATGACGAATCCCGCGCAACGAGGCGAGGCCAGGATAGCCGGGGAACACGCGGGGTTGAACAATCGGGCCGGCGGTTTCCCCCTCCGCCAATCCGCATTAGGTTGCGGCACGCATGACCCGAACGCTCCGCCTCATTC
>CAMFLK010000266.1 GCA_945957135.1 uncultured Rhodospirillales bacterium
TTCGGGGCCGGACAGCATGGTCTCGACGATGATGTCGAAGGTCAGGCGCATGGTCTCGTGGCCGATCGCCACCGCGCTGCCCGGCGGCAGGGCGCGCAGCCGGTCGCGGGCCGCCTCGGCCTGGGCGATCATGGCGGGCAGGAAGCGGGCGAGGCCGCCGGCGCGGAACACCGGGGCGATGGCGCGGCGCTGCCAGCGCCAGTCGGCGTTCTCCGCGGTCAGCAGCCCCTCGCCCAGCGCGGCGCCGAGGGCCCGGCGGATGGTCTCGCCCTTGTCGAGATGCGCCGCCGCCCCGGCCAGCGCCGCCTGCACCAGCTCCGGCGCCATGACATGCACCACCGGCCGGCCCAGCGCGGTGCCGCGCACCATCGGGGCGGTGAACACCTCGGGCGGCAGCCCGTCGAGCGGGTTGCGCAGCATGGCGCGGATCAGGCGCATGTCGCGGGTGAGGCTGCGGCGCGGGGCAAGGAGGGATGCGCTCATGCGGGGGGATATGGGGCGATGCGGCGGGGTAGGGAGGGCTCCTTCGCTTTTGTGATTGGGCCGGGCCACGAAAAAGCCCCGGGGATCGCTCCCCGGGGCCCTTCCTTCACCGCGACGGCGCGGCTCACATCTCGGCGTAGCTACCGTTCTTCCACACGTAGAACACGTAGTCGGAATCCGTCACGTCGCCCTTCTTGTCGTAGCTGATCTTGCCCAACACCGAGTCGAACGGCTTGCCGCCATGCAGCACGGCGGCGACCTTCTTGGGGTCGGTGGTGCCGGCCTGCTTCACCGCGTCCGCCCAGATCTGGATGGCGGCGTAGGCGTAGAGCACGTAGCCCTCGGGATCGATGCCCTTGTCGCGGAACTGCTTCACCACCGCGGCGGCGCTCGGCCGGCGGCGCGGGTCGGAGGGGAAGGTCATCAGCGTGCCGTTGCCGGCATCGCCCGCGATCTGCCAGTACTCGTTGGTCACCAACGCGTCGCCGCCGATCATCGTCGGCGTCATGCCCTGCTGGCGGGCCTGGCGGTTGATGAGGCCGGTTTCCGTGTGGTACCCGCCCACATAGATCACGTCGATGCCCGCTTCCTTCATGCGGCTGACCAGCGCGCTGTAGTCCTTCTCGCCGGGCACGTAGGCGGCGTACATCGTCTCCTTCACGCCCGCCGCGTTCAGCGCCTTCCTGGTCTCGTCGGCCAGGCCCTTCCCGTAGGCGGTGTTGTCGTGAAGGATCGCGATCTTGCGGTCCTTGAACTGCTTGGCGATGAACGCGCCGGCCACCGCCCCCTGCTGGTCGTCACGCCCGCAGGTGCGGAACGTGTTCCAGCTGCCTTCCTCGGTGAATTTCGGGTTGGTCGAGGCGGGCGTGATCTGCAGGATGCCCTCCTCCGTATAGACCTTGCTGGCGGGGATCGAGCTGGACGAGCAGAAATGCCCGGCCACGAACTGCACCTTCTTGCTCGCCATCTGGTTGGCGACCGACACCGCCTGCTTGGGGTCGCAGGCGTCGTCGCCCACCTCCAGCACCAGCTTCTGGCCCAGCACGCCGCCGGCGGCGTTGATGTTGGCCACCGCCAGCTCCGCCCCCGCCTTCAGCTGCGCGCCGAACGTGGCGTTGCTGCCGGTGATGGGGCCGGCGACGCCGATGACGATGTCCGCCCGCGCGGGCATCGCCGCGGCCATCAGCGCAACCGCCAGCGCGGCGGCGCCGGCGAACAGGGTCCGTCTGATCATGGTTCGTGCTTCCCTGACGTTCCATGCCGCGCAAGGAGCGCGCGGCTGGGTTGCAAACTAGGGGGAAGGCCCCACCGCTGCAATCGACGCCTGCAATCGTCCGGCGCTTCAACCGGGCGCGCGGATGTTCTACCAAGCCAAACCCGACACCAGGAGGTCCCCATGGCCGCCATCACCGACCCGTCCGCGCCCAACCCCGCGCTGGAGGAACAGGCCGCCATTCTCGCCCGCCCGCACGGGGTGGATTGGCAGATGGCCAACTGCATCCGCGCGCTGGCCATCGACGCGGTGGAAGCCGCCAATTCCGGCCATCCCGGCGCGCCCATGGGCATGGCCGACATGGCCACCGCGCTGTGGACGCGGGCGATGAAATACGACGCGGCCGACCCGCGCTGGGCCGACCGGGACCGCTTCGTGCTGTCCAACGGCCATGCCTCGATGCTGCTCTATTCCCTGCTCTACCTCACCGGCTACGAGGGCATGGGCATCGCCGAGATCAAGCGCTTCCGCCAGCTGCACTCGCCCGCCGCAGGGCACCCGGAACTCGGCGAGAACCCGGGCATCGAAACCACCACCGGCCCGCTCGGCCAGGGCATCGCCACCGCCGTGGGCATGGCCATCGCCGAACGCATGCTGGCCGCGCGCTTCGGCAAGTCCCTGGTCGATCACCGCACCTGGGTGTTCGTGGGCGACGGCTGCCTGATGGAGGGGATCAGCCACGAGGCGATCGGCCTCGCCGGCCACCTGCGGCTGGAGAAGCTGACGGTGCTGTGGGACGACAACCACATCTCCATCGACGGCGCCACCAGCCTCGCCACCTCCGACGACCAGATGAAGCGCTTCGCCGCCCATGGCTGGGCCGTCAAGCGCATCGACGGCGACGACCCCGCCCAGCTCGCCGCCGCCCTGTCCATGGCGCAGCGCTCGAAGAAACCCACCTTCATCGCCTGCCGCACCATCATCGGCCTGGGCGCGCCCACCAAGGCCGGCACCGCCGGCGTCCACGGCTCCCCCCTCGGCGCCAAGGAAGCCGCGGGGGCGAAGGAGGCGCTGGGCTGGACCAGCCCGCCCTTCGACATCCCCGAAGACCTGCTGGGCCGCTGGCGGGCCGCCGGCACGCGCGGCGCCACCGCCCGGCGCGCCTGGCTGAAGCGCCTGGCCCGCCACCCGATGCGCGCGGAGTTCGAGCGCGTGATGGCCGGCCGCCTGCCCGAAACCTTCCACGAGGCCGTCGCCGCGCTGCGGGCCGACATCGCCGCCAACAAGCCGAAACTGGCCAGCCGCGCCTCCAGCCAGAAGGCGCTGGAAGCGCTGGTGCCCGCCGTGCCGGAACTGGTCGGCGGCTCGGCCGACCTCACCGGCTCCAACCTCACCCTGGTGAAGGGCATGCCCTCGATCGCGCCGGGCAACTTCGCCGGGCGCTACATCCATTACGGCATCCGCGAACACGGCATGGCCGCGGCGATGAACGGCATGGCCGTGCATGGCGGGCTGATCCCCTATGGCGGCACGTTCTTCTGCTTCACCGACTACATGCGCCCCTCCATCCGCCTCGCAGCCCTGATGCGCCAGCGGGTGATCCACGTCCTCACCCACGACTCCATCGGCCTCGGCGAGGACGGACCCACCCACCAGCCGGTCGAACACCTCGCCAGCCTGCGCGCCATGCCCAACGTCCACATGTTCCGCCCGGCCGACGCGATGGAGACGGCGGAATGCTGGGAACTCGCCATCCGCCGCACCGACGGCCCCAGCCTGCTCGCCCTGTCCCGCCAAAGCCTGCCCACGCTGCGCACCGACACCGCGGAAAACCGCTGCGCCCGGGGCGGCTACGTGCTGGCCGAAGCCGAAGGGGCACGCCAGGTGACGATCCTGTCCACCGGCAGCGAAGTGACCATCGCCATGAAAGGCCGCGAACTGCTCGCCGCCGAGGGGATCGCCGCCGCCGTGGTCTCGCTGCCCTGCTGGGAACTCTTCTCGCAACAGGACGAAGCCTACCGCGCCGGAGTACTCGGCAGCGCACCGCGCATCGGCATCGAAGCCGCCAGCCCATTCGGCTGGGACCGCTGGCTGGGCCCGGACGGCGTGTTCATCGGCATGACCGGCTTCGGCGCCTCCGCCCCCGCCGAGGAGCTGTACAAGCACTTCGGCATCACCGCCGAGGCGATCGTGGCGGCGGCGAAGAAGAAACTGGCGGGGTAGAACGGAAAGACCCAAAAACCGCGATGGCCGGGCACTTGTCCCGGCCATCCATGCGGGAAAGGCAGGAAGGAAGCGGTTCTTTTTTGAAAAAAAGAACCAAAAAACTTTTTACACTTGGCTGCGTCGTGGCTTGTTCTTCCAAAGGTCCCGGTTTCGTCTTGTCCACGCGCCATCGCCCCGGGAATGACCCAGGGTAAAAAATTTTCGGGATAGCCGGTTCGGGTTGAGGAAAAGGCGCGACCTGCGAAGGAGTCGGGACGCTATCCCGACCATTCGCCACATCGCGGCACGGTGACCTTCCGCCGCTTGCGGCGGGACTCGATACTCCGCGGAATCACCGACCAGTTCACCGGCCGGAGGCGGATGATCCGCCGCCTTGCCTCCGGCTTGGCCGGCCGTGGACCACGGGGAGACGCGGAGCGCGTGCGGGGACTGGGAGACCGAGTCTTTCGGACACGGGCCGGCGCCTCCACCTCCGGCACCAGGGTGCCGGCGCGCCACTGGGCGAGGAGTTCGTCGAAGGCGCGCATGGTCTCCATCAGGACATTCGCCTCGGCCTTGTCTTTGCGGCTGAGGAACAACCGGCCCCATACCCCGCCCAGCAGGGCAGAGAGCATCTGCACGATCTGGGTGAAGGGGCTGGGCGGGGTCATCGGGGGTCTCCTGTATGGGTTAACAATCAATATCTGACGTAGATACGACGTCAGTTATCATGCTGCAACTTGAAAACGCCGCTTTCCTCATTAATTTTTGTTAATAAATTGGCTTACCGCCCCTGCCGACGGCCCGGCAGCGGCGGCCGCGACAAGGGGTCGCGACGGCCGCGACAAGAGGTCGCGGCGGGGTGGCTGGGACAAGCCAGATCAAGACGAGAATGGCGAATTTGGAAGTCAAAGCCACGGCGCAGCCAAACGAGTAAAAGTTTTTTGGTTCTTTTTTTCAAAAAAGAACACGCTTCCTTCCTGCTTTTCCCGCGTGGATGGCCGGGACAAGCGCCCTGATACTGCGGTTTTTGGTTCTTTTTTCAAAAAAGAACCGCTTTCTTACCGTCTTTCGGTCAGTGATGGTGGTGGCCGGAGGGGGCCTGCAAGGGCGGGTCGAGCTGGCGCAGGGACTCGGCCAGGGCGTTGTCGGCGAGGGGGGGCGAGAGGACGCGCAGCCATCCGGTCGAGTCCGCCAGCAGCCACGCGCCCGCGAGGTCGGCGGGGGCAAGGCCGGCGACGATGGCGTAGGCTGGGCGGGCATCGCCCAGCGCCGCGCAGGCACCGGCCGGCGGCTTGCCGGGGGCGAGATAGACGGTGCGAACCGCTTGGGGCGCCGGTCCGCCGGGTGGGGCGGCGACCAGCAGCAGCTTCGTGCCGCGCAGCTCCGACAGCATCAGCACCGATTCGCCGCAGGCGATGGCGATGTCCGGCGCGGCGACGGGCCGCGTCCAGGTGCCGCTCGCCTGCCGGGCGAGGCCGGCGTTGCGGGCGCGCAGGTAGTCGATCAGCGCCCAGCGGGAGTCCGCGTCGAGCGTGGCGGCGAAGCCGGGCATGGCCAGGCTGGGCGAGGCGGGGCCGCCGCGCGGGTTCGCGATGCCCTGGCCGATCCAGCCGAACAGCTCGCCGTCGGGGTGGTCCCACAGATGTTCGGCGGTGAGGTCGGCCGGCGGGATGTCCAGCCCGGACGCCGCCGGGCCGTCGCCGTGGCCGGAGGCGCCGTGGCAGCTGGCGCAATGGGCGGGATACAGCGCGGCGCCGCGCGCGATGGCGGCGGCGGAGAAGCCGGTGGGCGAGGTGTAGAAGCTGGTCGGCATGGCCGGCACCAGCAGCAGCGCGAGATGGGGCAGGGCGAAGCCGGCCATGACCCCCGCCAGCGCCAGGGCGGGCAGGCGGAACGGCCAGCGCGGCCCGCGCAGCGCGATGGCCGCCACGGCCACCGCCATGGCGAGGGCGAGCTGCGCGGCGGCCCGGAGCACTTCCGCCGCCAGCTCCGGCTCGGCCATCGCCACGAGGCTGGGTTGCAGGGGGAACGGCCAGTCCGGCTGCTCGTGCGCGCCGGGCGGCAGGGTGGCCAGCAGGGCGG
>CAMFLK010000267.1 GCA_945957135.1 uncultured Rhodospirillales bacterium
CCACGGCCATATGTGCTGGGACACGCTGTATGGCGTGGACGAGAATTTCGTGCCCCAGCCTCAGCTCGCCGAGGGGCATGTGGTGGAGGATGACGGCAGGCGCTGGGTGTTCACGCTGCGCGACGGCCCCACCTTCCACGACGGCGAGAAGGTGCGCGCGGCGGATGCCGTGGCCAGCATCCGCCGCTGGATGCCGCGCGACACGCATGGCCAGACGCTGGCCCTGCGGGTGGACGACATCAAGGTGCTGGACGACCGCCGCTTCGAAATCCGCCTCAAGCGCCCGTTCGGCCTGATGCTCGACGCGCTGGGCAAGGTCTCCTCCTACCCCTGCTTCATCTATCCCGAGCGTTTCGCGAAGATGGACCCCACCAAGCCGTTCACCGAGGTGGTGGGCTCCGGCCCGTGGCGCTTCGAGGCGTCCGAGCGCATTTCCGGCGCCCAGGTGGTCTATCGCAAGTTCGACAAATACGTGCCCACCCCTGTCGGCAAGCCCTCGATGATCGCCGGGCCGAAGCTCGCGGAATACGAGCGGATGGAATGGAAGATCGTGCCCGACCCCGCCACCGCCGGGGCGGCCATGCAGGCCGGCGAGTTCGACTGGTGGGAGGTGGTGGCGCCCGACCTGCGCCCGGTGCTGCTGAAGGCGCGCAACGTGGTGCTGGACCGCATCGATGCCAGCGGCACCTATGCCGGGTTCCGCTTCAACCAGCTCAACCCGCCCTTCGACGATCCCGCGGTGCGCCAGAGCCTGCTGAAGGCCATCACCCAGTCCGACTTCATGGCCGCCGCCGCCGGCGACGACCCTTCGGTGTGGCGCGACGGCGTGGGCTGCTTCCCGGTCGCCAGCCCGCTGGCCTCCGACGAGGGGCTGAGTGCCCTGACCTCGCCGCGCGACATCGCCGGCGCCCGGGCCGCGTTGCAGGCCACCGGCAAGGCGGGGGCGAAGGTGGTGGCGCTGCACGCGACGGATGTGGCCAACCAGCAGGCGCTGATGTCCGTCGGCGTCGATGTGCTGCGCAAGGTGGGGTTCGACGTGCAGGACGCCACCTCGGACTGGGGCACGCTGTTGCAGCGCCGGCAGAATCGCGGCCCGATCACCCAGGGCGGCTGGAACGCGCTGATCGTGCTGCTGAGCGGCATGGAGATGAACACCCCGGCCGGCCATCTGCTGCTGCGCGGCAACGGCGCCGATGCCTGGTTCGGCTGGCCCACCGCGCCGAAGCTGGAGGCGCTGCGCGACGCCTGGTTCGACGCGCCGGACATGGCCGCGCAGAAGGCGATCGGACGGCAGATCCAGGCGCAGTTCTTCGTCGATCTGCCGTATATCCCGCTGGGCCAGTACTACACGGATTCCGCCTATCAGAAGGGGCTGACCGGCATCCGCCGGGGCATTCCGCTGCCGATCAACGTGAAGAAGGCCTGAGCGGGAGGGGGAAATGAGCCGAAAACTCGACCCCGCCGTCATCGCGGGCGTGGGCGGCACCTCCTACCCGCCGCCTTTCGACGCGCCCTGTCACGGCCGCGAGCGCAAGCGGCTCGGCGATGCCGCGGGTCTCAGCCAGTTCGGCGTCAACCTGCTTCGCCTGCCGCCGGGCACATGGTCGAGCCAGCGGCACTGGCAGATCGCGAGCGACGAGTTCGTCTATGTCGTCAGCGGGGAGGTGGTTCTGGTCACCGATGCCGGCGAGGAGGTGTTGCGCGCGGGCGAGGCGGCGGGCTTCAAGGCCGGCGAGCCCGACGGGCATCACCTGCAGAACCGAAGCACGGCGGACGCGCTGGTGCTGGAGGTGGGCACGCGGCTTGCCGGCGACGGGTGCTACTATTCGGATATCGACATGATGGTGCTCGACGACGGCCCGGATGGCTACACGCGGCGGGACGGGTCGCCCTATCCACGCCGCGCCGCCGGTGGCGAAACCGGATGAACGTCAGAAAAGCCTGATCGGGGCTTGAAGGGGAGGAAACAATGAAGATCGGACGGCGCAATCTGGCGCTGGGGGCGGCCGCCGCCCTCGCGCTGCCTTCCATCGCGCGCGGGCAGGCGGCGAATGTGGTGCGGTTCGTGCCGGCGGCGGATATCGCCGCGCTGGACCCGATCTGGACCACCGCGTCGCAGACCCGCGACCATGCCTTCCTGATCTACGACACGCTCTACGGGCTGGATGACTCGCTCACCCCCCGGCCACAGATGGTCGAGGGGCATGTGGTGGAGGCGGACGGGCTGCAATGGAACCTTCGCCTGCGCGACGGGCTGATGTTCCACGACAACACCAAGGTGCTGGCGCGGGACTGCGTGGCGAGCATCCGCCGCTGGGGCGTGCGCGACAGTTTCGGCCAGACGCTGATGGCCGCGACGGACGAGGTCTCGGCGCCGGACGACCGCACCATCCGCTTCCGCCTGAAATATCCGTTCGCCCAGCTGCCCAATGCGCTGGCCAAGTATTCGCCCAGCCCCTGCGTGATCATGCCCGAGCGGCTGGCCAGCACCGACCCGTTCAAGGCGGTGACGGATGCCACCGGCAGCGGCCCGTTCCGCTTCCTGCCGGATGAGCGGGTGCCCGGCGCGCGGCTCGCCTATGCCCGCTTCGCCGGCTACGTGCCGCGCGCCGATGGGGTGGCGCAGGGCAGCGCCGGCCCGAAGGTCGCGCATTTCGAGCGGGTGGAGTGGCAGGTGATCCCGGACGGCGCCACCGCGGTGGCGGCGCTGATGCGCGGCGAGGTGGACTGGCTGCGCTGGCCGCTGGCCGACCTGGTGCCGCAGCTGCGCAAGTCGCGCGACGTGGTGGTGACGGTGATGGAGCCCACCGGGCTGATCGGCAAGTTCCGCTTCAACCATCTGCATCCGCCCTTCGACAATCCGAAGGTGCGCCAGGCGGTGGTGCCGGCCTTCTCGCAGATGGAATACATGCAGGCCGCCGCCGGCGACGACCGGGCGATGTGGCGCGACGGGGTGGGGTTCTTCGCGCCGGGCACGCCGATGGCGAGCGAGGCGGGCATGGCGGCCTTCACCGCCCCGCGCGACCTGGCCCGCGCGAAGGCGCTGCTGAAGGAATCCGGCTATGCCGGCGAGCGCACGGTGGTGATGCAGCCCACCGATTTCCCGATCTACAGCGCCATGGCCGCGGTGACCGACCAGCTGCTCCGCCAGATCGGCTTCAACGTGGATTTGCAGACCATGGATTGGGCCACGGCGATGCAGCGCCGCGCCAAGCCGGAGCCGGTGGAGCAGGGCGGCTGGAGCGTGTTCCACACCGGCTGGAGCGGGGCGGACGAGGTGAACCCGGTGGCGAATGTGTGGCTGCGCGGCAACGGCAAGAGTGCCGCGCCGGGCTGGCCGACCAGCCCGCGCATCGAATCCCTGCGCGACGACTGGCTGCGCGCGCCGGACGCGGCGGCGCAGAAGCGCATCGCGGAGCAGATCCAGCTTCAGGCGTTCATCGACCTGCCGTACCTGCCGACCGGGCAGATGTTCACGCCGATCGCCCACCGCGCCAGCCTGACCGGGCTGGTGCTGGGGCTGCCGGCGTTCTGGAATATCCGGCGGGGGTAGGGCCGGCCTTGGGTGAGGGTGGCGCCGTGCTCGATTCCGTCAAGGGTCGCTTCGCTCAAGTCCCTTGACGGAATCTGCGCGCGGCGCCTTTGGAAACTCAGGCCGGGCCAAGGAAACGGCCCTTTTCAGCCGACCAAGGAAACGGGTGAAAGAAGGGGCTCACTTCCCCTCATTCTTCGCATGTCGGCAGGCGCTTCGTTGCGGGGGACGGGGTCAAGGGCTTGAGCGAAGCGTCCCTTGACGCCGTCTCCCGCAACGCAAGCACAATCGAAAGCAGCGAAGGAGCCCGCGCGCCGATTAGCCCGCCAGCCGCTCGCCGTACTGCGCCTCGTGCAGCCGGCGGTAGATGCCGCCCGCCGCCATCAGCTCGCCATGGCGGCCCTGCTCGGCCACGCCGCTTTCGTCCACCACCACGATGCGGTCGGCGTTCTGGATGGTGGCGAGGCGGTGGGCGATGATCAGCGTGGTGCGCCCGCGCGCCAGTTCGGTCAGCGCCTGCTGGATGGCCCGCTCGGTCTCGGTGTCCAGCGCCGAGGTCGCCTCGTCCAGGATCAGGATGGGCGGGTTCTTGAGGAACATGCGCGCGATGGCCAGACGCTGCTTCTGCCCGCCCGAGAGCTTCACGCCGCGCTCGCCCACGATGGTGTCCAGCCCCTGCGGCAGCCGGGCGATCACCTCGTCGAGCTGGGCGCGGCGGGCGGCGTCGCGGATCTCCGCCTCGGTCGCGTCCAGGCGGCCATAGGCGACGTTCTCGCGCAGCGTGCCGCCGAACAGGAACACGTCCTGCTGCACGATGCCGATCTGCCCGCGCAGGGATTTCAGCGTCATGTCGCGCAGATCGATGCCGTCGATGGTGATGCGCCCGGTTTGCGGCTCGTAGAAGCGCGGCAGCAGGGAGCACAGCGTGGTCTTGCCGGCGCCGGAGGGGCCGACGAAGGCGACGGTCTGCCCGGCCGCCAGCGACAGGCTCACGTCGCGCAGCACGGCGGGGCCCTCGCCATAGCCGAAGGTGACATGCTCGAAGCGGATGTCGCCGTGCAGCTTGCCCACGTCCCTGGCGGTGGGGCGGTCGGTCACGTCCGGCTCGGTGGCGAGAAGCTCGGTGTAGCGGCGGAAGCCGGCGATGCCCTTGGGATAGATCTCCAGCACCGCGTTGATCTTGTCCACCGGGCGGAAGAACACGCCGACCAGCAGCAGGAAGCCGATGAACTCGCCATTGGTCAGCCGGCCGTGCAGCACGAACCAGGTGCCGGCGATCATCACCACCACCTGCACCAGGCGCATGCTGAGATAGGAGAGCGACGTGCTCGCGGCCATCAGCCGGTAGGCCTGGAGCTTCACGCGGCGATAGGCGGCGTTGTCGCGGGCGAACAGCGCGCGCTCATGGTCCTCGTTGGCGAAGGCCTGGACCACGCGCATGCCGCCGACATTCTCCTCGATGCGCACGTTGAACTGGGCGACGCTGCCGAACAGGGCACGGAAGTTGTGGGTCATGCGCGTGCCGTAGCGGGTGGCCAGGATGGCCGTGGCCGGCACGATCAGCGCGGTGAGCAGGGCCAGCTCGGCGTTCACCGCGAACATCAATACGAAGGCGCCGAGGAAGGTCATCAGCGCGATGAACAGATCCTCCGGCCCGTGATGGGCGACCTCGCCCACCTCCTCCAGGTCCTTGGTGACGCGGGCGACGAGATGGCCGGTCTTGTGGTTGTCGTAGAAGCGGAAGGAGAGCTTCTGGAGATGGTCGAAGGCGCGGCGGCGCATCTCCGTCTCGATGTTGATGCCGAGCATGTGGCCCCAATAGGTGACCACGGAGATCAGCCCCGCGTTGATCAGGTAGATCACCAGCAGCAGGGCGGCGGCGGCGAGGATCAGCCCCCAGTTCTGCCCGGGCAGCAGCCGGTCCACGAAGCTGCGCACGGCCATGGGGAAGCCCAGCTCCAGCAGGCCGGAGACGATGGCGCAGCCGAAATCCAGCAGGAACAGCCGCCACCAGGGGCGGTAATAGGCGAAGAAGCGGGTCAGCATTGGAATGTCTCAGCTTTGATCGGGCTTGCGGGGCCAAAGCGCGACCAGGCCGACCAGCGCGGCCAGCAGCACCACGCTCAGCATGGCCTGGACCACGCCGAAATTGGGCGAATCCTTGGCCACCAGCCAGCCGGTGATGCCGGCCGAGGCGGCCAGCAACAGCCGGGCGATCAGGTTGATCACGTCCTGCTCCCACCACGAAGGGCCAGTATAGCCGATCGGGGCGGAAGCGGTGGGCTCAATCGCCCGCGCCTTGGGCATGCCAATGTTGCGTCGCCGCAAAGCGCCAGTGCTGGGCGAGGGTGAGGTCGCGGTTGAACGGGCAGAACAGGGCGCGCCAGCGGGCGCGGCAGGCGCGCAGCACGCCGCGCGCCCAGGGGTCGCGTTTCAGGCGCAGCGCGGGGC
>CAMFLK010000268.1 GCA_945957135.1 uncultured Rhodospirillales bacterium
GGGTTACCTGCGGCTCCTTCCAACTTTCTTTGGTGTTCGCGCCGGGGGGGGCGCCCCAATGTCAGGCCCCGATCAGGGGCCTCGCGGGCGCCCACCGCGACGAAGCGAGGGCATATATGCGAAGAATGAGGGAAAGTGAGCCCTATCCAGCTTTCTTGTTCGGCTGAAAGGGGCCGCTTTCTTGCCCCGGCCTTCCATCGGCCAGGCGCCGCGCGCAGGGGTCGTCAAGGCTCTTGAGCAAGCATGCCCAGGACGACCCCGAGCACGGTGCCACCCTCCGGAGAAGGCGCGGCCCTAGGCCGCCTTCTTCAGCCGCTCCGCGAACATCTTGCGGAATTTCAGCACCTTGGGCGCCACCACCGCCTGGCAGTAGCCGCTCCACGGGTTGCGGGCGAAGTAGTCGTGGTGCTCCGGCTCGGCCGGCCAGAACGTCGTGAGCGGCTCGACCTGCGTCACGATCGCGCCGGGCCAGATCTTCGCCGCCGCCACCTCGGCGATCACCGTCTCCGCCGCCGCGCGCTGGGCCGCGTCATGGGTGAGGATGATGGAGCGGTATTGCGGGCCGACATCGTTGCCCTGGCGGTTGAGCGTGGTCGGGTCGTGGATGGTGAAGAACACCCGAAGCAGGTCCTCGTAGCTCACCTCGTCGGGGTCGAAGCTGACCTGAACCACCTCGGCATGGCCGGTCTGCTTGCCGCAGACCTCCTCGTAGCTCGGATGGTCCACATGCCCGCCGGCATAGCCGCTCATCACGGCACTCACCCCGCGCAGGCCGAGATACACCGCCTCCAGGCACCAGAAGCAGCCGCCACCCAAGGTCGCCAGTTCCGTCTTCGCCATGTCGTGCCCTCCTGTTCTGGCGCTGAGATTGCGATGCGCGGCGGAAAATTCCAGGGTCAGGCCGCCAGCCGCCCGGCGAGGTCCTGGATGAACTGCCAGGCCACCCGGCCGGACCGGCCGCCGCGCGTCACCGACCATTCCACCGCCTCGGCATGCAGCCGTTCGCGCGAGACGTCCAGGCCGAACGCGTCGGCATAGCCCTCGATCATCGCGAAGAAAATGTCCTGGTCGCAATTGTGGAAGCCGATCCACAACCCGAACCGGTCGGAGAGCGAGACCTTCTCCTCCGTCGCCTCGCCGGGATTGATCGCCGTCGCGCGCTCGTTGTCGATCATGTCGCGCGGCATCAGGTGGCGGCGGTTGGATGTGGCGTAGAACAGCACGTTGTCCGGCCGGCCCTCGATGCCGCCATCCAGCACCGATTTCAGTGCCTTGTAGTCGGCATCCTCGCGCTCGAAGCTGAGATCGTCGCAGAAGATCAGGCACCGCCGCGACTCCGCGCGCAGCAGGCGCAGCAATTCGGGCAGGCTGGCGATGTCCTCGCGATGGATTTCGATCAGCGCGAGGCTGCCGGGGTGTTCCGCATTGGCCTGGGCGTGCGCCGCCTTGACCAGCGAGGACTTGCCCATGCCGCGCGCGCCCCACAGCATGGCGTTGTTGGCCGGCAGGCCGCGGGCGAAGCGCAGCGTGTTGGCCAGCAGGATGGATTTCTGCCGGTCCACCCCCTGCAACAGCCCGATATCGACGCGCGACACCGCTTGCACCGGTGCGAGATGGGCGGGCGAGGGGTGCCAGACGAAAGCATCCGCCGCGCCCAGCTCCGCCCGGCGCGGCGGGGGCGGGGCCAGGCGCTCCAGCGCCTCGGCGATGCGGGTGACGGCTTCGAGCAGGGTGGGATCCATGACTGGCCTCGGGTCGGCGCTTGACGTGCGGGGGGCGGAAACTATGGTCCGCGCCCAATCACCGCAACCCGGAACCCCCCATGCTCATCTCTCCCGCCTACGCGCAGGACATGTCCGGCATCGTCGCCGGCGCCGGCCAGTTCCTGCCCATCGTGCTGATCTTCGCGGTCTTCTACTTCCTGCTCATCCGCCCGCAGCAGACGGCGCAGAAGGAGCTGAAGCGCAAGCTGTCGGAGATCAAGCGCGGCGACCGCGTGCTGACCGGCGGCGGCATCATCGGCGTGGTGCAGAAGGTGAAGGACGGCACCAACGAGGTCGAGGTCGATCTCGCCCCCAACGTGCGGGTGACGGTGGTGCGCGAGACCATCACCAACGTGCTCGCCCCGCCCGCCGCCGCCAACGACGCGAAGGCGAAAGGCTAAGACCTCTTCTCAACAATTGCCCGATGGCAGGATACGTGTCTTGCGATTGGAGCGTGGAGACAAGAAGCAAGGAGAGATTCTTCGATATTCGCAAATGCAAGTAATTTGCGGTATCAACTTGGATAAATGACAAGAAATTCGATGTATTTTTGATGCATGCCGCAGAGAGTCGGTTCATGGTGCGCGGCACTATTGTGATTCTTGGAGTGCGGCATGACGGCGTATTCGAAAGCGGCGACCGAGGCGCGCCTGGGTCTCGCGGGACTGGCCTATGACGGGCCCAGCATCGCCTTTCACTGGCTGACGTTTCTGCTCGTCGCGGCGCAGTTCGTTGGCGCCTGGACGATCGATCTGTTCGCACCGGGCGCGCCACGGATCGACGCGCGATCCGTCCACATCACACTTGGCGCGCTTCTGGCGCTGCTGCTGGCGGCGCGCATTCTGTGGCGCGCGTCGCGCGGGCGTCGCTTGCCACCGGCACAATCCGGCTTGCCAGGTGCCCTGGCGCGCGGGATGCACATTGCGCTGTACGGTCTGCTCGTCGCGATGGTCGTGACTGGATTTGGTCTCGCATGGGCGCGCGGGGACAATTTGTACGGCATGTTCAAGATTCCGGCTGCCAACCCCAACGATCCGGCGCTGCGGCACGAAGTGCAGCAAATTCATGGCGCTATCGGCTGGTTCATCCTTGCCGCGGTCGGCGCGCACGCGGCGGCTGCCCTTGGCCATGCCGTGCTGTTTCGCGACGGCGTGTTGGGAAGGATGATCCCAGGTCGCAATCCGTAGCGCTGGGACTACGCACATCCCGGCGGATTGGGGCTAGGCTGGCGGCGTGCCGTCCCTTCCGCCGCCAGGAGCCGCCATGCGCCGCCGCACCCTTCTCGCCACCGCAGCCGCCGCCACGCTCGCCCGCCCCGTGCTGTCCCAGGGGCTGTCCCAGGGGGGGGCGGCGCGCGTGCTGCGCTTCGTGCCCTCCACCGGGCTGACCTCGGTCGATCCGCTGTGGAGCCTCGCCACCATCTCCTACACCCATGGCTACATGGTGTGGGACACGCTGTTCTCGCTCGACAGCAAGCTGGCGCCGCAGCCCCAGGCGGCGAACAGCGCGGAGGCCTCGGCGGACGGGCTGACCTGGACCATCACGCTGCGCGACGGGCTGATCTTTCACGACAATGTGCCGGTGCTGGCGCGCGACGCGGTGGCCTCGGTCAAGCGCTGGATGACCAAGGACCCGATCGGCACCACCATCGCCGCCATCACCAATGAGGTGGTGGCGCTGGACGACAAGCGCTTCGCGATCAAGCTGAAGCAGCCTTTCCCCATCATGTATTTCGCGCTGGCCTCGCGGAACATCTTCGTCCAGCCCGAGCGCATCGCCAGCACCCCGTCCAGCCAGCAGTTCAAGGAGGTGATCGGCAGCGGCCCCTACCGCTTTCTCGCCGACGAATTCCAGCCCGGTGCCTCCGCCCGCTACGCGCGCTGGGAGAAATACGTGCCCCGGCCGGAGGCGCCGGACATGTGGGCGGGCGGGCATGTCGCCAATTTCGACCGGGTGGAGTGGACCGCCCAGCCCGACCCTTCCACCGCCGCGGCCGCGCTGCAACGCGGCGAGGTGGATTGGGTGGAGCAGCCGCTGCTCGACCTCGTGCCGATGCTGTCGAAATCGGCCGGGCTGCGCGCCATGGCGGTCGATCCGTTCGGCTTTCTCGGCATGCTGCGCTTCAACCACCTGCTGCCGCCCTTCAACAATGTGGAGATGCGCCGCGCCCTGCTGCCGGGCATCGACCAGCAGGCGGTGATCACCGCGGTGGTGGGCGAGCAGACGCAATATGGCCGCGTGCCCGCCGGCTTCTTCACCGTCGGCAGCCCGATGGCCAACGATGCGGGCATGCAGGCCCTGACCGGCCCGCGCGACCCCGCCGATGTGCGCAAGCGCCTCGCCGCCGCGGGCTACAAGGGCGAGCGCATCGTCATGCTCGCGCCTTCCGACTTGCCGGCGATCATGGCGATGAGCCAGGTGGCGCAGGACCAGCTGGCCAAATTCGGCCTGAACATCGACTTTCAGGTGATGGATTGGGGCACCATGGTCTCGCGCATGGCCAAGCGCGATCCGCTGGAGCAGGGCGGATGGAATCTCTACTGCGTCACCTGGGCGGGGCTGACCGTGTCCAACCCCGGCAGCTCCTACCCGCTGCGCGCCAACGGGCTGAACGCCAATACCGGCTGGCCGACGGACGAGAAGCTGGAGGCGCTGCGGAGCAAATGGCTGGACACCGCCGACCTCGCCGCCCAGCAGGCCATCGCGAAGGAGATGCAGCTTCAGGCGTTCCAGAGCCTGCCGTTCATTCCGCTCGGCCAGTGGTCGCAGCCCGCGGTGATGAGCGACAAGCTGTCGGGCGTCGTGCCCTCGCCATTCACGCTGTTCTGGAACGTGAAGCGCGGCTGAAAGGAGCGGGCCGGGAGGAATGCTCCCGGCCCGGTTCCGCTCAGAGCTGGGCGGCGGCGAATTCGTAGTTGGCCAGCTTGTCCAGCCAGTTGGTCACGTAGTCCGGGCGGCGGTTGCGGAAGTCGAGATAGTAGCTGTGCTCCCACACGTCGCAGCCCAGCAGGGTGCGGCCCTCGCCGGTGGCGAGCGGGTTGGAGCCGTTCGGCGTCTTGGTGCATTTCAGCTTGCCGTCATGGCCCAGCACCAGCCAGGCCCAGCCGGAGCCGAACTGCGTGGTGGCGGCGGTCTTGAACGCGTCCTTGAACGCGGCGACGCTGCCGAAATCGGCGATGATCTTGGCTTCCAGATTGCCGGGAATGCCGCCGCCGGTGGGCGACATGTTCTGCCAGAAGATGATGTGGTTCCAGTGCTGGCCGGCATTGTTGAACACGCCGGCCATCGAGGCGTCGTTCTGGGCGATCTTGATGATGGCTTCCAGCGTCTCGCCCTGGAGGTTGACGTTCTTCTCCACGAAACCGTTCAGCGCGGTGACATAGGCCTGATGGTGCTTGCCGTGATGCAGTTCCAGTGTTTCCTGGCACATGCCGCGTTCGGCAAGCGCGCTGGTGGAATAGGGAAGGGCGGGGAGCTCGAAGGCCATGGAACCGTTCTCCGGTGAGTTTCACATGTCGCGGTTGAACGCCCGGCCGGGGGGCCGGTTCCGCGTGGGCGCACGCTGGCACGAATGCCGCCGGCGCGCCACCTGGCCACGATGACCGGCAGCCTTTCGCCGGCGGCCGAACAGCTGCGCCGCCACGACCCCGACCGCTTCCTCACCGCCCTGTTCGCGCCGCCGGCGCGGCGGGAGGCGCTGATGGTGCTCTACGCCTTCAACGACGAGCTGGCCCGGGCGCGGGAGGTGGCGCGCGAGCCGATGCTGGCGCTGATCCGCCTGCACTGGTGGCGCGAGGTGGTGGAAGGCGCGCGGCGGGCGCACCCGGTGGCCACCCCGCTCGCCGCCCTGCTGGATGCGGGCGCGCTGGCGCCGGACCGGCTGCTGCGCATGATCGACGGGCGAGAGGCGGAGGCCGGGCCGGAAATCCTCACCACCGAATCCTGGCGGGACTATCTGCGCGAGACCGCCGGCGCGCTGGCGGGGGCGGCGGGCGAACTGCTCGGCGCCGATGCGCCCACGCTGGCCCGGCTGGAGAGCCTGGGCACGGCGGCGGGCATGGCCGGCCAGCTGCGCAATGTCGGCCCGCTGGCCCGCAGCGGCCGCTGCCTGCTGCCCGCCGACCTGCTCGGCGCGCACGGGCTGACGGTGCATGACGTGATCGCCGATCCCGCCACGCCGCGCCTCGCCCCGGTG
>CAMFLK010000269.1 GCA_945957135.1 uncultured Rhodospirillales bacterium
GGTTCAGGGACTGGGCGAGGTTTTCGCAGAGTTGCGTCCTGAACGAAGGGGGTTGTGCTGCGTTCATGCGCATTACATAACTACCCAAAACCAGATGCTGAAATGTTAAACCAGCATATCACGTTAGATTTTTTGCATACCTTTCCGACGCGGCACGGCCGTCCCGCCGGCCGGCGGCGTGTCGCGATATGCAAAGACTTCGCGACCAACCGCGGGCAGGTTCGCCGATACAGAAAAGGACGCCGCCATGGACGACCAGCCCTACGTCAACATTCCTGAAACGGTCTCTCCGGAGGCGCGGGCGTTTCTGCGCACGCTGAAGAATCCAGCGCTCAACCCGGCGTTTCCGGACGCCGCCGACATCGACGCATGGAAAAAGCTCCAGGCCTGGGCCGAGGCCGATGGCAGGGCCAAGTCCGAGCCGCTGCTGAAGCGCTTCCCGCACAGCGTCGTCGCGGGCGAGTTTGGCGGCGTTCCCGTGCTGGATATCCGTC
Source organism: uncultured Rhodospirillales bacterium (assembly GCA_945957135.1). Lineage (GTDB taxonomy): Bacteria > Pseudomonadota > Alphaproteobacteria > Acetobacterales > Acetobacteraceae > CAMFLK01. The sequence goes on from CAMFLK010000269.1 coordinate 495, forward strand.
CCGAGGGATGGAAGGACAACGGCAAGGCGCTGGTGTACACGCATGGCGGCGCGCATGTCATGTACAGCGCGGCGTCCTCGCTCGGACGGGCGGTCGTCGCGGCCCACACGACGGGGCTGCGGGTGATCTCCATTGACTACACCCTTGCGCCGCACGTCAAATACGACCAGATGTCGGATCAGGTCGTCGCGGCGATCCAGGCGTTCTTGCAGCAGGGTCAGCGCCTCGCGGATACCGCCATCTTCGGCGATTCCTCCGGGGGCGGGCTCGCCGCTGCCGTGATCCTGAAGATGCGCGATCGGGGGCTTGGCATGCCCGCGGCGGCGGTGTTGGCATCGCCGTGGCTGGATGTCACCCGCAGCGGCGACACGGAAACCACCCTTCACGACGCGGACCCGAATCAGCTCTATGAGCGGCAGACCGTGTTCGCCGCCGCGGCCTTCGCCGCGCTGAAGGACCAGAAGCACCCCTATGCCTCGCCCGTCTATGCCGACTTCTCCAAGGGCTTCGTGCCGACGCTCATCCAGGGCGGCCTGAAGGAAACCCTGTTGAGTGGCTTCGTGCGGTTCTACCAGGCGCTGGACGTTGCCGGCGTGCCGGTGAAGCTCGACCTGTACGAGGGGATGGTCCACAACTTCCAGGATCGGATGCCCGATGCCCCGGAAGCGATCCTGGCACGGCAAAAGATGCGGGCGTTTCTGGCCCATCACCTGGGCCTGTGAACAACGCGCGTATTCAATAGATAAAAAGTTTTTTGCGTCTTTTTTTCAAAAAAGAAGCGCTTCCTTACTTTCAGCCCCCGCCCTTCAGCCGGTCGTCATTCCGCCGCAGCAGGAATTCGCGGCCGACTTTCACCATGGGGGCGCCGTCGTAGTCCACGATGTCCGCCGTGGCGTAGGTTTCGCTCCAGGTGTCCGGGATGAAGCTGCCGGTGCCCACCGTGTCGATCGGCGCGCGGGCGTCGGCCATCACGCGGCATTTGTCCACGCCGAAGCCGGAGGAGGCGACGATGCGCACCTTGGGGAAGCCGGCGGCGTCCAGCGCCTCGCGCATGCGCCACACGGCGGCGGCGGAGACGCCGGTGCCCACGAGGTAGCGCAGTTCCGTGTCGCTGCGGTAGCGGCGGATGGCGCCGGGGGCGTGGCGTTCGATCACCGCGTAGCTTTCGGCGGGGTCGAGGCCTTCGAGGAACCGGCCGCCATGGGTGTCCAGCCGCACCTGCATGCGGCCCTCGGCGGCGAGGGTGGGGAAGCGGTGGCAGCAGGCCAGGCCGTCGGTCACCTCGCGGCCGAAATAATCGACCAGCACGGTGAGCGTTTCCTGGGGGAAGGTTTCGTGGAACATCTCCGCCGCGCGCACGGTGGAGCCGGCGTAGCCGATCAGCGCGTGCGGCATGGTGCCGCGCCCGGCTTCGGCGCCGAACCAGTGGGCGGTGCCGTCATTGGCGTTGCCGATGAAGCCGCGCGCCCCTTCGGCGCGGGCCGCGGCGCTGCCGACGGAGGCGGCGTAGGCCATCATCTCCTGCATTTCCGCCCCGGCGCAGTGCCGCGCCTCCATGGCCAGGAAGGCGACCTCGGGCAGGGCGAGGCACATCTGGTAGGCGTTGTGGGCGGCGACGCAGGCCGGGCCGAGTTTCTGCAGGAAGATGGTTTCGAGGTCCGACAGCAGGGCGAAGCTGCCGGTGATATAGGCCAGCGGCTCGCCGGCGCCGGTCCACTGCCCCTCGGGGTGGGTCACGTCGATGTCGAAGCGCGTGCCGCGCGCGGCGGCGACCTCGTCGAGCCAGGCGAGCATCAGCCTCGGCGCGGAGATGACGGGCCGGCGCAGGAACACGGCGTAGGTCACGCGCTTGTCGCCGAAGCGCTGCACCACCTGGCGGGTGCGGTTGAAATAGACGTCCGTCCGTGCGGCGATGTCGGCGGCGAGGTCCGGCGGGGAGGAGTCCATCGCTGCCGCGCCGCTACTGGGCCGCGACGGCTGGGGCGGCGGCGGGTTCGCGCCGTGCCTTCAGCTCCTCGGCCAGCAGGAAGGCGAGTTCCAGCGACTGTTCGGCGTTCAGGCGGGGGTCGCAGAACGTCTCGTAGCGGGTGCCCAGATCGGCCTCGCTCAGCCGCCGCGCGCCGCCGACGCATTCGGTGACCTCGCGCCCGGTCATTTCCACATGCACCCCGCCGGCCCAGCTGCCCTCGGCGGCATGGACGTCGAAGAAGCGCCGCACTTCCTGGAGGATGGCGTCGAAATCGCGGGTCTTCACCTTGTTGGCGGTGGAGATGGTGTTGCCGTGCATCGGGTCGCACAGCCACACCACGCGATGCCCGGCGCGGCGCACGGCGCGCAGCAGCGGCGGCAGCAGGGTTTCCACCTTCTCGGCCCCCATGCGGCTGATCAGCGTCAGGCGGCCGGGCTCGTTGGCGGGGTTGAGCGTGTCGATCAGGCGCAGCAGGTCGTCGGCCTGGGTGGTCGGGCCGACCTTCAGGCCCAGCGGGTTCTTCACCCCACGCAGGAATTCCACATGCGCGCCGTCCGGCTGGCGGGTGCGGTCGCCGATCCACAGGAAATGGGCGGAGCAGGCGTACCAGTCGCCGGAGGTGCTGTCCACGCGGGTCAGCGCCTGTTCGTAGGGCAGCAGCAGGGCTTCGTGGCTGGTGTAGAAATCGGTCTCGCGGATCTGCGGGATGGAGGCGCTGGTCATGCCGCAGGCGGCCATGAAGGCCAGCGTCTCGTCGATGCGCGCGGCGAGGTCCTGGTAGCGGGCGGCCAGCGGGGAGCGGGCGGCGAAGTCGAGGTTCCAGCGATGCACTTCGTGCAGGTCGGAATAGCCGCCGGTGGCGAAGGCGCGCAGCAGGTTGAGCGTGCCGGCGGACTGGAAATAGCCGGTTTCCATGCGCGCGGGGTCGGGCACGCGGTCCTCGGGCGTGAAATCCGGGCCGTTGATGATGTCGCCGCGATAGCTCGGCAGGGTCTGGCCGTCCTGGGTTTCCGTGTCGCTGCTGCGTGGCTTGGCGAACTGGCCGGCCATGCGGCCCATCTTCACCACCGGCACGCTGGCCCCGAAGGTGAGCACCACGGCCATTTGCAGCAGCACGCGGAACGTGTCGCGGATGATGTTGGCGGTGAAGTCGTTGAAGCTCTCGGCGCAGTCGCCGCCTTGCAGCACGAAGGCGCGGCCGTCCGCCACCTGGGCCAGGGCCGCCTTCAGCCGCCGCGCCTCGCCGGCGAAGACCAGCGGCGGGTAGGTGCGCAGCTTGGCCTCCATCGCCGCGAGCCTGGCGGGGTCGGGATAGGCGGGCACCTGGCGGATCGGGTGGGCGCGCCAGGAGTCCGGCGACCATTTGGCAGTCATTGAGCGTCCTCCGGCCCGGCTGCGTTCTTGGCCGGGCAACCGCTGCTTATCCCCAAAAACGCGGTGATTGGCTAGGCGGGGGGCTCCTTCGCTGGTCGCGATTGTGCTTGCGTTGGGGTTTGAGCTGTCAAGGCACGCTTCGCTCAAGGGCCTTGACAGCGCAAACCCCAACGAAGCGAGGGCCTGCATGCGAAGTAAGGATGGCCACAGTGGGGGAAGCGCTCGAACCGCACGAGGTTGGCTGGCAGGGCTGCCGCAATGTCGGGATTACCGGGCCTGCTGCTGCTGACATCCGCGGGGCGCCCAACATGGTCAGTGACGTCTGAAGACCCATTCGAGCGCGGCATTTTGTGCGTGCAGCAGGAATGCTTTCGCGGCGATAACTCGGCAAGTTGGGTGCAGCATTGCATCACTGGAGACCTCGCGTCCCCGGCTCACGGGTGGACACGGAAGAAACTCGGTTTTGAGGTCGAGCGCATCCAGAACTGATGCCGTGACCTGGTAACGCTGCAACTCCGCAGGGTCGGCGTCGTCGGGCCAGCAATCCGTGATGATCACGTTCGCATCCCGCAGCTCGTCCATGTCGGTGCTGGCGCGGAAGCTGGGATGGCTGGTTCGGTCTTCGGAGGCATGCCATGCCGTTGGAAAGACCTGGACGACCTCGAGCGGGAGTACACCGGCTGCTTCGATCCACGATCCGAGGATGTTTGCGGCGGGTGCAACGACGGCGACCTTGATCCCATCAATGCTGCCGTGCCGGTGGTGGTAGAAGCAAAGGTCACCAAGTGTCTCGCACGGATGGTTCTGCCGGGTGCGCGCGTTGACGACTGGCGCCGACGCAGCGTCGGCCAGCGCACGAAGCGTAGAGAGTTCCGGTGCGCGACTGACAATCGCGTCCATCCAGTTGTCGAGATAGGCAGCCAGATCGGCAATGCCCTCCTTTTGGTCCAGACGAAGCGGCGCATGGACGCACGTGCCTCCCATGGCGCTGATCCCAAGGTCGAAAGCCGTCGTGTTCCGCCACCCTCCATCGTTGACGACGAGCGCGATCCGCTTCCCTGACAGGCTTTGGGGAAGAGAACGGTTGGACCAATGACGGGCCATGTCCTGGGCACGTTCGACAATGACCATCAAGTCGGACCGAGGTAGGTCATCCAGGGCAAGGAGGTCTCGGCTGACAACTGGCTGCATAAGAGAACACGGCTCCAGGAAGCCGCCGTCTTATATCAAGGGTCATGAAGAATGACCCTTGATATGAGTCTTTGTTTGGCGCGCCGCCGCCCACCAACCCGGCGCGCGACACCGCCGTCCCTCAGCGATGGAAGAGTCATCGCTTCGGACCGTCGATATTACCCCGAAATGTCAGCAAGGTGGCAGGTCGCGAGAGCTCGTTTCGGAGAAGACTTCCTACAGGGTTGTGCCTCACCCGATCAGAATGGCTGTGCGCCAAATGACCGTTGCCCGGTCACGCCCTACCTGTCCGCCAACGCTGGCGTTCGCCCGGGAAAGCGGGCACAATGATTGCTAGACGGGAAAACGGACACGGACGGTCATGGCGCTTGAAAGAAGTGAGCCGGCATTCCTTTCCTTGTTCGGCTGAAAAAGGACCTTTCCTCCTCCCGGCCTTCCATCGAAAGGCGCCGCGCGCAGATGCCGTCAAGGGACTTGAGCGAAGCGACCCTTGACGGCAGCGAGCACGGCGCCACCCTGCGAAGAAGGCGGCTCGTGACCTACTCCGCCGCTTTCGCGGCAGCGCCGGCGACTCGTGTGCGGGTGCGCATGGTGACGAATTCCTCCGCCGCGGTGGGGTGGATGCCCACCGTGCGGTCGAAATCCGCCTTGGTCGCGCCGGCGTTGATGGCGATGGACAGGCCCTGGATGATTTCCGGCGCGTCCTCGCCCAGCATGTGCGCGCCGACCACGCGCTGGCTGGCCTGATCGACCACCAGCTTCATCAGCGCCTTGCGCGCGCGGCCGCTGAGCACGTGGCGCATCGGGGTGAATCTGGCGACGTAGATGTCGGCCGGGCCATGCGCGGCGGCCTCGCCCTCGGTCAGCCCCACCGTGGCGATCGGCGGCG
>CAMFLK010000270.1 GCA_945957135.1 uncultured Rhodospirillales bacterium
GCGCCGTCCCACGCCACGCCGCTCGGCGGCGCGATGCCGGTCGGCCAGCGGCTGGCGCTGCTGGACTGGGCGCGCCGGCAGGATGCCTGGGTGCTCGAGGACGATTGCGACGCGGAGTTCCGCTGGGAAGGCAAGCCCCTGCCGCCGCTCGCGAGCCTCGATCAGGCCGGGCGGGTGATCTATTGCGGCTCGTTCAGCAAATCCCTGGCCCCGGCGCTGCGGCTGGGTTTCGCGGTGCTGCCGGCCGGGCTGGTGGCGGCGTTCGTCCGCGCCCGCGCATTGATGGATCGCGGGCCGGGCGCGCTGTCCCAGGCCGTGCTGGCGGAGTTCATGGCCGAGGGGCGGCTGGCGCCGCATGTGCGGCGCATGCGCATGCAGTACCTGCAACGGCGGACAGCGCTGCTGGCGGCCCTGGCCCGACACTGCCCGGCGGTGACGCCGGAAGCGGCCCCCGGCGGGCTGCACCTCGTACTGCGCCTGCCCGAGGGATGCGACGAGGACGCGGTGACAAGGGCGGCCCGGGCGCGCGGGCTGGGCGTGGCGCCGCTCGCCGCCTATTTCTGCGGGACGCCCCGTTTTCCCGGCCTGGTCGCGGGCTTTGCCGCCACCCCCGTGCCCCTCGCCGCGGATGCGGCGAGGAAGCTGGGGGCGGCGGTGCGATAGGCTTCATCCCAACGGTCATGAAGAATGGCCGTTGGGATGAGTCGTCGTTTGGCGCGCGCCGGTATCAGATGTAGTGCTCGGCCAGCGGGGCGAAGCCGTTGAAGCGCTGGCTGGCATAGGTGGTGACGTAGGCGCCGGTGTCGTGCAGCTCGATCCGGTCGCCGCAGGCCAGCGCCGTGGGCAGGCGGTAGTTGCTGCGCTCGTACATGATGTCGGCGCCGTCGCAGGTCGGGCCGGCGATCACCACGGGTCCGGCGGCGGAGCCGTCATGGGGCGTGGACATGCGGTATTTCACCGCCTCGCCCTCGGTTTCCGCGAGGCCCCCGAAGCGGCCGATATCGAGATAGACCCAGCGCACCGGGTCGTTGGCGCTCTTGCGGCTGACCAGCACCACCTCGGCGCTGACCACCCCGGCATCGCCGACCAGGAAGCGGCCCGGCTCGATCACCATTTCCGGCAGGGCGTTGCCGAAATGGCGGGTCATCGCCCCCATGATGGCGGTGGCGAACGTGTCGATGCCCGGCACTTCCTGGTCGTAGCGGATGGGGAAGCCGCCGCCGAGATTGACCATGCGCAGGTTCACCCCGGCCTCGGCCAGGTCGGTGAACAGCATGGCGACCTTGCCGATCGCCGCCTCGTAGCTGTTGGTGCGGGTCTGCTGGCTGCCGACATGGAAGGACAGGCCATAGGGGTCGAGCCCGCGCGCCGCGGCCTCCACCATCAGCTCGCGCGCCATGTCCACGCTGGTGCCGAACTTGCGCGACAGCGGCCATTCCGCGCCGTCGTTCTCCACCAGCAGGCGGCAATAGACGCGGCTGCCGGGGGCGAGGCGGGCGAGCTTGTCCAGTTCCGCCTCGGAATCGAAGGCGAACATGCGCACGCCGGCCGCGTAGGCCTCGACGATGGCGCTGGCCTTCTTCACGGTGTTGCCGAAGCTGATCGCCTCGGGCTTGGCGCCGGCGGCGAGGCAGTCGCGGATTTCCTCGATGCTCGCGGCATCGAAGCTGCTGTCGAGGCCGACCAGCCGCTCCAGGATCGGCGCGGCGGGATTGGCCTTCACGGCGTAGTACACGCGCGCGAGCGGCAGGGCGCGGCGAAGGCGGCGGAAATTGCCCTCGACACGGTCAACGTCCACCACCAGGCACGGCGTGGCCGGCTGATGGTCGGAAAGGAAGCGGGCGATTTTCTGAGTCATCGCACGGAACCCCTGTATGAAACGTCCGCCTGAGCAAGGCGGCGGACGAAGATTGCGAAACGGTCGAACGAACCAGCGACCAGACGATTGCCAGAACGCTTGACGTCGTTGCGTAACCTCAGGGGCCAGAGGCACGTGCGTTGCTGCGTGGGGTCCACATAGGACCCCCCACCCCCGGGTGCAAGCGAATATTTGGAGATGGCGGATGTGCGGCGCTGCCTCGGTCGAGGGTGGCGCTGCTCAGGCCGAGCCGAGGAAACGGCCCCTTTCAGCCAACCAAGGAAACAGGGTGAAGGAGAGGCTCACTTCCCCTCATTCTTCGCATGCCCAGCCTCGCTTCGTTGGGATGGGCGCTGTCAAGGCTCCTGAGCGCAGCGTGCCGCGACAGCGACCAACCCAACGCAAGCAGAATCAGATCAGCGAAGCAGCCCGTCAGCGCCGGATCAGCCCCGTCAGCGGACTCGACGGATCGGCTCCCAGCCGGCGCGGCATGCGGCCGGCCAGAAACGCGAGCCGCCCCGCCTCCACCGCCGCCTTCATGGCGCGCGCCATCACCACCGGGTTCTTCGCGTGCGCGATGGCGGAGTTCAGCAGCACCGCGTCGCAGCCCAGTTCCAGCGCGATGGCGGCGTCCGAGGCCGTGCCCACCCCGGCATCCACCAGCAGCGGCACGCCGGCCTGCTCGATCAGCATGGCGATCATCGCCGGGTTCTGGATGCCCAGCCCGGAGCCGATCGGCGCGCCCAGCGGCATGATGGCCACGCAGCCCATCTCCTCCAGGCGCTTGGCGCCCACCGGGTCGTCGGCGCAGTACACCATCACCTCGAACCCGTCCTTGATCAGCGCTTCCGCCGCCTCGAACGTGGCGCTCATGTCGGGATAGAGATGCGGCGGCGGCCCCAGCACCTCCAGCTTCACCAGGTTCCAGCCGCCGGCCTCGCGCGCCAGGCGCAGGGTGCGCACCGCCTCGTTGGCGGTGTGGCAGCCGGCGGTGTTGGGCAGGTAGGTGTAGCGCTTGGGGTCCACATAGTCCTGCAGCATCGGCGCCTTGGGGTCGGACAGGTTCACCCGCCGCACCGCGACGGTGACGATCTCCGCCCCGCTCGCCTCGATCGCCGCCGCCGTCTCCTCCAGGTCGCGGTATTTGCCGGTGCCGACGATCAGGCGGGAGCGGAAGGTGCGCCCGGCCACCGTCCAGCTGTCGTCTGCCAGCGTGGGGGCCAAGGTCGGGACGTCGATTGTGCCGCTCATGCTAGCCTCCACCGATGAAATGGACGATCTCCAGCGCGTCGCCCGCCGCCAGGAAGGTGCTGGCATAGGCGGAACGCGGCACGATCGCCTCGTTGCGCTCCACCGCCACCTTGCGCGTGTCCAGGCCGATCTGCTCGAGCAGCTGCGCCACGCTCAGCGGCGGCGCGAGCGGCCGGGATTCGCCGTTCAGGGAAAAGGTGGCGGCCTGGGTCATGCCGGCAGTATGGGTTCGGGCAAGGCCCCCCACAAGGAAGCACCCAATGCGTACCCGGCATGGCGGTGGCGTTGAAGCGACGCGCGGCGGCATGCTACGCGAAGCCGCATGGCGAGCCTGCCCCTCATTGCCGTGCTGAACGGCCCGAACATGAACATGCTCGGCCTGCGCCAGCCCGCGATCTACGGCCGGGCCACGCTGGACGACGTGGAGGCGCTGTGCGCCGAGACCGCGGAGCGGCTGGGCCTGGCCATCGACTTCCGCCAGACCAATGGCGAGGGCGAGCTGGTCTCCTGGGTGCAGGAGTGCCGCGGCCGGGCGGAGGGCATCGTCATCAACCCGGCCGGCTACACCACCACCTCGGTGGCGCTGATGGACGCGCTGCTCGCCACCGAGCTGCCGGCGATCGAGGTGCATGTGACGAACATCCACCGGCGCGAGGAATTCCGCCACCGCTCCTACGTGTCCAAGGCGGCGGTGGGGGTGATCTGCGGCCTGGGCATCGGCGGCTACGGGCTGGCGTTGCAGGCCATGGCCGATTTGTTGGAGGAGAGCGCGTGAGCTCGGTTTCGTTCGACCCGGACGCCGTCCGCACCCTGGCCTCCATCCTCACGGAGACCGGCCTTTCCGAAATCGAGATCGAGGGCAAGGAGGGGCGCATCCGCGTCGCCCGCACCCTGGCGGCCGCCCCGGCGGCCGGGATGGCGGGGGCGACGGTGATCGCCGCCGCGCCCGTGGCCGCCGTCCTCCCGGCCGCCGTGGCGCCGCCGCCGGCCGAGGCGGATGACGCCCACCACCCCGGCGCGGTGCTCAGCCCCATGGTGGGCGTGGTCTATCTGGCGCCCGAGCCGGGCGCGCCGCCCTTCGTCGCCCCCGGCCAGTCCGTGGTGGCGGGCCAGACGCTGCTGCTGATCGAGGCGATGAAGACCTTCAACCAGATCAAGGCGCCCAAGGCCGGCGTGGTGGCGCGCATCCTGATCACCGGGGGCGCGCCGGTGGAATACGGCCAGCCGCTGCTGGTCCTGGAATAGGCGCTTGTTCAACAAGATCCTGATCGCCAATCGCGGCGAGATCGCGCTGCGCATCCAGCGCGCCTGCCGCGAGCTGGGCATTCCCACCGTGGCGGTGCACTCCACCGCGGATGCCGAGGCGATGCATGTGCGCCTGGCCGACGAAAGCGTGTGCATCGGCCCGCCGGCCGCGCGCGATTCCTACCTCAACGTCGCCGCCATCCTCTCCGCCGCCACCATCACCGGGGCGGACGCGGTGCATCCCGGCTACGGCTTCCTGTCCGAGAACGCCGCCTTCGCCGACATGGTGGAGGCGCACGGCCTCACCTTCATCGGCCCCACCGCGGCGCATATCAGCATGATGGGCGACAAGATCGCCGCCAAGACCGCGATGGACGAGCTGGGCGTGCCGCTGGTGCCCGGCTCCGACGGCGCGGTGCCCGACCTGGACACGGCGGCGAAAGTGGCCGACCGCATCGGCTATCCCGTGCTGATCAAGGCGGCGGCCGGCGGCGGCGGGCGCGGCATGAAGGTGGCCGGCTCGCCCGAGGCGCTGGAGGAGGCGTGGCGGCTGGCACGCGCCGAGGCGCGCGCGGCCTTCGGCAACGACGCCGTGTATATCGAGAAATATCTCGACCGCCCCCGCCACATCGAATTGCAGGTGCTGGCCGACACCCACGGCAACGTGGTGCATTTCGGCGAGCGCGACTGCTCGCTGCAACGCCGCCACCAGAAGGTGCTGGAGGAAGCCGGCTCCCCCGCGCTGACGCCGGCCCAGCGCGACGCGCTGGGGCAGACCGTGACCGCCGCCCTGGCCAAGCTCGGCTACCGCAACGCGGGCACGCTGGAATTCCTCTACCAGGACGGCCAGTTCGCCTTCATCGAGATGAACACGCGGCTTCAGGTGGAGCACCCGATCACCGAGATGGTCTGCGGCATCGACCTGGTGCGCGAGCAGATCCGCGTCGCCGCCGGCCAGGCGCTGGGCTACGCGCAGAAGGACATCCGCTTCTCCGGCCACGCCATCGAGTGCCGCATCAACGCCGAGGACCCCGACACCTTCACCCCCACGCCGGGGCGGGTGAGCGCCTTCCACGCCCCGGGCGGGCTGGGGGTGCGCGTGGATTCCGCGCTCTACGCCGGCTGCCTGGTGCCGCCCTATTACGACAGCATGATCGCCAAGCTGATCGTGCATGCCCCCACGCGCATCGAGGCGATCGCCCGCATGCGCCGGGCGGTGGCGGAATTCGCCGTGGTGGGCATCAGCACCACCCTGCCGCTGCACGAGCGCATCCTCGCGGCGCCGGATTTCGTGGCGGGCGAGTACACGATCCACTGGCTCGAACGCTTCGTGGCGGCGCATCGGGCGGAGAGCTGAGGGACCCAGCCTTGTTCGAGGGTGGCGCCGTGCTCGGCGGCGCCTTTGGACACCCAGGCCGGGGCAAAGAAACGGCCCCTTTCAGCCGATCAAAGAAACGGGAAAGGGCTCACTTCTTCCCTTACTTCGCATGTCCCGCAGGCTTTGCCTGCGTAGCCCTGGCTTCGTTGCGGGGGACGGGGTCAAGG
>CAMFLK010000271.1 GCA_945957135.1 uncultured Rhodospirillales bacterium
GATCTGCTCCGCATCGATCTGCTCGATGATGTTCATGGTGGGATCCTTCCGTGATTTTCTCTAGGGCCGCACGGCACGGGTGACAACCGGCGCGCGGGGAATGGCAGACTGGTGGGCAAGCCACAGATCGGGGCGGCGTTCGCGGGTGACGCGCTCGGCCTCGGCGCGGCGCCAGGCGGTGATCTCGGCGTGGTGGCCGGACAGCAGCACCTCCGGCACCGCACGCCCCGCCCATTCGGCGGGGCGGGTGTAGTGCGGATATTCCAGCAGGCCGGCGGAGAAACTCTCCTCCTCGGCACTCTCGGCGGCACCCATCACGCCCGGCAGCAGGCGGATGCAGGCATCGAGCAGCACCAGCGCCGCGGGCTCGCCGCCCGACAGCACGTAGTCGCCGATGCTGATCTCCTCCACGCCGCGCGCGTCGAGCGCCCGCTGGTCGAACCCCTCGTAGCGGCCGCACAGCAGCACCACACCCGGCCCGGCGGCGAGATCGCGCACCCGGGCCTGGGTGAGCGGCGCGCCGCGCGGGGTGAGGGCGACGGAAGGCCGGCCGTCATCGGCGGCGGCCAGGGCGGCGTCCACCACCTCCGGCCGCATCACCATGCCGGCCCCGCCGCCGAACGGCGTGTCGTCCACGTTGCGGTGGCGGCCGAGGCCGTGGGCGCGCAGGTCCTGCGCGTCGAGCGACCACACGCCCTGCTCCAGCGCGCGCCCGGCCAGGGATTGGCTGAGCGGGCCGGGAAACATCGCCGGAAACAGGGTGAGCACGGTGGCGCGCCAGGTCATGACGGCGCCACCACTTCGTCCGGCGGGCAGATGGTGAGACGCCCCGAAGCGAGATCGACCACCGGCACGCAGGCCCGGGTGAAGGGCAGCAGCAGCGGCCCGATCTCCAGGCTGGTGCCGGCGCCGTAGTCGTGCACCGCGGCCACCGTGCCGATCGCCGTGCCATCCAGCCCGACCGCCTGCATGCCGACGAGATCGGCGAGGTAGAACTCGTCCTCCTCCGTGGGCGGCAGGCGGGAGCGGTCGATGAAGAGCTGGAGGTTCACCAGCTTCTCCGCGAGCGTCCGGTCGCGCACCGGGTGTTCGGCACCGTCCTTCAGCTCCGCCAGCTCGGCGACGCCTTCGGTCTTCCAGCGCAGCACGAAACGCCGGCCGTCCTTCGTGTCGAAGGGGCCGTATTCCGGCAGGGCGGCGGGATCGGCGGTGTAGCTGTGCACGCGCAGCAGCCCGCGCACGCCGTGCGGTCGCCCGATCACCCCCATCAGGATGCGCTGGTCCGGCAAGGCCGCTCCTTACGCGCCCGCCGCGGCCTTGGCCCGTTCCTGCGCCTTCTTCTTCGGCGCGGACTGGACGGGCTGCTCGTTCCAGGTCGGCATCGGCGCCAGGCCGGCATGGCCGAGGAAGCGGGCCACGCGGTCGGTCGCCACGGCGCCCTGCTTCAGCCAGTGGGAGATACGCTCGCTCTGCAGGCGCACGCGCTCCTCATGCTCGGCGGGAAGCATCGGGTTGTAGCTGCCGAGCTTCTCGATGAAGCGGCCGTCGCGCGGCGAGCGGCTGTCGGCCACCACGATGTGGTAGTACGGACGCTTCTTCGCGCCGGCGCGGGAAAGGCGGATCTTCAGACCCATGGTCAACTCACTCCGTTGGTAAAGTCGGGAAAAATCAGAACGGCCTCCGGCCGCCTTGATCAGAACGGTCTCCGGCCTTGCGGCATCAGCGCCGAAAGCCCCTGGCGCATGAGCCCCTTCTGGCCGAGCTTGTTCATGCGCTTCATCATGGTGGACATGTCGTCGAACTGCTTGAGCAGGCGGTTCACGTCCTGCACCTGCACGCCGGCGCCGGCGGCGATGCGCTTCTTGCGGCTGGCCTTGATCATGTCCGGGCTGCGCCGCTCCTTCGGCGTCATCGAGGAGATGATGGCGGCCTGGCGGCCCAGCAGCTTCTTGTCGATATTGGCGTCGCCGAGCTGGGGCAGCAGCTTGCCGGCGCCGGGCAGCATGCCGACGATGGACTGAAGGCTGCCCATCTTGCTGATCTGCTTGAGCTGCTTGGCGAAGTCCTCGAGGTCGAACTGGCCCTTCGCCATGCGGCGGGCGAGCTTCTCGGCCTCCTCCTCGTCGATCGTCTCGGCGGCGCGCTCCACCAGCCCGACCACGTCGCCCATGCCCAGGATACGGCCGGCCACGCGCTCGGGGTGGAAATCCTCCAGCGCCTCCAGCTTCTCGCCCGAGCCGGTGAGCTTGATGGGGGCACCGGTCACCGCGCGCATCGACAGCGCGGCGCCACCGCGCGCGTCGCCGTCCATGCGGGTCAGCACGATGCCGGTGACGCCGAGCGCGTCGTTGAAGGCCTTGGCGGTGTTCACCGCGTCCTGGCCGGTCATGGCATCGACCACCAGCAGCGTCTCGGCCGGGCTGGTGGCGGCGCGGATGGACTTCACCTCCTCCATCAGCGCCTCGTCGATCGACAGGCGGCCGGCGGTGTCGAGGATGACGATGTCGAACACCTCGCGTCGCGCGGTGTCCATGGCGCGGGCGGCGATCTCCAGCGGCGTCTGCCCGGCGACGATGGGCAGGCTGGGCACGCCGGCGCGCTCGGCCAGCTGCTTCAGCTGCAGCTGGGCGGCGGGGCGCTGGGTGTCCAGGCTGGCGAGCAGCACCTTCTTGCGCTGGCGCTGGGCCAGGCGCAGGGCGAGCTTGCCGGAGGTGGTGGTCTTGCCCGAGCCCTGGAGACCGACCATCAGGATGGGGATGGGCGCCGGCGCGTTGAGGTTCAGCGGCACCGCCCCCTCGCCGCCCAGCGCCTCGATCATCACGTCGTTGACGATCTTGACCACCTGCTGGCCGGGGGAGACGGAGTCGATCACCTCCTGCCCCACCGCGCGCTCGCGCACCTTGGTGATGAAGTCGCGGACCACCGGCAGCGCCACGTCGGCGTCCAGCAGCGCGAGGCGAACCTCGCGCAGGGCCTCGATGACGTCGGTCTCGTTCAGCGCGCCGCGGCCACGCAGCCGGTCGAACACGCCAGTGAGCTTGCCGGAGAGGGCTTCGAACAAGGATCGGCTCCAAACGACATACGCGCCGCTGCGCGAACCCTCGCGGAGCGGCGGATATTTGGCGGGGCTTATCCGCCCTCGCCCGCCGCGAGTCAAGGCGCGGGTGATTTTTGCCGAATTGTGACAGCCCGGGAACGGCACTGGCCGGTTGTGTTCACATCCGTTAACATTCAACCGTTGGTCGCGACGCCGATTTCGCCCATCCGCGCGACGCAACAAATCGGTGGGGTCAACGATTACGCCATGGGGCGAGAATTCGTCCCACAAAACGAGAAAATCCGGCCGCCAGCGAAGATGTTGTTAACGAATCTCCGCGATCCTTGGACATCGCGAAATTCTGGGACAGAATTCGATGCCGAGCCTCTCCAATCCCCCACGGGCGGAACTCAACGAACACGACGCCACCCAGGTCCGGCCGGACGGCGATCGCTGGCCGATCGGCATCGCCGCCCCCACCATCATCTTTCTCTCGCTGGCCAGCTGGATGGTGGTCTGGCGGGTGGGCGCCTTCGTCGGCGGCCTGCTGCCGTGACCGAGCTGCTCACCGCGCCCCCCTCAGCCGTCGCGATTCCAGACCAGCTCCGGCTGCTCGCGGAACGCAAACCGAACCAGGTGCCCACCCACCACACGCTCCACCTGCGCGAGGTGATCGAGATCCTCCGCCTCGGCACGCAGCCGCAGCCCGTCGGGCTCGGCGGCGAGCCGGCAGGTGCCGGCGGGGAAGGCGATGAGGCCGCTGTCCGGCGTGAACTCCACCGGAATCTTGTGCGCGAAATGTTTGCAAAGCTGGCCGAGGAAACGCCGCGCCTGCGGCGTCGCCATGCGGGTTTCGGAATGGACCATCCGTCGCTCCCTTGAAACAGTGAAGATCAGCGGAGCGGTCAGCTCCGCTCCACCGCCGTCGCGGCCTCGTCGAGCAGGGCGGCGATGCGGCGGACCTCCTCCTCCGCCAGCCTGCCGCGCGACAGGCGCAGGCGCAGCGCCAGCTTGAGGTTCTCCATCGCCCGGAGAAGCTGGGGCGAAACCCCGCCGCCATGGCGGTCGCTGACCTCGGCGATGCGCGCGAAGACGGCCTCCACCGTGGCCCGGTTGGCGTCGAGGAAGGCGCGACCCTCTTCGGTGAGGGCATAGAGCTTGCGGGTGCCCTCGGTGGCCGCGACGGTGGCGTAGCCCATCTCCTCCAGCATGGTCAGCGTGGGATAGACCACGCCGGGGCTGGGGCTGTAGGCGCCGGCCAGCTTCTCCTCGATGGCCTTGATGAGGTCGTAGCCGTGGCGCGGCTTGTCGGCGAGCAGGTGCAGGATGACGAAGCGCAGGTCGCCGTGATCGAGCAGGCGCCGGCCGCGGCCACCATGCATGCCGCGCATGCCGCGGTCGAAGGGGCCATGGGCGAAGCGTTCGCCGGACCGATGCCGGCCGCATTCGCCGCGACGATGTGAAAAGCCATGGGACATGATATTCTCCGTGTGTATTTCGTTGTATCGAAATTACAGATATATCTAAACACACACGATGGCAAGGGGGACCGTTCGATTTTTTAGGGCGGCACCGGGCTGCACGCCGCCGCCGTCGCGCGGGCGAGCACCACCATGCGCCGCGCCGCCACGCCCGCCCCGGCCACGTCGCCCGCCAC
Organism: uncultured Rhodospirillales bacterium; assembly: GCA_945957135.1. GTDB lineage: Bacteria > Pseudomonadota > Alphaproteobacteria > Acetobacterales > Acetobacteraceae > CAMFLK01. The sequence continues at coordinate 4,695 of CAMFLK010000271.1, forward strand.
ATGCGCGACCAGCCGGTTGGAAATGGCCGCGCGGGCGAGCGCGTCCACGGCAAGGTCGGTGGCCGCGACGCTGGCGGCGGAGATCATGCTGCGGCGCAGCAGTGCCAGCGTGGCGAACAGGCCGGGCCGCATGCCATGCAGCGCCGCCACCGCACGCACGAGCCGGATGCCGCGCCAGGCCACCAGCAGCCCGTCCAGCGCCGGCGAGGGAATGGCGGCGGTGGCGGCGAAGACCTGAACCCCCGCGGCGGTGCCGAGTTGGTCGGCCCGCTGGCGCAGCGTGGCCACCGGACCGGCGCGCAGCAAGGCGACGACGGCATCGGGCGCCGGCGCGGCCGCCACGGCCGGCGCCAGCCCGGCGAATTCCGGATGATGGGCCAGCCAGGTTCGGGCCGCCGCCACGCAGCGCGCGGGGTCGGCCAAGCCCGCGCGGATGCGGTCCACCCCGCGCAGGGCGAGCAGCCCACGCAGCTCGCGCAAGCCGGCCGCCAGGATCAGCCCGAACCCGGCCACGGCCACCGCCAGGGTCAGCCAGCCCAGGACGGGCGCGCGGGCGAATTGATCGACGACGAAATTCGCCGTCTCCAGCGCCGCCAGCCCGAGCAGGAGAACCCCGGCACCCGCGCCGGCCAGGCCGAAACTGCTCCACCCCATGCGAGGCTCGGCCGCCACCGGCACGAGCGCGGCGGGCTCCAGCCGCTGGATGGCGGCGTCCTCCAGCTCGAAACGCGGGCGGACTCTCATCTCGCTCAGAGCAAATCCTCCAGCAGAAACAGCAACAGGCGATCGAGATTGATATGGGGAACGCCGGCCCGCCCGCCCAGGGTCAGCCGCATCGGCTCGAAATCCGGCAGGGCCAGGAAGGGATGCGCCCAGAACTCGGGGCCCGGCGGCCGGTCCGGCACCTCGCCGGGATAGGAGCGCGCCGGCCGGTCGGTGCCCAGCACGCGGCCGCGCACGGCGGAGACCGGGTGGCCTTCCAGCGTCCACACCACATCCTCGGTGCAGCGCACGGCAGCGATGGCGAAGCTGGAATGCGGCGCCTCCACGGCCGCGCCGGTCAGCGCACCCACCAGGGCGGCGAGGTTGCCGCGCTGGCGGACGGCCACGTGGTCGGCCTTGCTCGCGGCATAGGCCG
>CAMFLK010000272.1 GCA_945957135.1 uncultured Rhodospirillales bacterium
GAGCGAAGCGACCCTTGACGGCAGCGAGCACGGCGCCACCCTGCGAAGAAGGCGGGCGCCCCACACCGCCCCGATGGAGTTCACCGATGGAAAGCCCCCCGACCCCGATCCGCATCCACGCCGCCGGCAGCCTGCGCAACGCCTTGCGGGCGCTGACGACCGCCTTCACCGCGGCGACGGGCGCCGCCTTCGATGTGCGCCACGGCCCCGCCGGCCTGCTGCGCGAGCGCATCGAGGCCGGCGACCGGCCCGACCTGTTCCTCTCCGCCAATCTCGCCCATCCCGCGCGCCTGGCCGAGCTCGGCCTCGCCCGGCCGCCGGTCGTCTTCGCCCGCAACAAATTCGTCGCCCTGGCGCGGCGGGGGGCCAGCATCACCAAGGCGAGTTTCATGATCCGCCTGCTGGAGCCGGACGTCGTCATCGCCACCTCCACGCCCGTGAACGACCCTTCCGGCGACTACGCCTGGGAGGTCTTCGCCAAGATGGACGAACTGCGCCCCGGCGCCTTGGCGATCCTCGACGCCAAGGCGCAGCGACTGGTGGGCGGCGGCGAGCCGGCGAATCCCTCGGGCCAGTACGACGTGCTGGCCGAAGCGCTGCGGACCGGCACCGTCACGGTGTTCCTGGGCTATCTCACCGGCATCGCGGCGATGGCGGCGAAGGTGGAGGAAACGAAGATCGTCACCATCCCGCCCGAGATCAACGTCGTGCCGCGCTACGGCATGGCCGTGCTGAACGGGTGCGGCGCCGCCGGCCTGGACTTCGCGCTGTTCCTGATGTCGGTGCCCGGCCAGGCGCTGCTCGCCGAAGCCGGCTTCCAGCCCGCCAGCGGCTGAACGTCCGCGCCCGGCATTGCCGGGTCGCGTTGCGGCGTGCGGGCCGGTGCTATATTCGTTCAACCATAGCGCCGCGCCCCTCGGGAGATGCCGATGCCGTTCCTTCGCCGGTCGTTTCTCGGCCTGCTGCTGCTCGCGGCCATGCTCGCCCCCGCCTCTGCCCGCCCCGCCTCCGCGCGCACCGTCACTGACCAGCTCAACCGCACCGTCACCGTGCCGGACACGGTGAACCGCATCGTCGTGCTGCAGCATCAGACGCTCGATATCCTCGTCGAGCTCGGCGCCGCCGATCGCATCGTCGGCGTGCTGGACAAATGGCAGAGCCTGATTCCCGGCCTCGACCGCTACGCCCCCCGCCTCGCCAGCCTGCCCACGCCCGGCGGCCTGTCCACCGTGAACGTGGAGGAGGTGCTGCGGCTGCAGCCCGATGTGGTGTTCGTCACCAACTACGCGCCCCCCGCGATGATCGACCAGCTCGCCCGCGCCGGCCTGCCCGTGGTCGCCATCTCGCTGTCCAAGGGCGAGGGCGTGGAGGCGCCGAAGCTCAACCCCAGCTTCGCCGATGACGACGCGGCCTATTCGGAAGGTCTGGCCATCGGCGTGCGGCTGATCGGCGACATCGTCGGCCAGCGCGCCCGCGCCGACCGGCTGATCGACTATGCCTTCGCCCAGCGCAAGCTGGTGGAGGACCGGGTGCGCGACATTCCCGACGCCAGGCGCGTGCGCCTCTACATGGCCAACCCCGATTTGAACACCTACGGCTCCGGCAAATACACCGGCGTCATCATGAAGCGGTCCGGCGGCGTGAACGTCGCCGCGGGCGTGCGCGGCGCCACCAAGGTGTCGATGGAGGATGTGCTGGCCTGGAACCCGCAGGTGATCTTCGTCCAGGACCGCTACGCCCCGGTGATCGGCGAAATCCGCAAGGGGCCGGCGTGGCAGCCGATCGACGCCGTCAGGACCGACAGGATTTACCTCACCCCGGAATACGTGAAGCCCTGGGGCTATCCGCTGCCGGAGGCGCTGGCGCTGGGCGAGCTGTGGATGGCCAGGAAACTCTATCCCGACCGCTTCGCCGATATCGACATGCAGGAGAAGGTCGATGCCTTCTACACGCAGTTCTACGGCCAGCCCTATACCGGGCCGAATTGATGCCCCGGCGCACGGGCCTGACCACGGCCCTGCTGATCGCCGCGCCGCTCCTGCTGTTCCTGCTGTCCTTCCTGCTCGGCCGCTACCCCGTGGCCCCGCTGACCGTGCTCAAGGTGATCGCCGGCCGCTTCCTGCCCATCGCGCCCGAATGGTCGCCGACCGTCGAGTCCGTGGTGATCAATGTCCGCCTGCCCCGCGTGCTCGCGGCCATGGCGGTGGGCGGCGGGCTGGCGCTCGCCGGGGCGTGCTACCAGGGCGTGTTCCGCAATCCCCTGGTCTCGCCCTTCACCCTCGGCGTGTCCGCCGGCGCCGGGTTCGGTGCGGCGGTGGCCATCCTGCTGTTCGACCAGCGCTACGCCATCCAGCTCTGCGCCTTCGCCGGCGGGCTGGCGGCGGTGGCGCTGTGCTTCGCCATGAACCGCTTCCACCGCGCCGGCTCCACCATCGTGCTGGTGCTGGGCGGGGTGATCGTCGGCGCGCTGTTCACCGCCCTGCTGTCGCTGCTGAAATACACCGCCGACCCCGCCTCGAAACTGCCGGTGATCGAGTTCTGGCTGCTCGGCTCGCTGTCGTCCGTGTCCATGGCCGACATGGTGCCGGTGCTGCTGGTCAGCGTGCCCGCCGCCGCGGTGCTGCTGCTGCTGCGCTGGCGGCTGAACCTGCTGGCCATGGGCGACGAGCAGGCGCGCATCATGGGGGTGGAGGCCGCGCGGCTGCGCGCCGTGTTCATCCTGTTCGCGACCCTGATCGCCGCGTCGGCGGTGTCGATCAGCGGCATCATCGGCTGGGTGGGGCTGGTCATTCCGCATTTCGCCCGCATCGTCGTGGGGCCGGATTTCCGCCGCCTGCTGCCGGCCACCCTGTCGCTGGGCGCCTGCTACCTGCTCGCCATCGACGACATCGCCCGCACGATCAGCGCGGCGGAGGTGCCGCTGGGCGTGCTCACCGCCCTGGTGGGCGCACCCGTGTTCATCCTGCTGCTCGGGCGCGGCGGGCTGGGCTGGGCATGATCCTCAAGGCCACGGCGCTCGGCTTTTCCTATCCCGGCCGCGACCGCGCCGTGTTCAGCGGCGTCGATCTCGACATCGCCGCCGGCGAGATCGTCTGCGTGCTCGGCCCCAACGGCATCGGCAAATCCACCCTGCTCCGCTGCCTCGCCGGCCTGTCGCCGCCCAGCGCCGGCACGGTGGCGCTGCAAGGACGGCCGATCGGCGCCCTGTCCCGCGCGGAGATCGCCCGCAGCCTCGCGCTGGTGCCGCAAAGCCACGACACCGTCTTCGCCTTTCCCGTGCGCAGCGTGGTGGAAATGGGCCGCGCCCCCCATCTCGGCTGGCTGGAAACCCCCGGCCCCGACGCCGCCCGGCAGGTGACGGCGGCGCTGGACATGCTGGGCATCGCCCATCTGATCGACGCCGCCTATACCGAAATCAGCGGCGGCGAACGCCAGCTCGTGCAGATCGCCCGCGTGCTGGTGCAGGCCCCGCATCTGATGATCCTCGACGAACCCACCGCCCATCTCGACTTCGCCAACCAGGCCCGCTTCCTCGCCCTGGTCCGCCGCCTCGCCGATGCCGGACTGGCCGTGCTGTTCACCACCCACGCGCCCGACCACGCCCACCTCCTGGCCGACCGCACCCTGGTGCTGTCACGCGGGCGCAAGCTGGCGATGGGGATGACGCAGGACATCCTGTCGGAAGCGGTGCTGTCCCACGCCTACGAGGTGCCGGTGCGGAAGATCAGCTTCGGGGCGCATGTGGCGTTTACGGTGGATGTTCGGTAATGCGGGACGGGCGGAGCTCTCCGGACGGTCTCGCCGGGGCTACGCGTTCGGGCAATCCACAGCACCGATTCAATGAACAGGCGATTGTTCCGCCCACTTCGACCTCGGTCCCCCACCTTGCCAAGACACAAGGGAAAGCGCGGCATTCCCCGGCGTGACATGGTAGTTCTCGACGGATGATCGCTGACCCAGTCTGATGCGGGCCGTGTGGCGTGAAAGTCTTGAGTTCGCATCCACCATGATGGAAACTGGTCGCGGCGAGCGCTTTTTCATGTCTAGCGCGCATCCGTTGCAGGGAAGCGATAAGATGCTACGGGTCGAGACAAGCTTTCAAGACACACCGGGGGAAGATTTCTATTTTACTCTACAATATAAGGGCCGCCCACTAAGCCATCAACTTGAAGAGCTTGGGCTCAAAGATGGTGATAAGGTAATCCTGTGGGAAGAGGATTGTGAAGACTTTGAATTGGAAGCCACTCTGCTGTTCGACTACAAGCATCCGATGATGCTCGAGCGTGCCCTGTGGGCGAAGGCCGTGGCGCAAAAATCTTGATTTATGCACGATGCATCCCCTTCCACTGTGATTAGGCGCGGAAAAGGGCGACCCTGACGCAATCCTAATGCAGTTCGGTCAGGTCTTAAGCAGCACCGCCTGAGCCGGCCTTACCGCTGAGTCGTCCTTGTTGCCATCGATGATACGCTAAAGATATAAAATACTTCGCTTTTCTCTCACGCTGGAAGTCTGAATGAAAACCTTTATCGCCAACTTTGGCCGCGAAAATTACGAATGGCCAACCTGCCTGGAGCGCGGTTCTGTCGCGACAATGAACGACATCAAGGTTCAGGACTTCTGGAACACCGGCAACCGCGAAGCGTATATTCTCAGCCGCATGCAGGGGAAAACAGCGGCGGGCATACCGCCGACGCGCCAAGTTGCCTCGCGCTGGTTCAATCTCATGACCATTGTATCAGAGACCTCGGGCGACCTTTGGATTCACCGGGCCGAAAATCTTCTGTGGTGGACAACCTCCCGGGCCGAGCCCGCCACCTTTGAGCCAAAGGACGAGCCTGTCGCAGACAAACGCAAGGTCATTGTCTGCCACAAGCCTTGCGATCCCTGGTCCAACAAAAACCGTAAAGGCAACCGTCTGGAGTGGAACGGGCTGCATCCGAAAGCGCGCGAATTTCTCGCCACAGAAAGCACGTTGGGGCAGCTCAGCGAAGATAATGCCGCTTACGCGAAAGCCTTGATTGATGGCGACGACCTCGAAGCCTGGCACACGCGTAGCGACTGGAAGGCGAAGCTAAGTACTGCGGTTGGCAAGGGAGGCGTTGGCACGATCTTCAATGCGAAGCAGATCGCGGCCGCGCAGATGGCGGAGATGGCGTTTGCCACGGCGACGAGAGCAAATGGGCAGGAGGTGCTAAAGACCCTGAAGAACAAAGAGGCGCGGTTTCCGACCAAACTGGCTTTGGAGCAATACGTCCTTAAGCTGATCGACATGCAAGAGGGCCGATGCGCCCTTACCGATCTGATAATGCATTTCGATGCCAAAGAAGATGTAGAAATGCGGTGTTCGCTCGACCGGATCGATAGTGATGGGCATTACGAGGAAGGCAATTTGCAGGTCGTCTGTAATTTTGCCAATCGCTGGAAAAGCGACGGCAATGACGCGGACTTCAGGCGGCTGCTCGAAATTGTTCGTTCGATCGTCGCCGTATAACCCTTTTGTGCCCTTCTTATTCCGGGCGCGGGGACACCGCCGCCGCGGAATTCTTGATATTTGCTTCGAACGAAGCCAACTGCCGGTGCCTCCTGCAATCGCCGACGGCACGGCGCGGCTGCCGCGACAAGGGGTCGCGGCGGGATGGCCGGGACGAAGCCCGGCCATGACGGGAGAGGGCAACCACGTGTTCCTTCATCCCTTTCCTTGTTCGGCTGAAAGAGGCCTTTCCCCGGCCTGGGGTGTTGAAAGGCGCCGCGCGCAGTGCCCGTCAAGGGACTTGAGCGAAGCGACCCTTGACGGGCGCGAGC
>CAMFLK010000273.1 GCA_945957135.1 uncultured Rhodospirillales bacterium
GCGCGAGGGGCGTCTTGAGTTGGGGGTAGGTGGGGTTGGGCTCCTGGTTCAACATAAGTTCCGTTCTACCGGAACCATGTTCTCCGACGCAACAGGAAAATGCGCTGACCTCTTATTTTTCCCCTTCGGGCCGAAGGCCCATCAAACTGGGCTTTCCGCCTCACATGGTTTGCTGAGTCGGCACGCGGTGGCCTGAAGTAGCGGGGTCTGGGGCCTAAGGCCCCAGCTATCGCGGAACAAGAGGTTCCGCGGAGGTCGAGGGGCGGAGCCCCCGCCTTGCCTTGCCTTGCCTTCCCTTCACGTCACCTGTTGAAGCAGCACCACGTCTGCTCCGTTGCGCGAGGTGCCGCGGTGTTCGGCGCCGGTGGGTACCACGCAGCATTGGCCGGGGGTGAGGTGCAGGGAGTGGTCGCGGAAGTCCACGGTGAAGTCGCCGTTCCAGACGATCACGGTTTCGGTGGTGTGGGGGTGGCTGTCCCAGCGGCCTTCGCCGCCGCCGGCCACGCGGACCATGCGCACGGCGACGCCGCCGAGCAGGGTGGTTTCCTCGCGTTGGTTGTCGCGGGCCAGGCGTTGGAACACGTCGTTGAAGTCGGTGGGTCCGTTCATGGTCGTGTTTTCCTTCATGGCGTGGGTGTGCTGCCTGGTCGGTCCGCCTCGAGCAGCGAGGCGAGTTCGTCGGAGGCTTCCTTCACGTTTTGCAGCATGCGTGCCTCGTCGCGGTAGAAGGCGTGGCTGGCGGCGAGGTTGGTTTCGTCGTGGGCCTGGAACAGTTCCACCGCGCGGTGGGCCTGTTCCTGGGGTATGTCGAGCGTGGTGAGGGCCATTTCCGCCAGTTTCAGGCTGGAATGGAAGGTGTCGCGCACGGCGGGGATGGAGCGGTCCATCAGCAGGTGGACGTGGCGGCGGTTGCGGGCGCGGGAGAGGATGGTGAGGTTGGGGAAGTTGCGTCGGGCGGTGTCGGCCACGCGGATGGCTTCTTCCATGTCGTCGATCGCCACCACCAGCAGCCGGGCCTGGGCGGCGCCGGCGGCGTGCAGCAGCTGGGGGCGGGCGGGGTCGCCGTAATAGACCTTGGTGCCGAAGCGGCGCACCACGTCCACCTGGCCGAGGTCGCGTTCCAGGGCGGTGAATTTGATGCCTTGCATGCGCAGCACGCGGCCGACGATCTGCCCCACCCGGCCGAAGCCGCAGAGGATGACGGGGGAGCCGTCGGCGACGATCTCGTCGAAATCGGGGGCGGCCGGCGTGGACAGGCGGGGGATGAGGAAGCGTTCGCTGAGCGCGAAGATCAGGGGGGTGGCGACCATCGACAGGGCGATCACCAGCGTGGCGATTTCCGCCTCCAGCGCGTCGAGCGCGCCGACCGCGACGGCGGCGGCGAACAGCACGAAGCTGAATTCGCTGCCCTGGGGCAGGGCGAGGGCGAAGCGGGTGGCGTCCACGTTCGATTGGCCGGCGATGCGGGCCAGTCCGAAGCCCACGGCGATCTTGGCGGCGAGCAGGCAGGTGACCGCGGCCAGGATGGGCAGAGGGTCGCGCCAGGCCATGCCGACATTGGCGGCCATGCCCACGGAGATGAAGAAGAAGCCGAGCAGCAGCCCCTCGAACGGTTCGATATCCGCCTGCAGCTCGTGGCGGTATTCGGATTCCGACAGCAGCACTCCGGCCATGAACGCGCCGAGCGACATGGACAGCCCGGCCGCGTCGGCCAGGGCCGCGGTGCCGGCGACGGTGAGCAGCGAGAGGATGGTGAACACTTCCGGCGTGCGGGCGCCGCCGATCAGCCGGAAGGCGGGGTTCAGCACGAAGCGGCCGCCGACCAGGATGACGAGGATGCCCGCGGTGCCTTTCGCCACCTCCCACCACGGCACGCCGGTGGGCAGGGTGGCGCCGCCGAGCACGGGCACCAGGGCGGCGAGGGGGATGAAGGCGAGGTCCTGGAACAGCAGCACGGCGAAGCCGTCGCGCCCGGCGCGGGTGGCGAGCAGGTCGCGTTCGCCGAGCATGGGCAGCACGATGGCGGTGGAGGAGAGGGCGAGGCCGATGCCCAGCACCGTCGCCCCGGTCCAGGCCAGGCCGGCGAGATGGGCGAGGGTGGCGAGGGCGGCGGCGCTGGCCAGCACCTGGGCGCTGCCCAGGCCGAACACGGCGCGGCGCATCACCCACAGCCGGGCGGGGCGCAGTTCGAGGCCGATGAGGAAGAGCAGCATGATGACGCCGAGTTCGGCGACATGGGCGATCTGGTCCACGTCGGTGACCAGGCGCAGCCCGGCGGGGCCGATGACGATGCCGGCGACGAGGTAGCCGAGCACGCTGCCGAAGCCGGCGCGGCGGGAGAGGGGGACGGCCAGGGCCGCGGCGGCGAGCAGGGCGACGAGGGTCTGGAGCATGGGGTTGCGTAACAGATCGCGGGGCGGCGCGTCATGCCAACGCTCGCAAAGAACGACCGTTGACATGATTCTTTGTCTGGCGCGCCGCCGCCGGCCAACCCGGCGCGCGATACCGGCCGTTGACTCGCGTGGCGGGCGGCCCAGATTCGAGCCGAACAGGAGAGACGACATGAACGACGAGATCGCGAAGACCGACGAGGAATGGCGCAAGTCCCTGACCGACGAGCAGTACCGCGTGCTGCGCCGCCACGGCACCGAGCGGGCGGGCACCTCGGCCTTGAACGACGAGAAGCGGCCGGGCCTGTTCCGCTGCGCCGGCTGCGGGCAGGAGCTGTTCTCGTCGGACACCAAATACGAAAGCGGGTCGGGCTGGCCCAGCTTCTGGGCGCCGCTGGTGGGCAGCGTGGACACCAGCGTGGACCGCTCGCTGCTGATGACCCGCACGGAGGTGCATTGCAGCCGCTGCCAGGGCCATCTCGGCCATGTGTTCCCGGACGGGCCGCTGCCCACGGGGCAACGCTATTGCATGAACGGCGCCGCCCTTCGGTTCGATCCGAAACAGGATTGACGTGATTTCGCCATGACCGCCGCGCGAAGTTCGGGGATGATGCCGGTCATTCATTGACGGCGAAGCGGGGCGGGCGCCTCATGCACGCCGACACGCGTGAGGAACCGCCATGATCGATTGGTTCGTTGCGACTCTGCGCGCCTATCCCGAACTGGCGATCTTCCTGTCGCTGGCGATCGGCTTCACCCTGGGGCCGGTCAAGCTGGCGGGGTTCAACCTCGGCAACGTGACGGCGACGCTGCTGGCGGCGGTGGCGATCGGCCAGCTGGGCATCGCCATCTCGCCCAACGTCAAATCCACCTTCTTCATCCTGTTCATCTTCGCCGTGGGCTTCGGCGTGGGGCCGCAATTCGTGCGCGGCCTGGGCAAGGACGGGCCGAAGCAGATCGGCTTCGCGCTGGTGATCCTGGTGCTGTGCCTGGTGGTGCCGTATCTGTGCGCCAAGGCGGCCGGGCTCAGCGTCGGCTACGCCGCCGGGCTCTATGCGGGATCGCAGACCATTTCGGCGGCGATCGGGGTGGCGACCGACCAGCTGATGCGGCTGGATGCGCCGGCCGACCAGTTGAAGGCCTGGGCGAACGAAATCCCGATCGGCTATGCCGTGACCTACATCTTCGGAACGATCGGCTCGGCCATCATCCTCGCTACGATCGGCCCGCGCCTGCTCGGCATCGACCTGCCGGCCGCGTGCAGGGACTACGAGAAGATGATGGGCGGCGGCACGGAAATCTCGGGCGCCGGTATCTTCTCCGCCTACCGGGTGACGGAGGTGCGCGCCTACCGCATCCCCGAGGACAGCGCCATGATCGGCAAGGCGGTGGTCGATGTGCTGCCCGGCCTGCGGGTGTTCATGGAGCGCCTGCGCCGGGGCGGGAAGATCATGGAGGTGGATCCCGACACGCGGTTGCAGGCGGGCGACGTCGTCTCGATCTCCGGCGCGCGCGCCCTGCTGGTGGAGCAGGTGGAGCGCGACCTGCCGGAGGTGGAAGACCCCGAGCTGCTGGCCATGCCGGTGGAATCGCTCGACGTGTTCGTCACCAGCCGGGTGGCCAACGGCAAGACGCTGCGCCAGCTGGCGGAGATGCCGATGGCGCGGGGCATCTACCTGCGCAAGATCATGCGCAACCTGGTGGAAATCCCCATCCTGCCGGAGACGGAGATCCTGCGCGGCGACGTGCTGACCCTGGTGGGCAGCCGCCGGCACATGGAGGCGATGCTCCCCGAGCTCGGCTATGCCGACCGGCCGGTGGAGGCGACGGACATCGCCTTCGTGGCCGCCGGCATCGTGCTGGGCGGGCTGGTGGGCGCGCTCAGCTACAAATGGGGCGGCATTCCCCTCAGCCTGTCCACCAGCGGCGGCGCGCTGCTGTCCGGCCTGGTGCTGGGCTGGCTGCGCACGGTGCGCCCGGTGTTCGGCCGCATCCCCGGCCCGGCGCTGTGGCTGATGAACACGCTGGGGCTGAACGTGTTCATCGCGGTGGTGGGCATCAGCGCGGGGCCCGGCTTCGTCGCCGGGCTGCACCAGGTGGGCGTGGCGCTGTTCCTGTGGGGCGTGGTGGCGACCTCGGTGCCGATGATCGCATCGGTCTATGTCGGCCACTACATCTTCCGCTTCCACCCGGCCATTCTGTTCGGCGCCTGCGCCGGCGTGCGCACCACCACGGCGGCGCTGGGCATGATCCAGGAAGCGGCCAAGAGCAACGTGCCCGCGCTGGGCTACGGCATGCCCTACGCGGTGGGCAACACGCTGCTGACCATCTTCGGCATGGTCATCGTCCTGCTGTTCAGCTGAACCTTTCCCGACCGGAGAGCGCGCCATGGAAGCGATCCGCCTGCGCCAGTTCGAGACCCTCAGCCCGTTCGAGATCAAGGACGAGCTGATCAAGATCGCCCGGGCATCCTCGAACAAGTCCAACGTGGCGTTCCTCAACGCCGGGCGCGGCAACCCGAACTGGGTCGCGACGCGCCCGCGCGCCGCCTTCTTCCTGCTCGGCCAGTTCGCGCTGACCGAGAGCATGCGGGTGATGGACCATCCCGCCGGGCTGGGCGGCATGCCCAAGGCGGCGGGCATCGCGGCGAGGCTGGCATCGTGGCTGGGCCAGCACGCCGCCATGCCAGGGGCCGAGCATCTCGGCGCGATGGTGGAATTCGCCGTCAACAGCTACGGCTTCACGCCGGACGCCTTCGTGCACGAGCTGGTGGACAGCATCATCGGCGACAACTACCCGGTGCCCGACCGCATGCTGGTCCATGCCGAGAAGGTGGTGCACGAATACCTGATCTGGGCCATGGGCTGCCACCCGCGCCCGCCGGGCAAATACGATCTCTACGCGGTGGAGGGCGGCACGGCGGCGATGTGCTACCTGTTCAAGACGCTGAAGGCGCAGCGGCTGCTGAACGCCGGCGACACGATCGCGCTGGGCACGCCGATCTTCACGCCCTACCTGGAAATGCCGCATCTGGAGGACTACGCGCTCAACGTCATCAACATCTCCGCCGAGCGCGCGGACACCTTCCAGTTCACCGAGAACGACTTCAAGGCGCTGGAAGACCCGAAGGTGAAGGCGTTCTTCCTGGTCAATCCCGGCAACCCCTCGGGCGTCGCGCTGATGCCCGAGACCGTCGCGCTGCTGGAAAACCTGGTGAAGACCAAGCGGCCCGACCTGATCATCCTGACCGACGACGTGTACGGCACGTTCGTGCCCGGCTTCCGCTCGCTGATGGCGGCGCTGCCGCGCAACACGATCGGCGTGTATTCCTACTCCAAGTATTTCGGCTGCACCGGCTGGCGGCTGGGCGTGATCGCGGTGCATGAGGAC
>CAMFLK010000274.1 GCA_945957135.1 uncultured Rhodospirillales bacterium
TTCTTGGGGCCTCGGCCCCCTTCCTTTGGGGGGGTCTGCTATTTTTGTTGGCTTCCCCTGGAAATGGCAAACGGGGGTCGGGCTTCAAACGAATGGGGTCTGGGGCCTAAGGCCCCCGCCGCGACTCTTGTCGCGGCAGCGGGTCCAGGGCAGAGCCCTGGCCTTCCTTCCCTTGGAGCCTTCCCCCGATGACCGTCACCCAGCGCATCGTCAGCGAGGACGAGGCGGAAATCAGGCTCGATCGTTGGTTTCGCCGGCATTTTCCCGGGCTGACTCAGGTGGCCATTCAGAAGCTTTGCCGCACCGGGCAGATTCGGGTGGATGGCAAGCGGGTCGAGACGTCGGTGCGTCTCATGTCTGGCCAGAGTGTCCGGGTTCCGCCGCTGCCCGAGTCGCCGGCCGAGGAGCGGCCGCGTCCGTCGCTCGACCCTGCCTTGGGGCGCGAGGTCGAGGGGATGGTGCTGTACCGGGATGCCCGGCTGATCGTGCTGAACAAGCCGCCGGGGCTGCCGACGCAGGGCGGGCCGGGCATTCACAAGCATCTCGATATGATGCTGGAGGGGTTGCGCGGCGACTCGGCGGATCGGCCGCGGCTGGTGCATCGGCTGGATCGGGACACGTCCGGTGTGATCGTGGTGGCGCGCACGCCGGGGATCGCGGCGAAGCTGGCGGCGGCGTTTCGCACGCGGGCGGTGGAGAAGATCTATTGGGCCATCGTCGCCGGCCGGCCGGTGCCGGTGGAGGGGCGGATCGACCTGGAGCTGGCGCGGGTGGACGGGTATCGCGGCGAGCGCGTGGCGGTGGCCGGCCCGTATGACGACAAGACCGCCCGCGCCATCACCGATTTCACCACGCGCGACCATGCCGCCCGCAAGCTGGCCTGGCTGGAGCTGAAGCCGCTGACCGGGCGCACCCACCAGCTGCGCGTGTCCTGTGCCGCGATCGGCGCGCCGATCCTGGGCGACGAGCCTTATGGCCGCGAGCGGCCGAGCCATGAGGGCGGCGGCAACACCGCCTTCGTGGAGGGGCTGTCGCGCCAGCTGCATCTGCACGCCCGCCGGCTTGCTTTGCCGCATCCCGATGGCGGCACGCTGGTGGTGGAGGCGCCGTTGCCGCCGCATATGGAGGCGACGTTCCGCGATCTCGGCTTCACCGTGCCCGCCGCCCGCCCGCCGAACCGCATGACCGGGGGGCGGCGGTGACGGCATCGGGGCGGACGGGGTAGGCTGGCCATCCTGGCCCTGGCTGGAAAGGACATCATGCCGCCTCGCCGCAGGAAACGCCCGATGCGCGTGCTTGGGATCGTGGTGCTCGTTCTCGCCGTGCTGGTGGCGGTGCCGGTTGTCCTGGCCGCCGCGCTGTTCGACCCCGATGCCCATAAGGGCGAGATCGAGGCCATCGCCAGCCGCGCGCTGGGCCGCCGGGTGGCGATCAACGGCCGGGTGACGGTCGAGTCCTGGTTCACCCCCAGCTTCGCGGCGACGGAGGTGACCGTGGCCAACGCCCCCGGCGGGTCGCGGCCGGAGATGCTGCGCATCGGGCGGGTGGAGGCGGATCTGGCGCTGCGTCCGCTGCTGGCCGGCAACATCACCCTCGCGCGCCTGGTGCTGCTGGCGCCGGATTTGCTGCTGGAGCGCGACGCGGCGGGCCTCGGCAACTGGCGCCGGGTGGAGCCGGCGGCGGAGGCGGCCGCGGCGCCTCCCGCCCCGGCCGCGTCTGGCTGGCGCCTGCTGCCGCGGGTGAATCCGCAGCTGCGGGTGCGCAGCCTGCATGTGCGGGGCGGCGCGCTGGCCTGGCGCGATGCCGCCACCGGCCTGTCCGGTTCGGTGCTGGTGTCGCGCCTGTCGCTCACCGAGCAGGTGGAGGACACGCGGCTCACCCTGGCCGGCGAGCTGGTCCATGCCGGCCAGCGCGTGGAGCTCACCGGCGAGACCGCCGCCCTGTCCCGCCTGCTCGACCCGGCGGCGAGCCTGCCGGTGAACGTGGTGCTGGGCGCCAGCGGGCCGGGCCTGTCCGTCCGCCTCGCCGGGGCGATCGACCGGCCGGCCGCCTTCCGCGGCTATCGCTTCCGGGTGGACGCCCATTCGCCCGACCTCGCCCAGCTCGCGTGGCTGCTGCCGCCGGGCATCCCCGCCCTGCGCAACGTGGCGCTCACGTTCCAGGTGGCGGAGGAAGACCCCTCGCTCGGCGGCTTTCCGCAGTTCAGCAACATGCGGCTCGCCGTCGGCCCCACCGACCTCGATGCCCGCGTGCCCGGGCTGAAGCTGGATGGCGCCACCGTCTCGCTGGCCGGGCTCAACCAGCCGCTGCTGATCGACGCCACCGGCGCGCTGTCCGCCGAGCCGCTGAAGCTGGCCGCCACGCTCGGCCCGCCGGCGGCGCTGATGCCGCAATCCTGGCTGCCGCGCACCCTGCCGCGCATGACCGGGCGGTTTCCCCTCAACGTCGCGCTCGATGCCGGCAGCACCAGCCTGTCCATCCAGGGCGGCATCGCCGATCCGGTGGCGTTGAAAGGGCTCGAGGCCGACATCGCCGGCCGGCTGCGCGACCTGGAAGTGCTGGGCCCGCTGGTCGGCCGGCGCCTGCCGCCGCTGCGCGACGTGGCCTTCGCCGGCCATGTCGCCGATACCGGCGGCCTGCTCGCGGGGCTGGCGCTGCGCGACGCGGTGCTGGAATCGCCCCAGGGCGACGTGCGCGGGTCGCTGACGCTGGACCTCGCCGGCCGGCCCAGCCTGCGCGGCACGCTGGCCAGCCGGCGGCTCGATGTCGATGCGCTGCGCGCCGCCCTTGCCGGCCGCTACGGCACCTTCGCCGCTTCCGCCCCCGCCGATCCACCCCGCCCGGCGCCGCCGGACACGCCGCGCCTTGCGTTCAGCGAGGCCCCGTTCGACCTGCGCTGGCTCGATCGCGGCGACGCGGACCTCACCCTCACGGCCGGGGAGATCGTCAGCTTCGGCACCACGCTGCGCGACCTCGCCAGCCACGCCGTGCTGAAGGGCGCGCGGCTCGACCTCGACCCGATCGGCTTCACCCTGCCGGGCGGGCGGGCGGAGGGGGCGGCGATGCTGGCCGCCCCCGGCCCCGCCCTGGCCACGGGCGGGGCGGCGTTGCGGCTGCGGGCGCCCGGGCTGGAGATCAAGCCCCTGCTCGCCGAGCTCGGCAGCCTGAAGGATATTTCCGGCACCGCGGAGATCGACCTCGATCTGCGCGGCACCGGCGCCTCGCGCCACGCCCTCGCCGCCAGCGTCGCCGGCCGGGTGGCGGTGGCGATGGCGGATGGCGAGATCGACCAGCGCCTGCTCGTGCCGCTGATTTCGCTCATGCTGCGCAACCAGCGCCTGCCGCCGGAGTTGATCGCACCAGTGCGCACCAAGCTGCGCTGCCTCGCGCTGAACGCCACCGCCGATCACGGCCTGGCCACGGTCACGGCCTTCACGCTCGATGCCGGGCTGGTGCAGGTCCAGGCCAGCGGCAGCGCCGATCTCGGGGCGGAGACGGTGGACCTGGCGCTGCGGCCGATGGTGCGGGTGGGGCCGGGGGTGGTGCTGCCGGTGCGGCTGGCCGGCCCGCTGGCCAATCCGCAGCTGCAACTCGGCAACGAGGGCGGGCGGCGGGGCGGCGGGGTGGCCGGGCTGATCGCCGGGGCGCTGGCCGCGGCCGGAGCCGGCGACAAGGGCGATGCCTGCGGCCCGGCCCTGGCCGCCGCCCGGGCAAAGCCGAAGTAAGGACGCGAGGATGAAGCGGTTCTGGTCGGAAGCCACCCCTGCGCGGGAAGGGAGCGGATGGTCCGTGCGGCTGGACGGCCGCCCGGTCCGCGTGCCCGGCGGCGCCCCGCTGCATCTGCCCACCGAGGCGCTGGCCCTGGCGGTGGCGGCGGAATGGCGGGCGGCCGGCGGCGAGAAGGGCGGCGAGATGTCCTATGCCGACCTGCCGCTGACCCGCCTCGCCGGCACCGCGCAGGAGCGTATCGCCCCGGACCCGGAACCGGTGATCCTGGAAATCGCCCGCTTCGGCGAGACCGACCTGCTATGCTACCGCACCGACGATCCGCCCGCCCTGCGCCAGCGCGAGGATGCGCGGTGGCAGCCCTGGCTCGACTGGGCGGCCGAACGCCACAAGGCGCGGCTGAACGTGACCAGCGGCATCGTCCATGTCGCCCAGGACCCCGCCGCCCTGGCCGCCCTGGCCGAAGCGGTGGGCGCCCATTCCCCCGCCGGCCTGGCCGGGCTGGGGCTCGCGGTACCGGCACTCGGCAGCCTGGTGCTGGGGCTGGCCCTGTCCGCCCAGGCGCTCGACGGGGCCGAGGCCCACGCCCTGGCCATGCTGGACGAGAACTTCCAGGCCGATCTGTGGGGCCACGACGAACAGGCCGAGGCCCGCCGCGCCCAGGTCGCGGCGGACGTCGCGCTGGCCGACCGCTTCCTGCGGCTGGCGGCATGACGGCGCGCAGGCTGACCATCTCCGGCCGGGTGCAGGGCGTGGGATATCGCGACTGGATGGTGGACGAGGCCACCGCGCTCGGCCTGTCCGGCTGGGTGCGCAACCGGCGGGACGGCACGGTGGAAGCCCTGGTGGACGGCGACGAGGCGGCGCTTCAGGAACTGCTGCGCGCCTGCCGCCGCGGCCCGCGCGCCGCCCAGGTGGACGCCATCGTGGAAGACCTCGCCAGCCCCCCCGACCAGCCCGGCTTCCGCCGCCTGCCCAGCGCATGATCGAGTACGCGCAATGGCTGGTGGACGGCGTGGTGGGGTTCATCCAGGCGCACCAGGCCTGGGCCGCCCCCATCACCTTCGTGCTGGCCTTCCTGAAATCCCTGGCCTTCGTCTCGCTGGTGGTGCCCTCCACGCTGATCCTGCTGGCGATCGGCGGGCTGATCGGCGCCAGCCATATCGACTTCGTGCCCGTCTGGCTGGCCGTGACGATCGGCGGCGGGCTGGGCGACTGGACCTCCTACGCCATCGGCTACCGGGTGAAGGACCGCGCCCACCACATGTGGCCCTTCACCCGCCACCCCACCCTGCTGCCCCGCGGCGAAGCCTTCTTCGTGAAATGGGGGGCGATGAGCGTGGTGCTGTGCCGCTTCTTCAGCCCCCTGCGCGCCACCGTGCCCCTGCTGTGCGGCATCTTCGAAATGCCCTGGACCATCTTCCAGATCGCCAACTGGGTGTCGGCGCCAATCTGGGCCTTCGCCCTGCTGGCACCGGGGAGCGTGCTGGCGGGGTGGATCAGGTAAAAGAGAATTAAGGAAGAGCTTCTTTCTTGAAAGAAAGAAGCAAAGAACTTTTATTCGTTTTGGCTTGTACATGCGGCGGCGCCTCGGGAACTTGTCCCAAGGGGAAATCAGGTCAATCGTCTTGGCTGGAGGTTATCCCGTCTTTTCCCATTCGTCGGTGCCGCCGCTCCAGCTTCGCTTGGGGATTTGCAGGCGCCACTTCTTCGGCACCTGGTAGGGGCCGGGCGTGTCCCGCGCGTCGCGCGGGCGGGATTGGGGTTTGCGCTCCACCTTGGGCCGCGGCTTGCGCACCCGCTTGGGCTTGTCGAGCAGCGGATGGGTCAGGCCCATCATCCGCGCCATGGGGCGCAGCAGGCGGACGGCCTGGGGAACCTCCTGGAGGAGCTGGGTGACCTCGGGTTCCAGAAGGAAGCCATAGACGCCGGGGACGACCTGGAAGAAGGGGTAGCCGACCATCTGGCCGAGCCAGCCGAAGCGTGTGGGGACCTTGGGCCAGACGCCCTGGGGGGCGAAGGAG